>NZ_CP029356.1:332500-645000 GCF_003130795.1 Azospirillum thermophilum
AGAGCACGCTGCTGTTCCTGCTGTGCCGGCTGTCGGGGCTGGGTCTCGCCACCTCGCTGCGGATCGGGCTGCTGCTGGCGCAGGGCGGCGAGTTCGCCTTCGTCCTGATCGGCAAGGCGACGGCATTGAAGGTGATGGATGGCGAGACCGGGCTTCTGCTCTCCTCTTCCGTGGCGCTGAGCATGGCGGTCACGCCGCTGATCGGCACCGCCGCCCAGCGGCTGGCCCAGGCGATCGAGGCGAGGCGGGGAGCCGAGACCTTCGGGGTGGAGGCGGACGGCCGCACCGGCCATGTGCTGATCGCCGGCTATGGGCGCGTCGGGGCGGCGGTCGCCCGCCTGCTCGCCGCCCACGACGTCCCCTTCCTGGCGCTGGACCTCGAACCGCAGCGGGTGGCGCGGGCGCGCCAGCATGGGCTGCCCGTCTACTACGGCGACGCCAGCCAGGAGGTGGTCCTGCGGGTGGCGGGGATCGAGCGGGCGCGCGCCGCCGTCATCACGCTGAACCGGCCGGAGCGTGCCGAGCGGGCGGTGGAGGCCATCCGCCGCGCCGCACCCGACCTGCCCATCGTCGCCCGCGCCCACGACCTGGGGCAGCGCGGCATCCTGTCGGCGGCCGGCGCCACCGCCGTGGTGCCGGAGACCATCGAGGCCAGCCTGCACATGGCCGCCCTGGTCCTGCGCAAGGCCGGCATCGATCCGCAGACGGTCGACCGCAACCTGCAGGCCTACCGCGACGGCAACTATGAAGCCCTGATGGAGCTGGAGACCAAGGGCAAGGAAGCGGCCGGGGCCGACTGAGCGCCCCTCCCCGTGGGCCCTGCCCTCGCTCCGGCCCCCTGCCCTCAGGCGCGGGGGAAGATCCGCGCCCGGTCGACATGGACCGCGCAGGGGTCGCCGGTGCGCAGGCCCAGCATCTGCAGCCGCTCGCGGTCCATCTCGGCCTCCAGCGCCAAGCCGGCCAGGTCGATCTCCACCCGCGCGTCCGGGCCGACGACATGGATGCCGGAGACCCGGCCCGGCCCGCCGGACGCCGGGCTCAGCCCGAGGTCGTGCGGCCGCACATAGGCGATGCCGGGGCCGCGCAGCGAGATCTCCGCCGGGATGGACAGGGCGCCGTTGGCCGCCACCGCCACCCCGCCGTCGACCACGCAGTCGAACCGGTTCACCTGTCCGAGGAATTCATAGACGAAGGCCGAGGAGGGATGGTCGTAGACCTCCGCCGGCGTGCCGATCTGCTCGATCCGCCCCTGGCTCATCACCACCACCCGGTCGGCGAGTTCCAGCGCCTCCTCCTGGTCGTGGGTGACGAAGACGGAGGTGATGTGAATGTCGTCGTGCAGCTTGCGCAGCCAGCGCCGCAGCTCCTTGCGGACCTTGGCGTCGAGCGCGCCGAACGGCTCGTCGAGCAGCAGCACCTTCGGCTCGATGGCGAGCGCACGGGCGAGCGCCACGCGCTGGCGCTGGCCGCCGGAGAGCTGCGCCGGGTAGCGCTCGGCGAAATGGCCGAGCTGCACCAGCTCCAGCAGCTCCAGCACCCGCCGCCGGATCTCGGCGCGGCCCAGCCGCTCGCCGCGCGGACGCACCTTCAGCCCGAAGGCGACGTTGTCGAACACCGTCATGTGGCGGAACAGGGCGTAGTGCTGGAAGACGAAGCCGACCTGCCGGTCGCGCGGCTTGAGGCCCAGCGCCTCCTCCCCGTTCAGCTGCAGGCTGCCGCCGTCGGGATGCTCCAGCCCCGCCATGATGCGCAGCAGGGTGGTCTTGCCCGAGCCGGAGGGGCCGAGGAGAGCCAGCAGCTCGCCCGACCGCACCTCGAGGTCGACGGAGTCGAGTGCCGTGTAGGCGCCGAACCGCTTCGTGATGCCGGATACCTGGATCGCCATCTCTCTCGCCCGTCCCCTAATGCCGCGTGGCCGCGATCTCGGCCTCGAAGCGCCATTCCAGCACCGTCTTCACCACCAGCGTGACGAGGGCGAGCAGGGCCAGCACCGAGGCCACCGCGAAGGCGGCGACGAAGTTGTATTCGTTGTAGAGAATCTCGACATGCAGCGGCATCGTGTTGGTCTCGCCCCGGATATGGCCGGAGACGACGGACACCGCGCCGAACTCGCCCATCGCCCGCGCGTTGCAGAGCAGGACGCCGTAGAGCAGGCCCCACTTGATGTTGGGCAGGGTCACCCGCCAGAAGGTCTGCCAGCCCGACGCGCCGAGCACGAGGGCCGCCTCCTCCTCCTCCGAGCCCTGCTCCTGCATCAGCGGGATCAGCTCGCGGGCGACGAAGGGGAAGGTGACGAAGATGGTCGCCAGCACCAGCCCCGGCACGGCGAAGATGATCTGGATGCCCTCCGACTTCAGCCAGGGGCCGAGCAGCCCGCGCATGCCGTAGAGCAGCACGTAGATCAGGCCGGAGATCACCGGCGAGACGGAGAACGGCAGGTCGATCAGCGTGATCAGCAGGTTCTTGCCGCGGAATTCGAACTTCGCCACGCACCAGCTCGCCGCCACGCCGAAGATCAGGTTGGCGGGGACCGCGATGGCGGCGACGAGCAGGGTCAGGCGGATCGCCGCCATGGCGTCCGGCTCGACCAGCGCCGCCCAGTAGGCGTCGAAGCCGCGGCGCAGCGCCTCGGTGAAGACGGCGACCAGCGGCAGGACGAGGAACAGCACGAGGAAGGCGAGCGCCGTGCCGATCAGCGCAAGGCGGACCCAGACGGGATCGGCCAGCGCGGAGGTCTGTCTGCTAGCGCGCATGGCGGGTTCTCATCCAGTTCTGCAGCAGGTTCAGCACCAGCAGCATGATGAAGGACACCATCAGCATCAGCAGGCCGACCGCCGCCGCCCCGGCATAGTCGTACTGCTCCAGCTTGATGACGATCAGCAGCGGGGCGATCTCCGACACGCCGGGCATGTTGCCGGCGATGAAGATGACCGACCCGTACTCCCCCACCCGCGGGCGAAGGCGAGCGCGAAGCCGGTGACCAGCGCCGGCAGGATGGCGGGGAACACCACCTTGAAGAAGGTCTGCCCGCGCGAGGCGCCGAGGGAGGCCGCGGCCTCCTCCTCCTCCGCCGGAAGGTCCTGCAGGATGGGCTGGACCGTCCGCACGACGAAGGGCAACCCGATGAAGGTCAGGGCGATGGCGATGCCGATCGGCGTGAAGGCCACCTTCAGGCCGAAGGCGTCCATCAGCGGCTTGCCCAGCCAGCCGTTCGGGGCATAGAGCGCGCTGAGCGCGATGCCCGCCACCGCGGTCGGCAGGGCGAAGGGCAGATCGACCAGCGCGTCCACCAGCCGCTTTCCCGGAAAGCGGTAGCGCACCAGCACCCAGGCGACGATGAAGCCGAACACCGCGTTGACCGCCGCCGCCACCAGCGACAGGCCGAAGCTGACCTGGAAGGCCGACATCACGCGCGGCGTCAGCACGGCCGCCCAGAAGCCGCTCCACCCCAGCCCGCCGGCCTTCACCGCCAGGGCGGCCAGCGGCACCAGGACGATCAGGCTGAGATAGGCCAGCGTGAAGCCCAGCGTCAGGCCGAAGCCGGGGATCACGCTCGGTTTCCTGAAGACGCCGGTCACCGCGCCCCCCTCGTGGTGGCCACGGTGTCGGAAGAGGCGACCGCGACCACCGGTCAGCGGCCCTTCTGGTAGATCTGGTCGAACACCCCGCCATCAGCGAAATGCTTCTCCTGGGTCGGACGCCAGCCGCCGAAGGTCTGGTCGATCGTCACCAGCTTAACATTGGCGAAGCGCCCCGCATACTGCGTCGCAAGTTCGGGCTGGCGCGGCCGGTAAAAATGCTTGGCGGCGAGTTCCTGGCCCTCGCGGGTGTAGAGGAATTGAAGGTAAGCCTCCGCCGCCTTGCGGGTTCCCTTGCGGTCGACGACCGAATCGACCACCGCGACCGGCGGTTCCGCCAGGATCGACAGGGACGGCACGACGATCTCGAACTTGTCGGCGCCGAATTCCTGGAGCGACAGGAAGGCCTCGTTCTCCCAGGCCAGCAGCACGTCGCCGATGCCGCGCTGGGTGAAGGTGACGGTGGAGCCCCGCGCGCCGCTGTCCAGCACCGGCACGTTCCTGAAGAGCTGCCCGACGAACTCCTTCGCCTTCGCCTCGTCGTTGCCGGACTTCTCCAGCGCGTAGGCCCAGGCGCCGAGATAGTTCCAGCGGGCGCCGCCCGAGGTCTTGGGGTTGGGCGTGATGACCTGGACGCCCGGCTTCACCAGATCGTCCCAGTCCTTGACCTGCTTCGGATTGCCCTTGCGGACCAGGAAGACGATGGTCGAGGTGTAGGGGGAGCTGTTGTTGGGCAGCCGCGCCTGCCAGTCCTTGGCGAGCAGGCCCGAATCGGCGATGGCGTCGATGTCGTAGCCGAGCGCCAGCGTGACCACGTCCGCGTCCAGCCCGTCGATCACCGAGCGCGCCTGCTTGCCCGATCCGCCGTGGGACTGCTTGATCGTGACCGCCCGGCCGGTTTCCGCCTTCCACTTCTTGGCAAAGGCCTGGTTGAATTCCACATAGAATTCACGCGTCGGGTCGTAGGACACGTTGAGCAGCGTATCCTGGGCATCGGCGGCGGCGGCACCGAGCCAAGCCAGCGTGAGCCCCGCGGCGAGAATGGTCAGGCTTCGGCGGATCGGCATAGGGCTCTCCTTCGGTTGGTCCCCTGAACCACAGTTTCACAAGTTTTCCTGCGGCTTTATTCCCATATCTCCGATAGACTTTGCCAAAATGCCCGGAACTGGCAAAGCCCTTTTTTCATCTCCAGCGCCGATTGTGGGCCGATTGTGAATTGACGCGCTTGGTGCAAGTGAACGATATAATCGGTATCATGTCGACACCCGGATGTGTACCGCGACGAGTGTCACATGCAGACCGCGCTCTCCCCTGCCCTGTCCCCTGCCCTGCTCACCGCCCTGCTGGAAGCCGAGCGCGCCCTCGGCCGGCTGGCCGAGCTGATGCAGGATGCGGAGCGGCGGCGGCGGCTGTGGGCCGATGCGGCGCGGCGCGAGGCCTGCGCGGCGGCGCGGCTGGACGGCATCGCCGTGGACACCACCGATTTCCTGATCGCGACCGTCAGCACCGACCTCGTCCCGACCGCCGGCCGCGGCGACGCCCAGTCGGTCCGCTCGCTCTGGCAGGGCTGCCGGTTCAGCCAGGGCGCCCTGCCGGCACCCGAGCGGCGGCCGTCTCCCGCCGCCCTGTCTCGCGGCGGCATGAGTGTCGCGTCCGAGGTCTGGCAGGCGGTGGCGGATCTGGAAGCCGGACTCACCGATCCCGAGGAGGGGGAGGACGGGCGCCCCTCCCCGTCCGCCGCCGCCATGCCGGAGTCCTGGACGCTCGACTGGATGGAATGCTGCTGGCGCGTCCTGCAGGCGGAGGTGTCCGGCCGGGACCCCGACCGTCTGGCCTTCTCGGCGGAGCGCGAAGCCGAGGCCTGCACCTTGCTCGGGCGTCTCGACGCTGCGGCCCGGCCGCCGGCCCTGCTCGGCGGCGTCGGGCTGCTGGCGGAGCTGCTGCGGCCGGCTCCCGACCTGCGGCTGCCGAGCTGGGCGGTGCCGACGGCCCGGCTGCTCGCCGCCCAGGCGGTGGCGCGCTGCTGCCGTCTGCCGGCCCTGTGGCTGCCGCTGTCGGTATCGCTGTGGACCGACCGGACCGCCGCCGCGATCGCGGCGCGCGGCCGGGACGAGGAGTGGCTGGCCTGGCTGGCGGACATGGTGGCGGAAACGGCGCGGCGGGAACGCCAGCGGGTCTACAGCCTCGACCAGGCGGCGGAGTCCTGGCGGCGCAGGGTAGGGACGCGGCGGCGCAACTCCCGCCTGCCCGAGGTGCTCGACCGGCTGTTCGAGGAGCCGGCCTTCACCGTGCGCCGTATCCAGCGGACGCTCGGCACCACCTTCCGCGGGGCGCAGCTGATCGTCGATGACCTGATCGAGGCGGGCATCGCCCGCGAGGTGACCAACCGCGCGCTCGACCGTGTGTTCGTCGCGGTCGACCTGATGCCGTAGCCGCAGCCGCAGCCGCAGCCGCAGCCGGAATCACAGCGCGGCGGGACCGGGCAGGGCGCCCGCCCCACCCGGCGGCCGAAGCGTGCGCGATCGCCCCGCTCAGATGTCGAAGTTGGCCGCGAGCCCGCCGGTCGCCTGCCGGTGGCGCAGCGCATCGGCCAGCGTGCGCTTGTCGAGGACGCCGGCCGTGGCGTCGCGCACCTGCACCATCAGCCAGCGCACCGAGCAGGTGTCCGGATCGATGCAGTCCTCGCAGGGCTTGAAGGAGTATTTGCTGGCGCAGGGGATCGGGGCGAGGTGCCCGTCGATCAGCCGGATCACCTCGCCGAAGGAGATCTCGTTTGCCGGGCGGGCAAGGCGGTAGCCGCCGCTCTTCCCGCGCTTGGCGAACAGCAGGCCCTGCTTGCGCAGCTCCACCAGGATCGCCTCGAGGAACTTGCGCGGGATGTTCTCCCGCTCGGCGATGTCGGCGATCAGAACCAGTTCGTCGTCCGGCCGCTCGGCCAGCATGATCAGGGCCCGAAGTGCGTATTTGGCTTTCTGGGAGAGCATTCCGGATGAGCCTGTTCTCGTACGGCGGTCTGGTGTCGGGATGGACCGGCGGGCCGGCCACCCGGCCGCGGTCAAGCGGCAGACAGGTAACAAATAATGCGTGTCCGGGCAATCCGGCAGTGCTGCACGGTCGCGGAAGCAATTTTGGATTTCGGTATAATCGGCAGCCCGGCAGCCTTGCACCGCCTGGCTTTTCCGGACGTCGCGGAGGGGCCGACGGCGATAGTGTAGCGTGCTTTTCCGCTGGATGCGAGCGGGAAGCGGCGCCTTGCCCGCTCATGGCGCACCGCGTAAGGTCCGGCAGACCGTTTGCCCAAGACAGCCTGCAGGAAGAGGTCAGCGCCATGCACTATACCATCGTTCCGGTCACGCCGTTCCAGCAGAACTGCACCGTCCTCTGGTGTCCAGAGACGATGAAGGGCGCGGCCGTGGATCCCGGTGGCGACCTGCCGCTGATCCTGCGCGCCGTGCAGGCCAAGGGCGTCACGCTGGAGAAGATCCTGGTGACCCATGGCCATATCGACCATGCCGGCGGCGTCGCCGATCTGGCGGAGCAGTTGACGCTGCCCATCGAAGGACCGCAGCGCGAGGACCAGTTCTGGATCGACGGCATGCCGTCGCAGAGCAAGATGTTCGGCTTCCCCCCCGTCCGCTCCTTCACGCCCGACCGCTGGCTGGAGGATGGCGATACCGTCACGGTGGGCAAGCTGACGCTGGATGTCCGCCATTGCCCCGGCCACACGCCCGGCCATGTCGTGTTCATCCACCAGCCGAGCCGTCTCGCCATCGTCGGCGACGTGCTGTTCCAGGGCTCGATCGGGCGGACCGACTTCCCGCGCGGCAACCATGCCGACCTGCTGGACTCCATCCGGACCCGGCTGTTCCCCTACGGCGACGACATGGCCTTCATCCCCGGTCACGGCCCGATGTCGACCTTCGGGGAGGAGCGCCTGTACAACCCCTTCCTCACCGACTGACCGGTCGGGTCACGTCCGGGCACGAAAAAGCCCCCGTCTGCATCCGGCAGGCGGGGGCTTTTCTTTGGCGTCCGTCTCTGTGAAGCGCGGCAGGCTCACTCGCCGAGCAGCAGGTCGATCCGCCGGCGCAGTTCCATCAGCTCGCTGCGCTGCGTGTCGTCGATCTGGCTGCGCAGCTCCGCCGGATCACCGAGCTGCTTGGTCGCCTTGCGCAGCGTGTCGAGGAAACGGGCGACCGGGGTGGCGCGGGCAGGGGACGGGGCGGCGGCCGGCTCCTTGGCGCTGTCCTTGCGGCTGCGCGCCGCCTTCACGGTGCCCTCGCCCGCCTTCACCCGCTCCCACAGCGCAAGCTGCTCGACCTCATCCTTGATCCAGGCGATCTCCACCAGGACCGAGCGCGAGACGTCCCTATGCGACGTCGCATATTCGTCCTTGATGCGATCCGGCAGCGCATTGAGACGCAGCGTGTGGCTGATCGCACTCTGGCTCTTTCCGACGATGCGGCCAAGCTCTTCCTGCGTATAGCCGTGCCGCTCCATCAGGCGGGCGAGCGCCTGGGCCAGTTCGATGGCGTTCAGGTCGACGCGCTGGACATTCTCCACCAGCGCCAGCTCGTCGGCATCGCCGGAGGTGACGATGGCGAAGATGGTGTCGCGGCCCAGCATCTCGTGCGCGCGGTACCGCCGCTCGCCGGCCACCAGCAGGAAGCGCCCGTCGCCGGTATCCTGGACCAGGATCGGCTGCTTCATGCCGTAGCGTTCGATCGACTCCGCCAGCGTCTGCATGTCTTCCGGGTCGAAGATGCGGCGCGGCTGATCGGGGTTCCGCTCGATGCGGTCCAGCTCGACCTCGACGAGGCGGGGAAAGTCGGAGCTGACGCCGAACAGCGCGTCCCGCCCCTGCTCTTCCACGGCGCCGCGGAACAGGCCGAAGTTGCGCGTCTTAGGCTTCGCCATGGCTGGTCACCTCCTCCGCAAGCTCGCGTGCCAGATCGACATAGCCCTGCACGCCCGGTGTGTCCGGCAGCACCTCCAGCGTCGGACGGCCAGCCGCCGCCGACTGGCCGTAGCCGGTCGACCGGTTGATCGGCGCGAAGATCCGCGTCTTGCCGCCCAGCGATTCCCGCAGCTCCCGCAGCGTCTCGTTGTCCTGCGTGTAGCGCGCGTTGAACATGGTCGGCAGGATGCCGAGCACCGTCAGGTCGGGATTGCCGCGGCGGCGGATCTTCTCGACCGTGTCGAGCAGCAGCGGGATGCCCATGATGTCGAGGAACTCGGTCTTCACCGGGATGATGACCTGATCGGCCGCCGACAGTGCGTTGACGGTCAGCAGCGACAGGTTCGGCGGACAGTCGATGATGATGTGGTCATAGTCGCTGCGCAGGTCGGCGATCTTCTCCCGCAGAACCGAGGAGGCGAAGGGTTCCGCCATCAGCTCGGTATCCGCCGCCGCCAGCATGATGGAGGAGGGGACCAGCCCGAACTCCCCCGGCAGCACGATGGAGGACAGGGGGACGTCCTTCAGCAGCGCGTAATAGAGCGTCGCCTTGCGACCTTCGAGCTGGCGCGGGTCCTGGCCGAGGAAGATGGTGGCGCTGGCCTGCGGGTCGGCGTCGATCAGCAATACCCGCTCGCCCCGCTTCGCCAGGGCATAGGCGACGTTGACCGCGGTGGTGGTCTTGCCGACGCCGCCCTTCTGGTTGGCGACCGCGACGACCTGCGCCCGGCGGTTGGACCGGTCGGGCTTGGCGTTCGCCTGCTCCGTCTTCAGGAACAGCTCGACGCGCGGCGGAATGCGTTCCGCTCCGCTTTCCCAGCGGCTCATCCGAGCACGGTCGTAGCGTCGTCCCAGTCTTTCATTCAACCAAGACGCGAATTCCTGCTGGGTGACGCCCCGCGCCTCCCGTATGGCCTGCAATTCCTCGCCGGTCATCCCGCGTTCGCCCCCGCGATGCAATGGCTTGTGTGGTTCGATAGGGCGCACCCTGCCGCTGTTGACGAAAAATGTCAACAGCGCGCTTCATTACGAATCCCCCCAGCCCCAATCCCTGGCCCGGCTCCCCGCGGCAACGCCGGGGCATCGGACGTCGCATATGCGCGATCGCGGCTTGTTCCGGAGTCGCAAAGGATCAGTGATTCGGAGCCGATTCGCAGCACAGGGCAGGGGCGGGGCGGGGGCGGAGCAGAGCGAAACCCACAGGCGGAGGCTGTCATCCCGCGTAATCTGGTGCGGGAAATGCGTAGTCTTGTCGCTGCGACTCGGCTTTTCCCGCGTAGTCTGGTGGCACATACAAATAGTTATGAATCTACTAGCTTCTAATAGCCCGACCCACAAGAATACGCATTGACGCGGGCACCTTGACCAACCCAGATTGTTTACCAATCAGCGAAACGTTACGGTCCGCCGCCGGCTTCCGGCGTCGGACGGGCACAAGTGGAAGCGAACCGGAGACAGCCATGGCTGAAATCCATGATCTCATCATGCAACACGGCCGGGAGCGCGCCCGGGAGCTGGTTCCCCGCGACCAGCGGCCCCTGGTGGATGCCGCGGCGGCCGTGCTCGCCGATGAATCGCGTGCCATGGGCATCACCTACAGCGGTTTCTGCCTGACGGCGTTGCCGCACAAGCGCATTCCCGACGACCAGACCTGGCGGCGCGATGGCCACCGGGTGACGCTGGTGGTGCAGCCGGGTGTGCTGCTGGTCGGCGGCAAGGAGAAGCTGTTCGGCGTGCCCTACGGCTCGCGGGCCAGGCTGATCATGCTGTATCTGCAGACCCGCGCCCTGCAGTCCAACAGCCGCGAGGTCGAGCTGGGCGCCTCCATGCGCGATTGGATGAGCCGGATGAACGTGTCCACCGGCGGGCAATCCTATCGGGACGTCAAGGAACAGTGCAACCGCCTGTCGGCCTGCCACCTGACCTTCTTCTGGGACGAGGCCGACGCCAAGGGCCGCGGCAGCAAGTTCGCCAAGGACTCGATCGTCGTCGGTGGCCTGACCTTCACCGAGGAGGACTACCGCCAGGGCTCGCTGTGGGAAGAGCGCGTGCTGCTGTCCGAAAGCTTCTTCAAGTCGCTGCGCGAGCATCCGGTGCCGGTCCTGGAGTCGGCGATCCGCGAGATCTCCAGCAAGTCCATGGCGATCGACGTCTATATCTGGCTGGCCTACCGGCTGCATTCGCTGAGCGAGGCGACGAAGATCTCCTGGCAGTCGCTCTACGCCCAGTTCGGCGGCGGCTATGACGAGATCCGGCACTTCAAGACCCGCTTCCCCGACACGCTGCGCGTCGCGCTGAACGTCTACCCGGAAGCGAAGGTGGAGGTGAATCGGGAAGGCATGGTGCTGCATCCCTCGCTGCCGCCCATCGCCTCGGACCGCCGGCAGGCGGCGCTCTTCGCCATGTGAGCGGCGAAGAACCACCAGAGTACGAAGCCGAAAACCCTTTCAAGACAACCACTTCCACCACATTACGCACGGCGGCCCCACCGGATGGCAGGGCCGCCGTTGCTGTTTCCGGAACCGGACCTGGCCGCTCGGTCAGGCCGGCCGCAGGCAGGAAAATCCTTTTCCTTCAACGACTTCCACAAGGATACGCATCCGGGGCGCGGGGCCGGGCCTCGCCTGCTCTCCCGAGGGGGGCTTCCACAAGACTACGCAGGCCGGCACCGGCGCCGCTGCGGCACCGGCGGCCACCCTCCACCAGATTACGAATCGGCCGGCGTCCTTCTCCACAAGACTACGCACGGCCGCCGGCCATCCTGCGACTCGCGGACCGCGAGCGGCGCGGCCTTCCACAAGACTACGCATCCCATGCGTCGGGGGCAGGGCGGAGCGGACAGGCGACTCGTATTCTTGTGGCAGCGCTCCCGCCGCTTCTCCCCTGTGGGTCGCGGTCCGTCGGCCCTGGATGCGATGCCGCATACGGACGGCTGCGCGGGCGGGAGCGGCGAGGCGGTACCGATTCGGGCGGGAAGCGGCAACGGAACTGCTGGGCTGGCGCTTTATCAGTCTTCTCAACGGCCTATGGAAAGCGCACACTCCTGGTCGAATGGCGGGCAAAGGCCATCAAGTTGCACAAGGAAACAGCAGGCTGTTGAAATCATCCGGACACGAGCAATGGGCTTGTCTATTTTCTTAAACGCGTGGTACCGTCAGGGCCGTCGATACGGGGGCGCCGGGGGCCCGTGCCCCTGACACGCACGGCCTCTGGTGGGAGGGGATCAATGGACGGTGGGATGATCGCGACGACGCAAGCTCTGGTTCGCTTCGCCGGGGTGCAGAAGACCTACGACGGCGAACATCTGGTGGTGAAGAGCCTGGACCTCGACATCCGCAAGGGCGAGTTCCTCACCCTTCTCGGCCCCTCCGGGTCCGGCAAGACCACCACGCTGATGATGCTGGCCGGCTTCGAGATCCCGACACAGGGCGAAATCTACCTTGCCGACCGTCCGATCAAGAACATGCCGCCGCACAAGCGCGACATCGGCATGGTCTTCCAGAACTACGCCCTGTTCCCCCACCTGACGATCGAGGAGAACGTCGCCTTCCCGCTGTCGGTGCGCGGCGTCCCGAAGGCGGAGATCAGGGAGCGCGTCACCAAGGCGCTGCGGATGATCAAGCTGGAGACCCTCGCCAGCCGCCGCCCCGGGCAGCTTTCCGGCGGCCAGCAGCAGCGCGTGGCGCTCGCCCGCGCCCTGGTGTTCAACCCGACGCTCGTGCTGATGGACGAGCCTCTCGGCGCGCTCGACAAGCGGCTGCGCGAGCATATGCAGCTCGAGATCAAGCACCTGCACGAGACGATGGGCATCACCGTCGTCTACGTCACCCACGACCAGGGCGAGGCGCTGACGATGTCCGACCGCATCGCGGTCTTCAACGACGGCATCGTCCAGCAGATCGACCGCCCGGCCGCCCTCTACGAACGTCCGGTCAACAGCTTCGTCGCCAATTTCATCGGCGAGAACAACGTCCTCAACGGGACCGTCGAAAATATTGAACAGGAATACTGCCGCGTCGCCCTGGATGCCGGGGGATCGGTGGTCGCCACCGCGGTCAACATCGCCGGGGCCGGCGCCCGCACCTCGCTGTCGATCCGGCCGGAGCGCGTCACCATCCTCGCCGGCCCGGATGCCGCGGGGGAGGGGCCGAACCGCCTGCCGGCCGTCATCCAGGACATGATCTATCTCGGCGACCACACGCTGGCCGTTCTGACCGCCGCCGGGAACGACGAGTTCATGGTCAAGCTGCCGGCCGGCGCCCATGCCGGGCTCTCCCACGGCGAGCCGGTGACCATCACCTTCCGCCCCGAGGATTGCCGGGCGCTGGATCCGGTCTGACGGGGTCTCCCCCCGGGCCGGGCATCATTGGGACAGTCACAACCACACAAACATAAGGACGGGGATCATGTCGAAGTTCAGGGTGGCTCTCGGTTTCGTGGCAACCTTCACCGCCATCAGCGCTCTGGCCCCGGCCGCCAGCGCCCGCGACCTGACCGTCGTGTCGTGGGGCGGCGCCTATCAGGAGGCGCAGAAGAAGGTCTATTTCGAGCCGTTCAAGGCGACCGGCACGGCGATGAACGACGAATCGTGGGACGGCGGCATCGGCGTCCTGCGCGCCAAGGTGCAGGGCGGCAACGCCACCTGGGACGTGGTCCAGGTCGAGAGCGAGGAGCTGGCGCTCGGCTGCGAGGAAGGGCTGTTCGAGAAGATCAACTACTCCCGCATCGGCGGCGAGGGCCAGTATCTCCCGGCGACGGTCAACCCCTGCGGCGTCGGCGCCATCGTCTATGACTTCGTGCTCGGCTACGACAAGGACAAGCTGAAGGAGGCGCCGAAGAGCTGGGCCGACTTCTTCGACACCAAGAAGTTCCCCGGCAAGCGCGGCCTGCGCCAGGGCGCCAAGACCACGCTGGAGATCGCGCTGATGGCCGACGGCGTCGCCCCGGCCGACGTCTACAAGGTGCTGGCGACCGACGCCGGCGTCGAGCGCGCCTTCAAGAAGCTCGACACCATCAAGAACGACATCGTCTGGTGGAAGGCCGGCGCCCAGCCGCCGCAGCTCCTCGCCTCGGGCGAGGTGGCGATGACCTCGGTCTACAACGGCCGCATCGACGCCGCCAACAAGACCGAGAAGAAGAACTTCGGCATGGTGTGGAACGGCGCGCTGTTCACCATCGACAGCTGGGTGATCCTGAAGGGCAGCCCGAACGCCGAGGCCGCCTACAAGTTCCTCGACTTCGTCGGCAAGGCGGAGAACCAGGCCAAGCTGTCCGAGAACATCGCCTACGGCACCTCCAACAAGAACGCCCCGGCGAAGATCGCCCCGGCGATCCTGGCGGACCTGCCGACCGCTCCGGCCAACATGAAGAACGCGGTGGAGATCGACACCAACTTCTGGCTGGAGAACATCGACCGTCTGACCGAGCGCTTCAACAAGTGGGCGGCCAAGTAAGCCGCCGCCCGCAAGCCGACCTGCCGTCCCCGGCCGCCGCCTGCCGGGGACGGAACCGACATGGCGGCGAGGGGGGCTGACGGACAGTCCGCCGGCTCCCCCTCGCGCCGATCCCCTCTCCCGGGTGGAGAGGACGCTCCAACCGAGGGTCCGCCAATGACCGCCGCGTTCGTCGCCGGCGCCGACGTGCCGTTGAAGCGTCGCCTGAAACGGGCCGAACGGGCCCGGCAGCTGCGCGCGCTCGGCCTCGTGCTGCCGCTCCTGCTCTTCCTGCTGCTCACCTTCCTCGGCCCGATCGCCGGCATGCTCTGGCGCTCGGTGGACGACTGGGAGGTGCCGCAGGTCCTGCCCAAGACCGTCGAGGCGCTGGCCGGCTGGGACGGCAGGGATCTGCCGGGCGAGGCCGCCTTCGCCGCGCTGGCCGCCGACCTGCAGGTCGCCCGCGCCTCCGGCACCACCGCCATCGCGGCCAAGCGGCTGAACTACAGCGTCAACGGCTTCCGCACCATCCTCACCTCCACGGCGCGCAACCTGAAGACCATGCCGGAGCCGGGGCAGGCGCGGGCCTCGCTGGTCGCCGTCAACCCGGCCTGGGGCGAGCGGTCGACCTGGGTGGCGATCAAGGGGGCGAGCGGGCCGGTCACCGGCTTCTACCTGCTGGCCGCCCTCGACCTGACGCGCAACCTGGACGGCGCCATCGTCGCCGCCCCGGAGGACCAGGCGATCTACCGCGACGTCTTCGCCCGCACCTTCACCATCGGCCTCGGCGTCACCGCGCTGTGCCTGCTGCTGGGCTTTCCGGTCGCCTATCTGCTGGCCACCCTGCCCACCGGCCAGTCGAACCTGCTGATGATCTTCGTCCTGCTGCCCTTCTGGACGTCGCTGCTGGTGCGCACCTGCGCCTGGATCGTGCTGCTGCAGAGCGAGGGCATCGTGAACGGCGTCATGCAGTGGCTGGGCATCATCGATGCGCCGCTGCGGCTGATCTACAACCGGTTCGGCGTCTACATGGCGATGACCCATGTGCTGCTGCCCTTCATGATCCTGCCGCTCTACAGCGTCATGCGGTCGATCTCCCCGGCCTACATGCGGGCCGCCGCCTCGCTCGGCGCGCCGCCGGCGGTCGCCTTCCTGCGGATCTACCTGCCGCAGACCCTGCCGGGGATCGGCGCCGGCAGCCTGCTCGTCTTCATCCTGGCCATCGGCTACTACATCACCCCGGCGCTGGTCGGCGGTGCGGCCGACCAGATGATCAGCGCCTTCATCGCCTTCTACACCACGGAAACGGTCAACTGGGGCCTGGCGTCGGCGCTGGGAACGGTCCTGCTGTTCGCCACGCTGATCCTGGCGGTCGTCTACGGCAAGCTGGTCCACGGCCGGCAGAACACCGGAGGGCTCAAGAATTGAGCGACAACCACGCACCCCGCACCCTCAGCCAGCGCGCCGCCTGGAGCACCACGGTCGTCGCC
Organism: Azospirillum thermophilum; assembly: GCF_003130795.1. Classification (NCBI taxonomy): domain Bacteria; kingdom Pseudomonadati; phylum Pseudomonadota; class Alphaproteobacteria; order Rhodospirillales; family Azospirillaceae; genus Azospirillum; species Azospirillum thermophilum. The sequence continues at coordinate 347,958 of NZ_CP029356.1, forward strand.
GCCACCCTGGTCTTCATCTTCCTGATGGCGCCCATCCTGGCGATCGTGCCGTTGTCCTTCAGCTCCGGCGCCTACCTGACCTATCCGCTGCCGGGCCTGTCGCTGCGCTGGTACGAGGATTTCCTCACCTCGCCGCGCTGGATGATGTCGCTGAAGAACAGCGTCATCATCGGCGTGTCCTCCACCATCCTGTCGATGATCCTCGGCACGCTGGCCGCCCTCGGGCTCGCCCAGTGGAAGAGCCGGTGGAAGTCGCTGGTGCTGGCCGTGGTGCTGTCGCCCATGGTCGTGCCGGTGGTCATCACCGCGGTCGGCGTCTACTTCTTCTTCGCCCCGCTCGGGCTGACCGGCAACTATGCCGGCCTGATCCTGGCCCACACGGCGCTGTCCACCCCCTTCGTGGTCATCACCGTGTCGGCCACCCTGCAGGGCTTCGACATGACGCTGGCCCGCGCCGCCGCCTCGCTCGGCGCGCCGCCGCTGCTGGCCTTCCGCAAGGTGATCCTGCCGCTGATCCTGCCGGGCATGGCGTCGGGCGCGCTCTTCGCCTTCGCGACCAGCTTCGACGAGGTGGTGACCGTGCTGTTCCTCGCCGGGCCGGAGCAGCGCACCCTGCCGCGCGAGATGTTCAGCGGCATCCGCGAGAACATCAGCCCGACCATCACGGCGGTCGCGGTGATCCTCACCGTGATCTCGGTCATCCTTCTGTCGGTCGTCGAGGCGCTGCGCCGCCGCAACGAGCGGCTGAAGGGCGCCGCCTGACCGGCCGCCGGCCGGGGGCGCTTCCGGGGGCGCCGGCCGTCCCCGGCCCCCCGGCCCGACCCTGTCCGCATCCGAGAGACCGGCGGGCTTCCGTCGCCGGACCGCCCCGCCGTTGCCCGTCATCGCCGTGACCAGGGAGGCTCGTCGCCATGCGTTTCCCGACCTTGTCGATCCGCAGCAGGATCATCGGCGCCGCCGCCTGCATGATGCTGTTCGTCTGCGGCTTCGGCGCCTTCACGCTCGACCGGCTGGAGACGCTGAACGGCGCCGCCGAGACGATCCGCGGCAGCTCGCTCACCGGCGCGCAGGTGGCGGGCCAGCTCCTCGCCGCGGCGCAGAACTACCGCATCGCCGAGGCGGCCTACGCCCTGTCGACCAACGCCATGCAGGTCGGGCAGGTGGAGGCCGGCCACGCGGCGGTCGCCGGCGCCGTCCAGACGCTGCGCGATCAGGCCGGGCCGCTGTTCGGCAGCGGCCGGATGGCGGACCGGCTGGCGGCCTTCGACGCCGCCTGGACCGAGTACCGGCAGGTCAGCGACCGGGTGCGTAGTCTGGCGCGCGAGGGCAACAGCCAGTCGGCGGCCAGCGTCTTCAAGCGGCCGAGCGCCGTCGCCTTCGTCCGCGTGCAGGAGAGCCTGTCGGCCCTGGTGGACAGCGCGGTGACCGAGGCCGGCGAGATCGCCGACCACGGGGCCGCCGTCTACCGGCAGGCCCGCAGCCTCGTGCTGCTGGCGCTGGCGCTCTGCGCGCTGGGGGCGGTGGCGAGCGGCGTGCTGATGGTCCGCGGCATCTCCCGCCCGATCCTGCGGGTGGCCGGCGCGCTGGAACGGCTGGCCGCCCGCGACACCACGGTGACCTTCGACGACGGCGGGCGCCGGGACGAGATCGGCCGCATGGCCGCCGCCGCCCGCGTCTTCCGCGAGAGCATGCTGGAGACCGACCGGCTGCAGGCCGAGCAGGAGCGGCTGAAGGCCGCCGCCGCCGAGGAGCGGCGCCGGGAGCTCGACCGGCTCGCCGGCTCCTTCGAGGCGACGGTGATGGCGCTGGTGGAGACGCTCGCCTCCTCCACCGCCGGCATGGCCGCCGCCGCCGGCACCATGGCGTCCAGTGCGTCGGAGACGGCCGAGCATGCCGACGCGGTGTCCGCCGCGGCACAGATGGCCTCCGCCAGCGCCGACAGCGTCGCCGGCGCCACGGTGGAACTGTCCGCCTCCTTCGCCGAGATCGGCCGGCTGGTCTCCGACTCCGCCAGCATCGCCCGGGCCGCCAGCGGCGACGCCGAGCGCGGCAGCCAGGTGATGGGCGGCCTCGCCGCCGCGGCGCAGGAGATCGGCAAGGTGGTGGAGCTGATTTCCGGCATCGCCAGCCAGACCAACCTGCTGGCGCTGAACGCCACCATCGAGGCGGCGCGGGCAGGGGAGGCGGGCAAGGGCTTCGCCGTGGTCGCGGGCGAGGTCAAGCAGCTCGCCGCCCAGACCGGCAAGGCGACCGACGAGATCCAGGCGCGCATCGCCGAGATCCAGTCGGCCTCCGGCACGGCGGTCGCGGCGATCACCGCGGTCACCCGCACCATCGCCCGCATCAACGAGATTTCCGCCCAGATCTCCGCCGCCGTCGGCCAGCAGAGCGCCGCGGTGGACGAGATCGCCTCCAGCATCACCCACACGGCGGCCGGGACGCGCGACGTCTCGACCAACATCGCGGCGGTGACCGACGCGGCGGCGGCGGCGCGGCAGGCCTCGGTGACGATGGTGCGGTCGGCCGAATCGGTGTCCGGCGAGGCGTCGCGCATGCGGCGCGAGGTGTCGGGTTTCCTCGACGCCCTGCGGGCGGCCTGACGGGACCGGGCGGGGGAGGGCAGGCGATGCGCGCGACGGGCGGCTTACAGATAGGGCGGGGTGCAGGCGCTGATCAGCTCGCACTCCTCGTCGCCGATGTTGCGGAACCTGTGGGGGATGCGGCTGTCGAAGAGATAGGCGTCGCCCGGGCCCAGGATCTCCTTGCGGTCGCCCACCGTCAGCTCGATCCGGCCGCGGACGACGATGCCGCCCTCCTCCGATTCGTGCTGCAGCATGGTGCGGCCGGTGTCGGCGCCGGGGGCGTAGCGCTCGTGCAGGACCTGCAGGTTGCGGCCGCGCAGGTCGCCGACCTGACGGAAGGAGACCTGGCCGACGGTGCCCTTCAGCTCGTCAGCCAGCTCGATCAGGTCGCCGCTCTTGAAGAAGATCTGCTCGGGCGGCGGCAGGTCGTCGGAGGCGAAGAACTCCGCAAGGCTCATCGGGATGCCCTGCAGGACCTTGCGCAGGGAGGAGACCGACGGGCTGCAGCGGTTCTGCTCGATCAGCGAGATCGTGCCGTTCGTCACCCCGGCCCGCTGCGCCAGCGCCCGCTGGGACAGACCATGTTGTTCACGCACCTGCTTCAGCCGCGACCCGACGTCGAAATCCATCGCCCGACTCCTGATTTCCCGACCTAAGCCATACCGGATCCCTGTTCGCGCGTCACCAAAATCTCAACAGCTAAACAGTGGTTGTTTAATTTATTAAACATGGTACGCTCACCTCCACTGACCATTCCCCCCTTCTGCAATGGCGGACCGAACATGTTGTCGCTCAACGATCAGAGCCTTCTCCAGACCAACGGATACGTGAACGGAGCATGGCGCGGGGCTGCCTCCGGTCGCAGCTTCCCGGTGACCAACCCGGCCACCGGCGCCGTGATCGCCACGGTCGCCGACATGGGCGCCGAGGAAACGCGCGAGGCCATCCGGGCCGCCGCCGACGCCCTGCCGGCCTGGCGCGGCAGGACCGCCAAGGAGCGGGCGGCCATCCTGCGCCGCTGGTTCGAGCTGATCCTGGCGAACCAGGAGGATCTGGCCCAGCTCATGACGGCGGAGCAGGGCAAGCCCCTGACCGAGTCCCGCGGCGAGGTGGTCTACGGCGCCTCCTTCATCGAGTGGTTCGCGGAGGAGGCCAAGCGCGTCTACGGCGACGTGATCCCCAGCTTCGCGGCGAACAAGCGGCTCGTCGTGCTGAAGGAGCCGATCGGCGTCGTCGCGGCGATCACGCCCTGGAACTTCCCGCTCGCCATGATCACCCGCAAGGTGGCCCCGGCGATCGCCGCGGGCTGCACCGTCGTGGTGAAGCCGGCCGAGGACACGCCGCTGACCGCGCTGGCGCTGGCCGAGCTGGCCGGGCGCGCCGGCGTCCCGGCGGGCGTCCTCAACATCGTCATGGGCTCCGACCCCGTCGCCATCGGCGGCGAGCTGACCGGCAGCCCGATCGTCCGCAAGGTCAGCTTCACCGGCTCGACCGAGGTCGGCAAGATCCTGATGCGCCAGTCGGCCGACACGGTGAAGAAGGTGTCGCTGGAGCTCGGCGGCAACGCGCCCTTCATCGTGTTCGACGACGCCGACCTCGACGCGGCGGTGCAGGGGGCGCTGGCCTCCAAGTACCGCAACGCCGGCCAGACCTGCGTGTGCGCCAACCGGCTGCTCGTCCAGGCCAGCGTCTACGAGGCCTTCACCGCCAAGCTGGTCGAGGCGGTCAGCCGGTTCAAGGTCGGCAACGGCGCCGAGGCCGGCGTGACCCAGGGTCCGCTGATCAATCCGCAGGCGGTGGAGAAGGTGGAGGAGCTGCTGGGCGACGCGGTCGCCAAGGGCGCCCGGGTGGTGCTCGGCGGCAAGCGCCATGAACTCGGCGGCACCTTCTTCGAGCCGACGGTGGTCACCGGCCTGACGCCGGAGATGCGGGTGTCGCGCGAGGAGATCTTCGGCCCGGTCGCCCCGCTCTTCAAGTTCGAGACGGAGGACGACGCCGTCCGCATGGCCAACGACACCGAATACGGCCTCGCCGCCTACTTCTACAGCCGCGACATCGGCCGTGTCTGGCGCGTGGCGGAGAAGCTGGAATACGGCATCGTCGGCATCAACGAGGGCATCATCTCGACCGAGGTGGCGCCGTTCGGCGGCATGAAGGAGTCGGGCATCGGCCGCGAGGGCTCGAAGTACGGCATCGAGGATTTCCTGGAAATCAAATATCTCTGCGTCGGCCTCGGCGCCTGACGCGCAGCGCACAACGAAGGAAAGTGACATGAGCAACCAGTCGTTCGTTGCACGGCGCGAGGCCGCCGTGTCCCGGGGCATCTCCGCCGGCCTGCCGATCTACATCGACCGCGCCGAGAACGCCGAGATGTGGGACGTCGAGGGCCGCCGCTTCATCGATTTCGCCGGCGGCATCGCCGTGCTGAACACCGGCCATCGCCACCCCAAGGTGATGGAGGCGGTGAAGGCCCAGCTCGACCGCTTCACCCACACCTGCGCGATGGTCACCCCCTACGACTCCTTCGTGGAGCTGGCGGAGAAGCTGAACGCGCTGGTGCCCGGCCCGACCCCGAAGAAGACCGCCTTCTTCACCACCGGCGCCGAGGCGGTCGAGAACGCGGTGAAGATCGCCCGCGCCGCCACCGGCCGGCCGGCGGTGGTCGCCTTCTCCGGCGCCTTCCACGGCCGCACGCTGCTCGGCATGGCGCTGACCGGCAAGGTGGTGCCCTACAAGGTCGGCTTCGGTCCCTTCCCGGCCGAGGTCTACCATGTGCCGTTCCCCAACCCCTACCGCGACATCTCCGTCGCCGACAGCCTGAAGGCGCTCGACACCCTCTTCAAGTCGGATGTCGATCCGGCCCGCGTCGCCGCCATCATCGTCGAGCCGGTGCAGGGCGAGGGCGGCTTCAACATCGCCTCGCCGGAGTTCCTGCAGAAGCTGCGGGCGCTGTGCGACCAGCACGGCATCGTCTTCGTCGTCGACGAGATCCAGACCGGCTTCGCCCGCACCGGCAAGATGTTCGCCTTCGAGCATGCCGGGATCGAGCCGGACCTCGTCACCATGGCGAAGAGCCTGGCCGGCGGCTTCCCGCTGTCGGCGGTCACCGGCAAGGCGGCCCTGATGGACGCGCCGGTTCCGGGCGGCCTCGGCGGCACCTATGCCGGCAGCCCGCTGGCGACCACCGCCGCCCTGGCCGTCATCGAGGCCATCGAGGAGGAGAAGCTGGTCGAGCGCGCCCAGGCGCTGGGCGAGCGCATCGCCGGCCGCTTCCGGTCGATGGCGCAGCGCAACAGCCTGTCGGTGATCGGCGACGTCCGCAACCTCGGCGCCATGGTCGCCATGGAGCTGGTGAAGGACCGCGACAGCAAGGAGCCGGCCGCCGACCTGACCAAGGCGCTGGTCGCCAAGGCGGCGGAAAAGGGCCTGATCCTGCTGTCCTGCGGCACCTACGCCAACGTCATCCGCATCCTGGTGCCGCTGACCGCGTCCGACGCGGTGGTGGACGAGGGGCTGGACATCATCGAACGGTCTCTTGAGGAGCTGGTCGGCGCGTAATAGGCTCGCGCCTCCAGCAATTCAGAGTCCATATCGGAAAATGACCGCCTCCACCGCGACCGACAGCCGCCTCGGCATCCTCATGATGCTGCTGGGCATGTCCCTCTTCACCTTCAACGACGCGCTCGGCAAGTGGCTGGTCGCGGAGTACCCCGTGGGGATGCTGGTCGCGGTGCGCAGCCTGTTCGGCACTGCGATCCTCCTCCCGCTGATCTGGCGGGAGGGGCTGGCGGCGGTCTTCGCGGTGGGGCGTCTGAAGATGCACCTGCTGCGGGTCGTCTGCGTGACGGCGGATATCGGCTGCTTCTACTGGGCGGTCCGCTATCTGCCGCTCGCCGACGTGATGACGATCTACATGTCGGCGCCGCTGATCGTCACGGCGCTCTCGGTCCTCTTCCTCGGCGAGAAGGTCGGCTGGCGCCGCTGGGCGGCGGTGGTGGTCGGCTTCGTCGGGGTGGTCGTGGTGCTGAACCCGACCGGCACCTTCGACCCGCTGCCGTCGGCGATGGCGCTGCTCGGCGCGGTGATCTTCTCCGCCGGGCTGATCTTCACCCGCGTGCTGCGCGGGGCGGGCACCCTGTCGCTCGTCACCTACCAGACGCTGGGCGGCCTCGTGCTGGGCGGGGTGACGCTGCCGATGGCCTGGGTCGATCCCGGCTGGCTCGACTTCCTGCTCCTCGGCCTGCTCGGCGTCACCGCGCTGGCCGGCCATTCCGCCATCAACCGCTCGCTGCAGCTCAGCCCGGCCGCGGTGGTCGTTCCGTTCCAGTACGTCTCGATCGTCTGGGCGGTGGTGCTCGACCTGCTGGTCTGGGGGACGATGCCGACGGCGCGCATCGGGCTGGGCGCCGCGCTGATCATCGGCAGCGGCCTCTTCATCTTCTACCGCGAACAGCGTCTCAACCGTTCCGCGGCCACGCAGGCGAGCGCCGACCTGGGGGCCGCGGACTGAGCGGTCCGGTCACAGGGGGAAGAAGCGCGGCTCCAGCCGGATGGTGACCGGCTCGACCGGGCGCCAGCCGTAGCCGGCGATCACGCTGTTCGATTCGACGGGCTGGCGGCCCGGTCCCAGCGACCAAGTGATGTGGTTGGTCGAGCCGTCCGGCCGATCGGTGGTCCCGTCGATCTCGACGATCAGGGCCTGGACGCCCTCGCCGTCGTCCACGACACCGACGACGTCGCCCGCGGTGGCGGCCGGCAGGGGATGGCCCTCCGGCACATTGTACTCGCGCGTCACATGGTGGGCGATCAGCCGCTCGTACCGCGCGGGCACGAGGGTGAGCAGGCGCGCGCGCTCCTCCTCGGGCAGGGCCCAGCCGGTGTATCCCATGCGCATCCAGCCTCCTCCGTCAGCGCTTCCCGTCCCGCAGGATCTCGTCCATCACCTTATTGGCCTCGGCCGGCCCGGCGATCAACTCGATCATGCGGATCGCGCTGTAGCCCGAGCGCGAATTCGCCGCCGGGCCGCCGCCCAGCGCCTGCTGCGCCGCGTCCACCAGCGAGGAGGTCGCCTTCTGCGTCACCGCCTTCAGCTCGCCGCGCAGGCCGAGCGTATCGGCGATGACGCCGCACTTGCGCAGCGCCCGCGCCTGGTTCTCCGCCTGGACGAGCTGGTCGCGGTCGCCCGCTCCGCCGTCCAGCGCGCCGATGGCGCCGACGATGCCGGCGTCCGCCCCGTCCAGCACCTGGCTCCTCACCATCTCGTGGACGGAGCTGCGCACCTCCTTCAGCCGCTTGTCGAAGTCCTTGTTGCGGCTCTGCTCCATGGCGGCGCGGGTGGCCTCCAGGCTGGCCATCAGGTCGACCGCCAGATCGGCGACCGCCAGCCGGTCGGCGGAGCCCTGCGGCGCCGCCTTCAGCGTGCGCGACCGCTCCTCGATCTGCGTGACGACGGTGCCCGACAGCTGCAGGAACAGGTCGGCGCGGTCGGCCGACTTCTGGCCCAGGTCCATCGTCCACAGGGCGCCCAGCAGGTGCGACGGGTCGGCCATGCGCGACGCGGCGATCTGCACGAAGGGGCGCAGCGCCTCGGGCCGGCCGCGCGTGATGCGCCGCCCGATCTCCTGGATGTCCTCCAGATGGTCGGGGTGCAGCTTCGGCACCGGCTTGGGCGCCAGCACCTTCTTCAGGGCGCGGATCTCCGGCGCGATCGACAGGATCAGCGCGATGTCCGCCACCGCCTGCACGCGGCTCGGGTTCATCCGCAGCTCCAGCGCGTCGTCGAAGCGCCCGGCATCCGACGACTGGCCGGCGATGGCCTGCACCGTCGCCGCCGCCTCCGTCCAGAAGGCGTCCGCCGCCGCGTCGCGCTGCGGCCCGTCCTTCAGGGCGGGGGAGAAGCCCTTCAGCCGCTCCCGGCCGATCTGCGCCTCCACCAGGGGCCACAGCCGGTTCATCAGCGCCCGTTCCAGCGTGTTGAGCGGGGTCGGCGCCGTCCGGCTGAAGGGCAGGAACAGGTCCTCGAACGGCTCGCAGAACAGGCGCTTCAGCGTCGGCCGGCGGTGGACGCGCAGCTCGGCCAGCCGCGGCCGGATCGCCGCCATCGTCCGCTGCACGTCCGGATGCTCGTTCATCTGCTCCAGCAGCCCGACGATCTGCCGGAACTTCGTCTCCTCGATGTGGAGAAGCTGGTCGCCCAGAACGTGCAGGTCCTTCGGATCCATCGTCAGGCCGCCTTGGACTTGATGGTTTCGATGCGCATCACGAGATCGACGTCGAGCTGTCCGCTGCGCCAGTCGACATAGGCGCGGACGGTGCGGCGGTTGCTCACCTGCACCTTCTCCGCGGCCAGCGCCAGATCGGCATGCGTCTCGTTGCGCGGCAGCAGGGGGATGACGCGGAAGATCTCGTTCACCGCCATGTCCTGGTCGTGCCGCCCCTTGGTCAGCGCGTCGGCCCACAGCAGCATCAGGAACTCCCAGCCGTCGAGCAGCCAGGACAGCCGCGTCGCCGACTGGCGGACCAGCGGTCCCTTGCCGTCCCACTGGCGCAGCAGAAGCTCGAAGGACGACACCGCCTGGTCGAGCTGGCCCATGATGTTGCGGGCATGGTTCAGCGTATGCTCGGCCACCTCGGCGCAGAAGACGCCGATGGGAGCCGCCTCCGACACGTTGTCGGCCGCCCAGTCGGCCATGCTGTCGCGGAAGCCGCCGAGGTCGCGCATCAGGCGGCGCAGCCGCGCCGGCTTCGGCGAGGAGGCCATGCCGATCGGCTCCATGTAGACCGCCAGCTCGGCGATGCGGCCATAGAGCTCGGTCGGCTCCAGCGACAGCCGGTGGGCGGCCTTCAGCATCAGGTCGCGGGTCAGCTTCTGCCCCTGTTCCGAGGCGAGACCGGCGCGCAGGATCTCGGTCGATTCCAGGCCCACCGCCTTCAGCACCTCGACGATGAGCTGGAAGTTGATCAGCAGCCGCTGCTCGTCGTCGTCCTTCAGGGCGGCCTCCGCCGCCTCCACCGCCTGCGGGCCGGCGAGGCCGCAGCGCGCCGCCTCCATCACCGCCTTGCGGATGGTCTCCGGCGAGCAGCCCTCCGCCTTGGCGATCAGCTCGTGCAGCATGCGGTCGTGCACCGTCATGGGAAAGGCCAGCGGCAGCGACTTCCACGGCACGACATACATCCCGCGCCCTTCCGACAGGTTGGGGATCAGCACCTCGAGCTGGTCGCGGCTGTCCTTGCGCACCCGGGTCTGGGCCAGCACCGGCGTCGTGAAGGCGACGGAGGCGCCGCGCTCCTCGAATGTGGACGGGGCGAAGTTGGTGAGGGATCGCATGGTTCGCTTCGAGGATTGACCTGTCCGGCCGGATGGGACCCATCTGGCCATGGCAAACTGAATTTAGAGTTAAATCCAATCTATCGGCGCATCACGGATTCCGGAACCATGCAATCAACTCCTAAGGGTTAGTCCGGAGCCTCCCGGCCCCGCCACCCGTTGACTCCTGGTGACGGAGGGCGTCGGCTGTGGACGTGCAGGGAGGATGGGCGGCATGGCCGTGCTGAAGTGGATCGGTCTCGGGCTGCTGGGGCTGGTCGCCGTGACTGTGGCCGGGGTCGGCATCGCGCTGGCCGTGTTCGACTGGAACGACGCGCGCGGCTTCGTCGCGCGGCAGGCGTCCAAGGCGCTGAACCGGGAGGTCGCCATCGACGGCGACCTGAAGCTGCGGCTCGGCAATCCCATCCATATCCATGTGGAAGGCCTGCGGGTCGCCAACGTCCCCTGGAGCGACGAGAAGACCATGGCCGAACTGCGGGTGCTGGACGCCACCCTGCGCCCCTGGCCCCTGCTGCGCGGCGACTGGGAACTGCCGGAGTTGCGCCTCACCGGCCCGAAGCTGATCCTGGAGAGGAACCGGGAGGGCGAGGCCAACTGGACCTTCGGCCCGCCCGACCCCCGCAGGGAGGCGGCGAAGGAGGCGGCGACGCCGGACAAGCGCGGCGACATCCCGGTCATCGGCTCGCTGGTGATCGACGACGGGCGGGTCCGCTACCGCGACCCCGGCGCCGAGATCGACGTCGACAGCGCGCTCAACACCGCCACCGGCGGCAACGGCGAGGACCGGGTCAACCTGAACGGCAAGGGCGGCTTCGCCGGCAAGCCCTTCACCCTGACGGCGGAGGGCGGCTCGCTCTTCTACCTGCGCGACGACCCGAAGCCCTACCCGCTGAAGGTCGAGGCCGCCATCGGCAAGACCAAGGCCAGGATCGAGGGCTCCGTCGCCGAACCGGTGAAGCTGGAAGGCATCGACCTGTCTGTCGAGATGAGCGGCGACGATCTGGCCGAGATCTTTCCCATCGTCGGCATCCCGACGCCCAAGACCCGCCCCTACGCCATCAGCGGCCACCTGACCCGCGAGGAGCAGCGCTGGCGCTTCGAAGGCATGCACGGCCGGGTGGGCGAAAGCGACCTGTCCGGCCACCTGCAGGTCGACCTCGGCGGCGGCCGTCCGATGGTGACCGCCGACCTGACGTCGAAGCGTCTGGCCGCCCTCGACCTCGCCGGCTTCGTCGGCGCCTCGCCGCGCGGCACCGGCGACTATCCGACGCGCGGGCGCGACCGGGTCATCCCGGCGACGCCGATCCCGCTGGAGAAGCTGCGCACCACCGACATGGACGTCCGCTTCAAGGGGGAGAGGGTGGAGGCGCCCTTCGCCCCGCTCGACGCGCTCGACACCCGCATCCGGCTGGACAACGGGCGCATGACTCTCGATCCCCTGTCGCTCGGCATCGGCGGCGGCAGGATCGCCGGGACGGTGACGCTCGACGGCAGCCGCAGGACGCCGGCCATGCGGACCAACCTGGAGGTCCGCAAGCTCCAGCTCGCCCAGTTCTTCCGCGACACGCCCTTCGCCAGGGACATGGGCGGCACCGCCTCCGGCCGCATCCAGCTCGCCGGCGGCGGCGGCACGGTGGCCGACATCCTGGGCTCGGCCGACGGCAAGCTGGGGTGGCGGTGGACGGCGGACGCATCTCCAGCCTCGCGGTGAAGGGGCTGAAGACGAACATCCTGGAAACGCTGGGCGTCGTCCTGTCGGGCAGCCAGCCTCTGCCCTTCAACTGCCTCGTCGCCAACATGACCGTCGAGAACGGCGTGGCCAGGGCCGACGCGCTGGTGCTCGACACGCCGGAAACCCTGCTGACCGGCGAGGGCGGCATCAACCTGCGCACCGAGGCGCTGGACCTGCGGCTGGTCGGCCGCGCGAAGGAGGCGCAGGTGCTGGCCACCCATGTCCCGGTCCTGGTGCGCGGCACCCTCGGCAATCCCGACATCGGGGTCGATCCGACCGAATCGGCAGCCCGCGGCGCCGCCGCGGTGGCGCTGGGCGTGCTGCTGACTCCGCTGGCGGGCATCCTGCCCTTCCTCGACCCCGGCAGCGACGAGCAGCCCCATTGCGGCCGGCTCGTCGAGGACGCGCGGTCGCCGGACAAGGCGCCGGCCAACGGCAACGCGGCCGGCTCCGGCGGCGGGCAGAAAACGGCCCCCTCCGGCAGTGCCCGCTGATATGAACCCGGCAACGGCCGTCTCCACGACAATCGAGAGAGAATGACCCTCGACCAGATGTTCGCCTTCGGGATCATCGGCGCCGTGATCGCGCTGCTGATCTGGGACCGCCTGCGCTACGACCTCGTGGCCATGATCGCCCTTCTGGCGGCACTCGCCGCCGGGATCGTCAAACCCAAGGAGGCCTTCCAGGGCTTCTCGGACGACATCGTCATCATCGTGGGGTCCGCCCTGGTGGTCAGCGCCGCGGTCGGGCGGTCGGGCGTGGTGGAGGCGGCGATGCGCCCGCTGGCCGCCCGCATGCGCACCCCGGCTTCGCAGATCCTGGTGCTGACCGGGGCCGTCACGCTGCTGTCGGCGGTGGTGAAGAACATCGGGGCGCTGGCGATCTTCATCCCCATCGCCATGCAGATCGCCCGGCGCAACGGCACCTCGGTCTCCTGCCTGCTGATGCCGATGGCCTTCGGGTCGCTGCTCGGCGGGCTGATGACGCTGGTCGGCACCTCGCCCAACATCATCGTGTCGCGCCTGCGCGGCGAGATGATGGGCGAACCCTTCGGCATGTTCGACTTCACGCCGGTCGGGCTGGCCATCGCGGTTGCCGGCGTCGCCTTCCTCGCCCTCGGCTACCGGCTGCTGCCCTCGGGCCGCAAGGCGGCGGAGAGCCGGCCGGCCTTCTCCATCGACGACTACACGGCGGAGGTGCGGCTGCCCCCCACCTCCCCCTTCGTCAACCGGACCGTCGCCGACCTGGAGGCCTATGGCGAGGGGGAGGTGACGATCGCCGCCATCGTGCGCGAGAACAACCGCCGCTATGTCCCGTCCGGCCACTGGGTGCTCTACGAGAACGACATCCTGGTGCTGGAGGCCGACACCCAGGCGCTGGCCGACCTGGTGAAGCATGCCGGTCTGCAGCTCATGCACGAGAAGGACCTGGAGGGCGTCACCAGCGAGGAGGACATCACCGTCATCGAGGCGGTGGTGGAGCAACGCTCGCCGCTCATCGGCAACCATGTCGAGGAGATGTCGCTGCGCGAGCGGTTCGGCGTCAACCTGCTGGCGCTCAGCCGCCGCGGCCGGCCGGTGCGCCAGCGCCTGCGCCGGGTCCGCTTCCAGTTCGGCGACCTCGTGGTGCTGCAGGCGCGCAGCGCCGGGCTCAGCGACACCCTGCGCGCGCTCGGCTGCCTGCCGCTGGCGGAACGCGACCTCGCCATCGGCCGCACGCAGAAGCGCACGGCGGCGCTCGCCGTGCTCGGCATCACCATCGCGCTGGTCGCCACCAGCCTCGTCCCGGTCGCCATCGCCTTCTTCGGGGCGGCGGTCGCCATGACCGCGCTGCGGGTCATCACCGTGAAGGATGCTTACGACGCCATCGAATGGCCGATCCTGATCCTGCTGGGGGCGCTGATCCCGGTCAGCGAATCGCTGCGCACCACCGGCGGGACGGAACTGATCGCCGGCTGGCTGTCGCAGGTGGCGCAGGGGCTGCCGCCGGTCGGCGCGCTGGCCCTGATCCTGGTGGCGGCGATGGCGGTGACGCCCTTCCTGAACAATGCCGCCACCGTGCTGGTGATGGCGCCGATCGGCGCCAGCATGGCCGAGCATCTGGGGCTGCGGCCGGACGCCTTCCTGATGGCGGTGGCGGTCGGCGCGGGCTGCGACTTCCTCACCCCCATCGGGCACCAGTGCAACACGCTGGTGATGGGGCCGGGCGGCTACCGCTTCGGCGACTACTGGCGGCTGGGCCTGCCGCTGTCGATCCTGGTGATCGTGCTGGGCACCGGGGCGATCGCGCTGTTCTGGCCGCTCGTCCCGCGCTGATTCCCGGAGTCCGGGCGGGGGAATAGGATGGCCTGTACGCTTGTCTGGTTCCGTCCCCCGCCATGCTGGTGTAGCCTTTGCCTGGACGGGGAAATCCGGACGGGGGAGGCGGGCATGACGGTGTGGCGCCGGTATCTCGTAAAGGACGCTTCCGGACGGCTCGTGGAACTGCCGAGCCGCCAGTTCGACCATGCCGACGACGGCACCGCGCCGCTGCCCGGCTTCGCGGGGCGCTGCGTCGAGATGGTCTCCGCCATCCTGGTGGGCGGACGGGGGGACGCGCCGCAGGTGGCGGAGGTCTCCTTCACCAAGCTCTATTTCGACGAGTCCGGCTTCGTCGACGCCGCCAAGCGCGAACGGATGATCCGCCTGATGCTGGAGAGCTGCGCCGACCGGATCTGCCGCCGGGCGCCGGCGGCGCGGCCGGACTGCGCCACGCTGTCCCGCCGGGCCGGCGCGGCCCGCGACCAGCTGATGCGCGAGTTCGCCTGGAACCCGCAGCCGGCGGAGCTCAACGCGGTATTCCGTCAGTTGGATGCCGAACGGCCGGGGGCCGCGGGTCCCACCGTCCACTGACGGCCGACCCCTCTGGTCGCGCGGCGGCCTCGCCACCATATGCGAGGTCCAGTCGGTGACGGAGGATTGTGGTTCCGATGTTCTTTTCCGGAGGCTCGCCCAGGACCGGTCGGTTCGACGACCGGGACACCGTCCGCGCCCCCTCGCTCGGCCGGCTGCGCCAGCTGGCGCTGATCGGCATGGGATGGACCATCATCGTGCTCGGCATCCTGATCGCTCCGCTGCCCGGGCCGGGCGGCCTTCCGGTGATCGCGCTCGGCGGGGTGCTTCTCCTGCGCAATTCGGCCGATGCGCGGCGCGGCTTCGTGCGGCTGAAGCGGCGCTACCCCCGCATGTTCGGCCCGGTCGAACGCCTGCGCCAGCGCCTGCGCAACCGCCGAAAGGCCTGACCGGGGACCGGCGCCCCCGCCCTTTTTTGCGCTCCTGTTGCCGGTCCGCCGGGCTCCGGCTAGTCTGAGGCCGTCTCCTCCCGAACCACGCCTGCCGTGACCGCCGCCCGCCGGGGCGGAGGGTCGGGCCTGTGCCGGCCGGGTGCCGGATTGTGCATCCCCTGCACGACGGACGTGTACGAACGGGTTTGGCAAGCCGTTGATCCGGAACGGGAAACAGGCGGATTGTGCATTGTGCGGGAAAA
The DNA here is from genome assembly GCF_003130795.1 of Azospirillum thermophilum. NCBI lineage: Bacteria > Pseudomonadati > Pseudomonadota > Alphaproteobacteria > Rhodospirillales > Azospirillaceae > Azospirillum > Azospirillum thermophilum. The sequence continues at coordinate 363,124 of NZ_CP029356.1, forward strand.
GAGTTCCGCACAACGCGCACCGTGCCGCCCGGCGGGGTGGTTCCGTCTCCGCCGGACGGTCGTCCTGCACTGGCTCTGGACAGGCGGCGGCGCGCCGGACCATCCTGTCGGCCGTCCTGCGGTTGGGAGGCAACGGTGAAGTCGGGCAACGCGATCCTGTCGAGCTATGGAACCACGATTTTCGAGGTGATGTCCCGCCTGTCGGAGGAGCATGGCGCCATCAACCTCGGCCAGGGCTTCCCCGACGACCGTGGTCCGGCCGACGTGCTGGAGGCGGCGTCCAGGGCCCTGCTGGAGGGGTGGAACCAGTACCCCTCGATGATGGGCACGCCGGAGCTGCGGCAGGCGCTGGCCGGCCATGCCAAGCGCTTCTACGGTCTGGACGTCGACTGGAAGACCGAGACGATGGTGACCTCCGGCGCGACCGAGGCGCTGACCGCCTGCCTGCTCGGCCTGATCGATCCGGGCGACGAGGTGGTGCTGTTCCAGCCGATGTACGACAGCTACCTGCCGATCATCCGGCTGGCCGGCGGCGTCCCGCGCTACGTCTCGCTGAAGGCGCCGGACTGGAGCTTCACCCGCGCCGATCTGGAGGCGGCCTTCTCGCCGAAGACCAAGCTGGTGGTCATCAACGACCCGCTGAACCCGGCGGCCAAGGTCTTCTCCCGCGGGGAGCTGGACCTGATCGCCGAGTTCATGCTGCGCTTCGACACGCTGGCGGTATGCGACGAGGTGTACGAGCATCTCGTCTACGACGGCCGGCGGCACATCCCGCTGATGACCCTGCCGGGCCTGCGCGACCGTTGCCTGAAGATCGGCTCGGCCGGCAAGACCTTCTCGCTGACCGGCTGGAAGGTCGGCTACGTCACGGCGGCGCCGCACCTGCTGCAGCCGGTCGCCAAGGCCCACCAGTTCCTCACCTTCACCACCCCGCCGAACCTCCAGGCGGCCGTGGCCTACGGCCTCGGCAAGGACGAGGGCTATTTCGCCGATCTCGCGAACGGGCTGCAGGCCAAGCGCGACCGGCTGTCGGCCGGGCTGCGCTCGGTCGGGTTCGACGTGCTGCCGGGGGCGGGGACCTACTTCGTCGTCGCGGACATCGCGTCCCTCGCGGCCGCGGCCGGCTTCGACGGCGACGACCAGGAGTTCTGCCGCTGGATGACCGCCGAGGCGGGCGTGACGGCCATCCCGGTCAGCGCCTTCTTCGTGGAGAACGCGCCGCAAACCTGTATCCGCTTCTGCTTCTCCAAGAAAGACCAAGTGCTCGACGAGGCCATCGCTAGGTTGCGGAGGCGCTTTGCCAAGGGGTGACGAAGACAATCCTACGTAGACGGCACAATGGAGGTGAAAACAGTTTACGGCGTTAACGGAATCGCCAGGAATTCCGTTTAGCGTCCTTACCATAGCGGGTCGAACCGACCGGTCTTCCGACCGGGGGCGGCCCGCCGGGCAGGACGCGCATCATGGTGGTTCCGGTTACCTTCCGGTGGGGCATCTTCGTTTCGAGCCTGGTCGCCCTGCTGGCCGTGTGGGGCGGCCATGCCCAGATGAGCCGGGCCGTCTACGACCGGCAGCTCCGCGAATCGGTCTCCTCGGCCGAAACGGCGGCGCGGGCCTTCGAGCGCAGCACCCACCGCACGCTCCACGAGATCGACGTCACGCTCCACAACCTCGCCCTGCGGTACGGCGAGCAGGGCGTCCAGGGCGCCCGCCGGCTGATCGAGCAGGGGCTGTACGACCCCAACCTGATCCACCACTTCGCCTTCTTCGACTCGGACGGCGATCTCGTCTTCCGCAACGAGGGGCAGGATACGGTCACCTGCGTCGCCGACCAGCCCTTCTTCGCCTTCCACAAGGGCGTGGGACAGAGCCTGATGTATGCCGGCCAGCCCTTCGCCGGCTCCACCACCGGCCAGCCGCTGCTGCGCTTCAGCCGGCGGATCGAGTCGCCGGACGGGGGCTTCGCCGGGGTGGTCGTCGCCAACGCCGACCCTGACGAACTGTCGGACGTCTACAGCCAGGCGCTGGTCGGGCCGCGCGGCTCGGTGATCCTGGCCGGGCTCGACCGGATGGTGCGGGTGCAGGCCGGCGGGGCCGGCAGGCAGGCGATCGGGACCGTCATGCCCGAGTCGCCGCTGTGGGAGGCGATCGGCACCGCCATCACCGGCGTCGTCTGGCAGACCGATGCGGCCGACGGCAGGCGCCGGGTCTATGCCTACCGGACCGTGCAGGGGTACCCGCTGATCGTGATGGTCGGGGTGGCGCTGGAGGACATCCAGGCGGCGGTCTCCGGCCTGCACCGCCATCTCCTGATCATCGCCCTGCTGCTGACCCTCTCCATCCTGACCGTCGCCGGCTTCCTGCTGGCCCAGCACCGCAACGCCCGCAGGCTGGAGGAGGCGCTGGCGGTCAACCGCGACTTCCTCGCCCGCGTCAGCCACGAGCTGCGCACCCCGCTGAACGCCATCCTCGGCTTCTCGGAGGTGATCCGCGACCGGCTGCTGGGGCCGCGGGCCGACGGGCGCTATGCCGACTATGCCGCGGACATCCACGAGTCGGGGCGGCATCTGCTGGCCCTGATCGACGACATCCTCGACCTGTCCCGCCTGCAGGCCGGCCGCATGACCCTGCAGATCGAACCGGTCGACCTGCGCTCGGCGGTGGAGTGGGTCATGCGCATCATCGCCGTGCAGGCGGAGCAGAAGGACATCCGCCTGTTCTGCGAGCTTCCGGCGGACCTGCGGACCATCCGCGCCGACGACCGGGCGGTGAAGCAGATGCTGCTGAACCTCCTCCACAACGCGGTCAAGTTCACGCCGCGCGGCGGCTCGATCCGGGTGGCCGCGGAACGGCAGGGCGGGACCTGCGTCCTGCGCATCGCCGACACCGGCATCGGCATGACGCCGGAACAGCTCCGCCAGGCGGTCATCCCGCTCGGCCAGGCGTCGGCCCAGACCAGGCAGGACGGGCAGGGGACCGGCCTCGGCCTCTCCATCGTCAAGTCGCTGATGGAGGCGCAGGGCGGACGCATGCACATCGACAGCCGTCCGGGCGAAGGCAGCCAGATCACGCTGGAATTCGTCGGCTGACCGGTCGGGCGTCGAGTCGCAGGGCCGTAAACCCATGGCGAATTCCCGACCGGTTGGGCATACTCCGCGCCGGTTTTGCATAGGCCCGGTCCGGCACCCTCGTGCCGGGAGGCCGGGCCGTGGACATTGAGGCCTCCTGCGTATGTTGCCCGTGCTGGCGCGTGTCTGTGCCGTCCTCCTCGCATCGTCCGTTCCCGCCATCGCCGCCACCCCGGCGGAGCCGGTTCCCTTCGGCGTCTCCAGCGTCGAGGTGGTGGCCGAGCGCGACGTGCCCCAGGCCTGCTTCACCTTCACCGACCGGCTGGAGCGGTCGCGGGCGGTGAACTACCGCGACTTCGTGGAGGTGCAGCCGGCGGTCGACGGCGCGGCGATCGCCCGCGACCGGACGCTCTGCGTCGAGGGGCTGCAGCACGGGCAGAAGTACCAGATCACGCTGCGCGACGGGCTGCCCGGCGCCGACGGCAAGCGCCTGCCGGCTGCCGATCTGCGCGAGGTGGCGGTCCCGAACCGCAAGCCGTCGCTCGCCTTCCGCGGCGCCGGCTACATCCTGCCCCGCGTCGGGGCGGAGGGGCTGCCGCTGCGCTCCATCAACCTGGACCGCGCCAAGCTGCAGGTCCTGCGCATCGCCGACCGGGCGCTGGTGGAGAAGATCTATTTCGGCCGCATCGGCCAGCAGCTCTCCGACTACGACGTCGGCGAGATGGTCGACCGCGCCGGCCAGGAGGTCTGGCGCGGCGAGATGGCGATCAGCAACCTGCCGAACAAGGCCGTGGTCACCGCCTTCCCGATCGACGCGGTGCTCGGCAAGCTGGAGCCGGGGTCTACATCGCCGTCGCCGGAGCCGAGGAGATCAAGCCCGGCGGCTGGGAGCAGAAGGCGACCCAGTGGTTCGTCGTCTCCGACCTCGGCCTGAACACCATCGCCGGCGAGGACTCGCTGGTGGTCTTCGCCCGTTCGCTGCGCTCCTCCGCCCCGGTGGGCGGGGTCGAGCTGCGGCTGGTGGCGCGCAACGGGGCGGAGCTCGGCCGGGCGCAGACCGGGGAGGACGGGCTTGCCCGCTTCGATCTCGCCGCCCTGCGGGCCGCCGGCGGGGAGCCGGCGCAGGCCCTCTTCGCCACCCGCGGCGCCGGCGACTTCGCCGTGCTGGACCTGACCGCCAACAACCCGGTCGGCGATCAGCCCGACCGCCCCGCGGCCACCCGGTCGGTCCCCGGTCAGCCCGACGCCTTTCTCTATACCGAGCGCGGCATCTACCGTCCGGGAGAACCGGTCCATCTGACTGTGCTGTTGCGTGACCCCGACGCCCGGCCGCTGCCCGGCCGGGGGTTGACCGTAAAGGTCCTGCGACCCGATGGGCTCGAGGTGGAGCGCCGCAGCCTGACCGACAGCGGGGCCGGCGCCTACGCCACCCGCATCGACCTGCCGGCCAACGGCTTCGCGGGGACCTGGACGGTGACCGCCCATGCCGAACCCGATGGCCCGGCGCTCGGCCGGGTCGAGTTCCTGCTGGAGGATTTCGTCCCGCCCCGCCTGGACATCGCGCTGTCCTCCACCGCCAGGGAGCTGACGCCCGATGGCGGCGCGACGGTGGAGCTCGACGGCCGCTATCTCTACGGGGCGCCGGCCGCCGGCCTGCCCGGCGAACTGTCGGTGACCCTGCGCCGTGCCGCCAATCCCTATCCCGACCTGCCCGGATACCGGTTCGGCCTGATCCAGGAAGAGGTCACGCCGCGCAAGTCCGAGCTGCCGGGCTTCATCACCAACAGCTCCGGCGACGCCTCGCTGAACGTCCGCCTGCCGCAGCCGCCGGAAAGCACCCGGCCGCTGGAAGCGGTGGTCCGTGCGACGCTGTTCGACATCGGCGGCCGCCCGGTCGGTCGCGACCTCGTCCTGCCGGTGCGCCACCAGCCTTTCGCCATCGGCATCCGCCCCCGATTCGAGGGTGACGGCGTGCCGGAGGGGGCCACCGCCGGCTTCGACGTCGTCGCGGTGGGGCCGGACGGCAAGCCGGTGGACAAGTCCGACCTCTCCTTCGAGCTGTTCGAGGAGGAGTACGACTACGCCTGGTTCGAGGCCAACGGCCGCTGGGATTACAAGGTGACCGTCCGCGACCGGCGGGTCACCGGCGGCACCCTGTCCGCCGGCACCGACAAGCCGGGATCGGTCGAGGCCCCGGTCACCGCCGGGCGCTACCGGCTGGAGGTGTTCGACGCCAAGACCGGCGTGGCGAGCAGCGTGCGCTTCGTAGCCGGCTGGTGGATGACCCCGACCGCCCAGGAGCGGCCGGACGAGGTCGACGTCTCGGTCATGATGCCGGCCTATCGCGGCGGGGAGACCGCCTGGATCCACGTCAAGCCGCCCTACCGCAGCCAGGTCCTGATCGCGGTCGCCGACCGCAGGATCCGTCAGGCCATCACGCAGGAGATCGGTCCGGAGGGCGCCTTCCTGCAGGTTCCCGTCGACCCGTCCTGGACCGGCGGGGTCTACGTCCTGGCCACCGCCTTCTCCACCGATCCCGAGGCCAAGGGAGGACCGCGCCGCGCCGTCGGCCTGTCCTGGCTGGCGATGGACGAGAGTCAGCGCGCTCTGGCCGTCCGTCTGAACACCCCGGCCGAAACCGAGCCGCGCCGCGCCATGACCGCCGAAGTGACGCTGGATGGTGTGCCGGAGGGGCAGCAGGCCTATGTCACGCTGGCGGCGGTGGACGATTCGGTCCTCCAGCTCACCGACCAGCAGACCCCGGACCCGGCCGGCCACTATCTGGGCAAGCGGCGCCTGTCCGTCGAGCTGCGCGACTCCTTCGGCCGGCTGATCGACCCGGCGGGCGTCGAAACCGACCGGGTCCGGTCGCCCGGCTCGCCGCGGCTGCGCCAGATCGGCGGCATGCTGCCGCAGAAGTCGGAGCGGGTGGTCTCCCTGTTCTCCGGCATCGTCACCGCCGGAGCGGGCGGCAAGGCGCAGGTGCCCTTCGATCTGCCGGACTTCCAGGGACGCCTGCGCGTGATGGCCGTGGCCTGGAGCGGCGACAAGCTGGGCCGCGCCGAGAGCTTCGTCCTGGTCCGCGACCCCGTCCTGGCCGATCTGACGCTGCCGCGCTTCCTGTCTCCGGGCGACACGGCGCAGCTTCTGGTGACGCTCGACAATCTGGCTGGGCCGGCCGGCGATTATCGCGTCGCCTTGTCGGCCGACGGGGCGATCGCGCTGTCCGGTGGCGAGCTGACCGTTCCGGGCCTCGGCCGCGGCAAGCGGGCGACCGCCGGCCGTGTGCTGACCGCCACCGCGGTCGGCTCCGGCCATCTCACCCTCGACGTCACCGGTCCGGACGGGCTGCGCATCACGCGGAGCTGGGACGTGACGGTCCGCCCCGCCGCGTCGCCGCAGGTGCGCCGTGCGGTCTCCACCCTCGGCCCCGACAAGGGGCTGACCGTGCCGGCCGATCTCACCACCGGCCTGCGGCCGGAGACGGTGACGGCCGCGGCTTCCGTCAGCACCCTGCCGGAGATCGACGTGGCGGGTCTTCTCCTGTCGCTCGACCGCGCCGGCATCGGCGGCGCCGAGCAGACGGCGAGCCGCGTCCTGCCCCTGCTGTCGTTCGGCGATGTCGCGGTGTCGCTGGGCATCGGCAGCGAGGAGCGGATCACGGCGCGCGTCCAGCGCGGCATCGACCGGTTGCTCACCTTCCAGACCGCGGACGGCGGCTTCGCCAACTGGTCGCCGAAGGGGGAGGTCGATCCCTGGCTGACCGCCTATGCCGCCGACGTGCTGGGCCGGGCGCGGACCGCCGGCTATCGGGTGCCGGACGTCCCCTACCGCAAGGCCCTGGACTGGTTGAAGCGGACCATCGACAACGCCTGGGTCGAGCCGGCCGATCTGCCCGGCCGCGCCTACACCCTCTATGTGCTGGCGCGGGCCAAGATGACCGACGGCAATGCGGTCCGCTATTTCCAGGAGACCTACTGGGGCCAGCTCCAGACCGATCTCGGCCGGGCGCAGATCGCCGCGGCGACAGCCGTCCTGGGCGACCAGGGCCGGGCGGTCGAGGCCTTCGGCAAGCTGACCGGCGCGCGGGTGGTGACGTCGACATTGAACGACCACGGCTCCTCGCTCCGCGACGAGGCCGGCGTGGTCTGGCTGATGGCCGAAAGCGGGGTCGTGGAGCGCGAGCGTCTGACCCAGGCCGCCGACCGCGTCGCCAAGACCTTTGCCGCGGTGCGCACGACCAATGCTCAGGAGCAGGCCTGGCTGCTGATGGCGGCGAAGGCGCTGATCGACCGGGCGCCGCCGATGAAGCTGCTGGTCGGCGACCAGACGGTGGAGAACGCCAAGCCGCTGTTCCAGCGCATCGATCCGGCAAATCCGCCGGTCCTGCGCAATGCGGGAACGGAGCCGGTGCGCCAGATCGTCTCGGCCGTCGGAGTGCCGGCTGAGCCGCCGGGGCCGGAGGAGCAGGGGATGACGATCAGCCGCCGGGTCTTCGACATGGCCGGCCGGCAGGTCGACCTCGCGGGGGTCCGCCACAACGATCTGCTGGTGGTGATCCTGGAGGGGGAGGCGGCAAATCCGTTCGACCACCAGGTTCTGGTGACCGATCCGCTGCCGGCGGGATTCGAGATCGAGAATGTCCGGCTGGCCAACAGCGGGCAGCTCGGCAACCTGTCCTGGCTGGGCGATCTGTCGTCGGCCCGCCATGTGGAGTTCCGCGACGACCGCTTCGTCGCTGCGGTCGACCTGCCCAAGCAGGCGCCGCGGTTCCGTCTGGTCTATCTGGTGCGGGCGGTCACGCCGGGCGAATTCGCGCTGCCGGGAGCGACGGCCGAGGATCTGCAGCGTCCGCACCTGTCGGCGCGGACCGCAGCGGCCCGCCTGCGGGTGCTGCCGACGCAGGCTCCGTGATTGTGGCGGCGGGAAGCGGGTACAGGCCCTCCTGCTCCGCTTCCCGCCGCCGGCTCAACCGGATCATCGCGGCGGCTATGGCCATGAATACCGCCGCGAGAGCCGCGTAGACGAGCAGGGCATGCCCCAGGACGGTACCGGCCAGTACCGCCGCAAGGTAGGATATGCCCAGCAATACGATGGCGCGCGACGACATCGTCTGTCCCAACCCCCGTTTTCCGTACACTCTTTGTCAATCCGCCGCTGGCCCTGTCCCGTCGGGGACTGCACCCTCTCCGTGCGGAGGCCCGGTTCGTCACCATCAGCCTGCCATAGTTCATTGTCGTAACAAACCGTGGCAAGCTGTCACAGTGCGGCTCGGTCGCACCTGACCTGCAGCCGACTCCTGACATGTGGGCGCTGCGGCCCTCCGCAATAACTGCGACACCTTGCAACACCTCCTTCAGGCTTGCGGGAAAGGGCGCCGACGCCGGTCGCCGTGGCGGCGCCGAACCCTAATTGTCTTCCGGAGACAGCCATCTGCAGCCCGCACAGCAATGAACGCCGGGGAATGGCGGAGTGCGCGAACAGTCCGTTCGACGCTTGACAGCAAGCGACAGACACCTTACCTTTACGTAAACGTCAGGCGACGGAATGGTTGAGGGAGTGTGGGAATGGCTCAGGCCGGTTGCGGGCCAACTCCGATTGAGGATGGGGCGGACGACCGCCTCCGTCCGATCGGCGAGCTTGCGGCCGAGTTCGGGCTGACCCACCGCACCATCCGCCATTACGAGGAGGAAGGCCTCCTGGCGCCCGCGCGGGACGGCCAGATGCGCCTCTACGGCCATCGGGACCGCGCCCGGCTTGCCTTGATCTGCCGGGGGAAGCGGCTGGGCTTCAGCCTGGCCGAGATCAAGGATTTCCTGAACCTCTACGACACGGACGACGCCCAGGTGGAGCAGATGCGCTATGCGCAGATGATCGCCCGGCGCCGCATCCAGGCCCTCGAACGGCAGCTCGTCGACGTCCGCCAGACGCTGGGCGAACTGCAGGTCATCGACACCCAGATCTCCGAATACCTTCGCCGCTACGGCGCCACGGAGACGCAGAGCATGGAGGAGTCTCGCACATGAAGTCGGTCGTCATCGCCGGGTTCGCCCGTTCGCCCTTCGCCTTCGCCCACAAGGGCGAACTGACCAAGGTCCGCCCGGACGACCTTCTGGCGCGCGTGATCGCGGCCCTGGTCGAGCGCACCGGCGTCAATGCGCAGGACGTCGAGGACGTCATCGTCGGCTGCTCCTTCCCGAGGGCGAGCAGGGCATGAACGTCGCCCGCACCGTTTCCTTCCTGGCGAAGCTGCCGCTGACGGCCGCCGCCACGACGGTCAACCGCTACTGCGGCTCGTCCATGCAGTCGATCCACCAGGCGGCCGGCGCCATCCAGATGGGGGCCGGCGAGGTCTTCATCTGCGGCGGCATCGAGTCGATGACCCGCGTTCCGATCATGGGTTTCAACCCGATGATCAACCCGGCGCTGAAGGAGAGCTATCCGGAGGCCTATTGCTCGATGGGCATCACGGCGGAGAACGTCGCCCGCAAGTTCGGAATCTCCCGCGCCGAGCAGGAGCAGCTCGCCGTCGGCTCGCATGCCAAGGCCGGCGAGGCCCAGGCGGACGGCCGCTTCAAGGACGAGATGGTGGCGATCGAGACCCCGGCCGGTCTGGTCGACCGCGACGGCTGCGTCCGCCCTGGCACCACCGCCGAGAAGCTGGGCGAACTGAAGCCCGCCTTCATGGCCGACGGCGTGGTGACCGCCGGCACCTCCTCGCCGCTGACCGACGGCGCCGCCGCGGTGCTGGTGACGACCGAGGAGTATGCCCGGGCCAACGGCCTGCCGATCCTGGCCAAGATCCGCTCGGTCGCCGTCGCCGGCTGCGAGCCGGAGCTGATGGGCATGGGTCCCGTCCCGGCGACCCGCAAGGCGCTGGCCCGCGCCGGCCTCTCGATCGGCGACATCGACATCATCGAGATCAACGAGGCCTTCTCGTCCCAGGCCATCGCCTGCATGCGCGAGCTCGACATCGACCTCGCCAAGGTCAACCTTGATGGCGGCGCGCTGGCGCTCGGCCACCCGTTGGGGGCCACCGGTGCCCGCATCACCGGCAAGGCGGCCTCGCTGCTGAAGCGCGAGGGCAAGCAGTTCGCGCTCGCCACCCAGTGCATCGGCGGCGGCCAGGGCATCGCGACCGTCCTGGAAGCGGTCTGACGGCAGCCCCGGCGAAGGGAGGAGAACCTCATGAAGATCGAACGCGCCGCCGTGATCGGTGCGGGTGTGATGGGCGCCGGCATCGCCGCCCATTTCGCCAACGCCGGCATCCCGGTCGTCCTGCTCGACATCCCCGCCAAGGAGGGTGACCGCAGCGCGATCGCCAAGGGTGCGGTCCAGAAGATGCTGAAGACGGACCCGGCTCCGTTCATGCATCCGAAGAACGCCAAGCTGATCACCACCGGCAACCTGGAGGACGACCTCAACCTCCTGGCCGACGTGGACTGGATCGTCGAGGCGATCATCGAGAACCCGGCGATCAAGGCGGACCTCTACAAGCGCATCGACCCGGTGCGCAAGCCGGGATCGGTCGTGTCGTCCAACACCTCGACCATCCCGCTGAACCTGCTGGTCGAAGGCCAGTCGGAGCGGTTCCGCAAGGACTTCCTGATCACCCACTTCTTCAACCCGCCGCGCTACATGCGGCTGCTGGAGATCGTGGGCGGCACCGATACGCGGGCCGATGCCCTGGCGGCGGTGGCCGACGTCTGCGACCGGCGGCTGGGCAAGGGCGTCGTCCACTGCAAGGACACCCCGGGCTTCATCGCCAACCGCATCGGCGTCTTCTGGATCCAGACCGCGGTCAACGCCGCCGTCGACCTGGGCCTGACGGTCGAGGAGGCGGATGCGGTCGGCGGCCGTCCGATGGGCATCCCGAAGACCGGCGTGTTCGGCCTGATGGACCTCGTCGGGCTCGACCTGATGCCGCACATCGCCAAGAGCATGCTGGCGACCCTGCCGCCCAACGATCCCTATCGGGACTCGGTGCGCGAGCATCCGGTCATCGCCAAGATGATCGCGGAGGGCTACACCGGCCGCAAGGGCAAGGGCGGCTTCTATCGCCTGAACAAGGCCAACGGCGCCAAGGTCAAGGAGTCGGTGGACCTGCGGACCGGCGAGTACCGTCCGTCGGAGAAGGCCCGGCTGGACAGCGTCTCCGCCGCCGGCCGGGACCTGCGCAAGCTGTGTGAGCACCCGGACAAGGGCGGCCGGTTCGCCCGTCGCGTCCTCGCCCACACGCTGGCCTATGCCGCCAGTCTGGTGCCGGAGATCGCCGACAGCATCGTCGCCGTCGATGAGGGCATGCGGCTTGGCTACAACTGGAAGCAGGGTCCGTTCGAACTGATCGACCGGCTGGGCACCGCCTGGTTCGCCGAGCTCTGCCGCTCCGAGGGTCTTCCGGTTCCGGCCCTGGTCGAGACCGCCGCCGGCCGGCCCTTCTACCGGGTCGAGGACGGCAAGCTGCAGCATCTGACCACCGCGGGCGTCTACGACACCGTGGTCCGGCCGGACGGCGTCCTGCTGCTGTCGGACGTCAAGCGCGCCGCCGGCAACAAGCCGGTGTGGAAGAACGGCTCGGCCAGCCTGTGGGATATCGGCGACGGTGTTCTGTGCTGCGAGTTCACCTCGAAGATGAACGCGGTGGACGGCGACATCATGGCCGCCTACGGCAAGGCCATGAAGCTGATCGGCGACGGCAAGGGCGAGTGGAAGGCGCTCGTCATCCACAACGAGGCGGACAATTTCTCGGTCGGTGCCAACCTGGGTCTGGCGCTGTTCGCGCTGAACATCGGGATGTGGTCGCAGATCGAGGAGATGGTCGAGGCCGGCCAGCGCACCTACCGCGCCCTGCGCTACGCCCCCTTCCCGGTAGTGGCCGCGCCGAGCGGCATGGCTCTGGGCGGCGGCTGCGAGATCCTGCTGCACTCCGACCATGTCCAGGCGCATGCCGAGACCTATGTCGGCCTCGTCGAGGTCGGCGTCGGCCTGATCCCGGGCTGGGGTGGCTGCACCGAGATGCTGGCGCGCTACGCCAGAAACCCAAAGGCGCCGCGCGGGCCCATGCCGCCCGTCGCCACCGCGTTCGAGACCATCAGCCTCGCCAAGGTCGCCAAGTCGGCGGCTGAGGCCAGGGACCTGATGTTCCTGCGTGCCACCGACGGCATCACCATGAACCGCGACCGGCTGCTGGCCGACGCCAAGGCGAAGGCGCTGGAACTGGCTGCCGGCTACACGCCGCCGGAGAAGGACAGCTATGTCCTGCCGGGGCCGGGCGGCAAGGCGGCGCTCGACCTGTTCGTGGAGGGCTTCGCCCTGCAGGGCAAGGTCACGCCCCACGACAAGGTGGTCTGCTCGGCGCTCGCCGAGATCCTGACCGGCGGCGATGCCGACATCAGCAAGCCGGTGGGCGAGGACGACCTGCTGCGCCTGGAGCGCAAGGCCTTCATGGAGCTGGTCCGCACCCCCGGCACCATCGACCGTATCGAGCATATGCTCACCACCGGCAAGCCGCTGCGGAACTGAGCGGGAGGAACGAGGAATGCCGATCTACAAGGCTCCGCTGGAGGACGTGCGCTTCGTCCTCAACGAGATCGTCGGGCTGGACAAGCTCTCCGCCCTGCCGGGCTATGAAGAGGTGACGCCGGACCTGGTCGAGCAGGTGCTGGGCGAGGGCGCCAAGCTGTGCGAGGAGGTCCTGTTCCCCTCAACCAGCCGGGCGACGGCGAAGGCTGCCATTACGAGAACGGCGTGGTCCGCACGCCGAAGGGCTTCAAGGAGGCCTACCAGACCTACATCGAGGCCGGCTGGCAGGGGCTCGCCTGCGATCCGGCCTATGGCGGGCAGGGCCTGCCGAAGCTGATCAACATCATGCTGGAGGAGTTCATCTGCTCCGCCAACCTCAGCTTCGGCATGTATCCCGGCCTGTCGCTCGGCGCCTACAACGCGCTGTCGATGTACGGATCGGACGAGCTGAAGGCCCGCTTCCTGCCGAAGCTGGTGGACGGCACCTGGTCCGGCACCATGTGCCTGACCGAGCCGCACAGCGGCACCGACCTCGGCATCATCCGCACCAAGGCGGTGCCGGCCGGCGACGGTTCCTACAAGATCACCGGCACGAAGATCTTCATCTCGGCCGGCGAGCATGACCTGACGGAGAACATCCTCCATCTCGTGCTGGCGCGCCTGCCCGACGCGCCGGCCGGGACCCGCGGCATCAGCCTGTTCCTGGTGCCGAAGTTCATGCCCAACGAGGACGGCACCCCCGGCCCGCGCAACGGCGTCGCTTGTGGCTCCATCGAGCACAAGATGGGCATCAAGGCGTCGGCCACCTGCGTCATGAACTTCGAGGACGCCACCGGCTGGCTGGTCGGCGAGCCGCACAAGGGCATGCGGGCGATGTTCGTGATGATGAACGCGGCCCGGCTGGCCGTGGGCATCCAGGGTCTGGGACTGGCCGAGGTCAGCTACCAGAACGCCGTCAACTATGCCAAGGAGCGTCTGCAGGGCCGGTCACTGTCGGGGGTGAAGGCTCCGGACAAGCCGGCCGACCCGATCATCGTTCATCCCGACGTGCGCCGGAACCTGCTGACCGCCCGGGCCTTCACCGAGGGGGCCCGTGCCCTGGGCGCGCTCACCGCCTACAAGCTCGATGTGGCGGAGAAGCACCCGGACGCCCGCACCCGCCGGGATGCCGACGAGTTCGTGCAGCTCATGACCCCGATCGTGAAGGCCCTCTTCACCGACATCGGGTTCGACGCCGCCAACATCGCGGTGCAGGTCCATGGCGGTCACGGCTTCATCTGGGAAACCGGCGTCGAGCAGTATGTCCGCGATGCGCGCATCTGCCAGATCTACGAAGGCACCAACGGCATCCAGGCACTGGACCTCGTCGGCCGCAAGCTGCCGCAGGACATGGGCCGGCTGCTGCGTCACTTCTTCCACCCGGTCGGTGCCAGCATCGAGGCCGACATGGAGGATGACGAGCTGGCGGAATTCGTCCTGCCGCTGGCCAAGGCCTACGCGAAGCTGCAGCAGGCCACCGCGCTGATCGCGCAGAAGGGCATGAAGGATCCGGAGGAGGCCGGTGCGGCCGCCACCGACTATCTGCGCCTGTTCGGGCTGGTGGCGCTCGGCTGGATGTGGCTGGAGATGGTGAAGAAGGCGAAGGCCGGGCTTGCCGCCGGGGAAGGCGATGCCGCCTACTTCGACGCCAAGATCAAGACGGCCCGTTTCTACTTCACCAAGCTGCTGCCGCAGAACAGTTCCTTGTTCGCGACCATCATGGCCGGCGCCAAGCCGCTGATGGAGTTCGAGGAAGCCGCGTTCTGAGGCGGTGGTGAGGGCCGCGGTCCGCCGCGGCCCGATTGGTCTGTCGAGATCTCCCGACTTCCGGCCGGCTGCGGCACCCTCCGGGTGCCGTGCCGGCCTTTCTTCATATGAGCCAAGATCGAGTTGCGGGAATCGACCCCATCCTTAAGATCGGCCGGGTGATCGCCGAACGGCATTGCCCCGGACGGTTGTGAGTCGACACCGTTTCCGCAGGCTGTAGCGTGTGACAAAAGTTAATTTCGGGTTGTCGATCCCCTGCACGGCGTGGTACATCTTAACAGCCATTACAATAGTCATGCCCCTCCTATACCTTTGGCATTTTAGACATATGAGGGTCCATGGCGACCGTTCCTCTGCATGGTCCATAGGCCGGTGTCTGGGCAGCCTTGAGTTCGGGAGTTGAAGTCATGAAGATCCTGATCGGAGACGACCATGTGCTGTTCCGGGAGGGATTGCGTCGTCTGCTGGAGCAGTTGAAGGAGGGCGCGACCTTTGCCGAAGCCAGCAACTTTGACGAGTTGCTGGAGATGTGCGGCAGGGACGAGTCCTATGATCTGGTCCTGACCGACCTGCGAATGCCCGGATGGCCGGGGTTCAGCGGCATCGAGATGCTGCGCGAGAAGCAGCCGAACGCCAAGGTGGTTGTGGTCTCCGCATCGGAGGCTCACCACGACGTGCGCGACGCGCTGGAGCACGGGGCCGTCGGCTACATCCCCAAATCCTCCAGCGTCAAGATCATGCTGAGTGCGCTCGACCTGATCTTCTCCGGCGGTGTCTATGTTCCGCCGACTGTCCTGCGTGAAGGCAACTCCGAACCGGAGACCCGCGGCGGCCCTGCGGTTCCGCCGGTCGATCCGCAGCTCGAGCAACTGCTGACGCACCGTCAGCGTGAGGTTCTGGACCGCCTGCGTGAAGGCAAGTCGAACAAGCAGATCGCGCACGAATTGGGTCTGTCCGAAGGAACGGTCAAGATCCACATGACCGCGATTTTCAAGTCGCTGGGCGTACGCAACCGCACCCAGGCTGCGATGGCGTTCCCGCAGTCCCACTCCGCCTGACGCCGATCTGGCGCACCAGCAGCGCCGGAGCCGATCATGAAAGTCCCCTCTCCCGATCCGGGAGAGGGGTTTTTTTCGTTTGCCAGGGCGGCCGGGCCTGCCGCTCAGCCGATCCCCGCGACGAAACCACGCAACGATTCGACCTCCAGCTCGGCATCGTCGATGCGTGCCTTCACCACGTCGCCGATGCTGACGAGGCCGATGACTTGGCCGCCCTCCAGGATGGGGACGTGGCGGATACGCCGCTCCGTCATCACTTCCATCATCTGGGCGACCGTGTCGTCGGGACCGGCAGTGACGAGTTCGCGTGTCATCAACTCCGTTGCCGGAAGGTCGAGTGCGGATGCACCGAGGCGGGCGATGGCGCGGACGATGTCGCGTTCCGACACGATCCCCTGCGGTTGACCGTCCCCATCCTGGACGAGGACGGCGCCGATGCGGTTCTGCGTCAACAGCGTAGCGATTTCCGCGACCGTGTCGGTCGGGCGGGCAGAGATGATCCGGCTGCCCTTTCGTTTCAAGACGGCGGCGACATGCATGGCGTATCGGCCTCCCTCCAAGGAAAGGTTAGATCATCACACTGTTGTGGTCGCTGATGGAAGCCGGAAAAAGACAGGGGAGGCTACCCTTTTCGGTTTAACGGCCGACTGACTTTCGAAACGGGCATGCTCCGCCCGTCATGTCCCGGGTTTCATGTGATGGCAAAAGAAAACGGCGGCCTCCGGAGAGGCCGCCGTTTTTCGGCGTTCCGGTCGAGCCGGAGATTAGAAGCGGTAGCCGATGCCGACGCCGACCAGCCACGGATCCAGCGTAACCTTCGAGGTGACCGGGATGGCGCCGTTGACCGAGGCGGTCACGTCGGTCTTCAGGAAGATCTTCTTGACGTCCACGTTCAGCGACCAGTTGCCGGTCAGGGCAACGTCCACACCGGCCTGCAGGGCGAAGCCGAAGCGGTTCTTGTAGTTGGTGCTGGTGATGCGGAGGTTGTTCGGGTTGTTCGTGTTCGCCGCGTCCTCGTTGTAGAACAGCGTGTAGTTGACGCCGGCGCCGACGTACGGGCTGATCCGCTCCTTCGGCATGAAGTGGTACTGAACGGTCAGGGTCGGCGGCAGCAGGGAGACCTTGCCGATCTCGATGTTGTTTCCGCCCACGATGCTGTTCAGGTTGCCGCGCACCTTGTGGCGGCTGGTGCCGGCGATCAGCTCGGCGGCGATGTTGTCGGTGAAGAAGTAGGTGAAATCGACTTCCGGAATATAGTCGTTGCCGACCTTGGCGGAGCCGATGGAGGCGTTGACCGGGGCACCGGCGTTCAGGGTGCCCTTCTCCTGCGGCAGCACGGCAACGCCGCGGGCGCGGATCACGATGTCACCAGCCGACTTGCCCTTGAAATCCTGGGCCAGCGACGGAGACGAAATGGCGGCGAGGGCCGTAGTCGCCAGCAGGACGGCGGCGGCGCGGGTCAGGACGGTCATGGATTCACTCCAGGCGAATGCGGTGTTGCTGTTATCTTTGGCAATTGCCACTTGAGCTATTACCAGACCGTGCCTGGGGTTACCAGTGCGACACAACCGCACGCCAGATTCTGCAGCAGTCATGCAACAGTGACGAGTTGTCGCATAGACAATTGCGCATAGGCCGTTCTCAGGGTTTGGGAACCGGAACGGGCGGCGGGATCAGGGCCAGGCAGTTCTGGACGATGGCATAGCACTGGCCGAGGCGTGTCGCTCCGCCGGTTGCGCCGCCATAGACGATGCGCTCCACCACGCCGTTGCGCAGGGTGAAGGTCGCTTCGCAATCGACGCTGGCCACCTCGGTGCCGTAGTCCGGCCAGTCGTGATAGCCGAGCCCGTAGCCGTAGCGCGGGCCCCAATGCCCGCCCCACAGGCCGACCGACGGGCTGGGATAGCTGACGATCCGGCCGCTCCGGTAGGTGAAGAATTCGCGGTTGTCGACCGCAGCCTGCCGTTCCGGTACGCCGGCACAGGACAGCAGGGTGGCCTTCGGCATTCCGACCAGCGCGTTCTGGGCGAAAAGCGCCTGGTCGGCCGCCGGGTTGGCGCAGCCGCCCAGGCTCCCGGCCAGCACGCCGGCCATGAGAATCCACCGTCCGAACGATCGCACAGCCATGATGACCTCCACTTCTCGCAGCGGCCCCGGTCGCTTCACCGCAAGCGCGACGGCGCCAGATCGCCGACATCGACGCCGAGGGCCGCGACCTCCGGCGGCAGGGAGGCGCCGGTTGCCAGGGCCGCGGCCGTCCGCCCCATCGCCGGCGCCGTCTGGATGCCGTAGCCGCCCTGTCCGGCCAGCCAGAAGAAGCCCTCCGCCGCGTCGTCGAAACCGACCACCGGCACCTTGTCGGCGACGAAGCTGCGCAGGCCGGCCCAGCGGTGCGCCAACCGTGGAACGGTAAAGCGTGTCGCCTGTTCCAGCCGGTCGATCACCACCGCGACGTCGAACTCGTCCGGCTGCACGTCGCAGGGCGGCATGGGCGTCTGGTCGGCCGGGGACGCCAGCAGCCGTCCGGCGTCCGGCTTCACGTAGAACCCCTCGCCCACGTCGCTGACCATCGGCCAGCGGTCCAGGCTCTCCTTGATCCCCGGATCGGCGAAGACGGGATCGAAGGTGACGGCGGTGCGCCGCTTCGGCACCAGCCCGACCGGGCGCACCCCGGCCAGCGCTGCCAGCTCGTCGGCCCAGGCGCCGGCGGCGTTGACCAGAACCGGTGCCGCGACGCTGCCGGCTGAGGTGTCGACCACCCACAGCCCGTCGCGACTGGCGGCGGCCGTGACCTCCGCACCGGTCACCAGCCGGCCGCCGCGGGCCTTCAGCCCGCGCAGGTAGCCGTGATGCAGGGAATGCACGTCGATGTCGCGCGCCTCCGGCTCCCACACCGCGGCGAGCGCATAGTCCGGGCGCAGGAACGGCGCCATCTCCATCACCTGGGCCGCGTCCAGCCGCTCCACGCTCGGCACCAGGGCGCGCGACTGCCGGTACTCGTCCTCCAACAGGTCCGCCTGGTCGGGGCGGCCGATGATCAGCGCACCGCGGGGCGTCAGCAGCGGATGCTCCGCGAAGCCGTCGGGCGGGTTGGTGTAGAACTCCCAGCTCGCCACCGTCATGGCGCGGACGACGGCATGGCCGTAGGTCTGGGTATAGAGCGCGGCGGAGCGGCCGGTGGAGTGGTAGCCCGGCTGCGGCTCGCGCTCCAGCAGCAGCACGCTGCCGTGCCGGGCCAGTTCATAGGCGGCGGAGGCACCGGCCATGCCGGCGCCGACGACCAGAAAGTCCGCTCGCTCCACCTCACTCCTCCTCTTGTCCGTTCAGGCGCCGCTCTCGGTTGTTCGATCCTTCACCGGCCGGGCGGGGCAAGGCAACCTCGTCCTGCGCAGGGGAGGCAGAAATTTCCGCAGGGGCCGGCCGGAATTGCCGCCCTTGCCGGCCCCTTCGGCCGCGGCGCTGCTGCAATCGCTGGTTTTCGCGGTTGGCCTGCATTCTGCATTCCGAATCCTCGAACGCTCCGCGAAGAGCGCATGGAGGGATGAGATGGCAGGCCTATCCGGTCTCGGTGATATCGGCAGCATGGCGCAGAGCCTGCAGCAGTCGATCGACGCCGCGGTCAAGCGGGTACGGGAGCAGGCGTCCGGCGCGCAGGATACCGGCGCCAAGGGCAAGGTGCAGGAGTATGAGCAGACTGTCCGCAAGTCGGCCAGCAACCTCGCCCCCTTCGCCACCAACATCGGCACGCTGGTCAAGGACACCAGCCGCCTGAACGTGTTCAGCACGCTCGCCGCCAACGATCCGGCGGACTTCTACAAGTTCACGGTCCCGGTGAAGGGGGAGGCCACCATCGGCCGGGTCGGCGACGCCACGGTCCGGGTCCAGCTGATGGACCGGCAGGGCAAGGTGCTGGCCGACAGCGGCAAGGATGCCGGGGCCGCCTACGATGCCTACAAGAAGATGGAGAAGGGCGAGCTGACGCTGGACAAGGGCGACTATACCCTGCGCGTCACCCGCGACAAGGACGTGCCGCTGAAGGACGCCCAGAACTACGGCGTCCAGCTCCGCATGGGCGGCTACAGCAAGGACTACGACACCATCGCCAAGCAGCCGGCCAAGGGCGACAATCCCTTCGGCGGGAACACCAGGCTGCAGGGGCTGGCGGCGATCCTCACCGGCTCCGGCCCGGCAGGCTCCGCCGGCCCGGCCTCGCGGATCCTCGGCACGGGCTATGGCGGCCGGGGCTCCCTGCTGAACGGTCTGTTCTGACCCGCGACCGGGGTGCCTTGCGACATTCCGCAGGGCGCGCTATCCAGGGCACCATGACTGCCGAGACCTCCACCACCGAATCCAGCGCCCGGGCCTCCACCGCCGCGGTGCGCCGTGCCACCGCCGTCGGTGCGCTCGCCATCCTCCTGTGGTCCACGCTGGCGCTGCTGACGGCGCTGTCGGGGACCATTCCTCCGTTCCAGCTCGTCGCCATGGCCTTCACCATCGCCTTCCTGGTCGGGACGGCGGCTGGGATGCTGCGCGGCAAGGACGTGGTCGGCGTGCTGCGGCAGCCGCCGGCGGTCTGGCTGCTGGGGATCGCCGGCCTGTTCGGCTATCACTTCTTCTACTTCCTGGCCTTCCGGCTGGCGCCGGACGCGGCGGTCGAGGTCAACCTCCTCAACTATCTCTGGCCGCTGCTGATCGTCCTGTTCTCGGCCCTGCTGCCGGGGAGCGGCTGAAGCGCGGCCACCTGCTGGGCGCCTTCTGCGGGCTGGCGGGAACCGTGCTGATCGTCACCGGCCGCGGCCGGGGCGTCTCGCTGGAGGCCGGGAGCCTGCCCGGCTACCTGTCGGCCCTTGCCTGCGCGGTCACCTGGGCCGCCTATTCGGTGCTGTCCCGCCGCTTCGGCAATGTCCCGACCGAAGCGGTCGGCGGCTTCTGCCTCGCCACCGCCATCCTGGCGGCGCTTTGCCATTTCGCCTTCGAGACGACCGTCGTCCCGGTGGGGGGCGAGTGGCTGGCCGTGCTGGCCATGGGCGTCGGGCCGGTCGGCGCCGCCTTCTTCGTCTGGGACCACGGGGTGAAGCGCGGCGACATCCGGGCGCTGGGCGTGCTGTCCTATGCCACGCCGCTGGCCTCCACCCTGCTGCTGATCCTGTTCGGGCAGGCGGTGGGGGGCTGGACCGTGTGGACGGCCTGCGGCCTGATCGTCGGTGGTGCCGTACTGGCGAGCCGCGACGTTCTGAAGGGCTGATCGGCCCCTGCGGCGGCGCGTCCGTTGCGGCGCGTCAACGATCCTGGGAGACTATCAGAGTTTCCTGATACGCGAGGATGGACATGTCTGCGGCGACTTCCAAGCTCCGGGTCTGGGACCTGCCGACCCGGCTGTTCCACTGGCTTCTGGCCGTCTGCGTCGCGGCCGCCTGGTGGTCCGGCGAGAACGGCAAGTTCGACCTGCATTTCATTCTGGGCTACGTGATCCTTGGCCTGCTGGCTTTCCGGCTGCTCTGGGGCTTCGTCGGGTCGCCGACCGCCCGATTCGCGCAGTTCGTCCGCGGACCGGCGGCCGTCATCGGCTACATCCGCCATCGCCTGGGCAAGCCGGGCGGGATCGAACCGCCGCCGGGCCACAACCCGCTGGGCGGCTGGATGGTGGTGGTCCTGCTGCTGGTTCTGGCCGTCCAGGCGGGAACCGGCCTGTTCACCAGCGACGACATCGCGGTGGACGGCCCGCTGGTATCCTCTGTCTCGTCCAGGACGGCGAGCCTGCTCAGCACCATCCACCGGCTGGAGGCCAAGGCGATCCTGGCCCTGGTCCTGCTGCATGTGGCGGCGGTGCTCGTCTATCTGCTGGTCTTCCGCGAGAACCTGATCCGCCCGATGGTCACCGGCTGGAAGAGCGCGTCGAGGAAGGGCTGACCAGCCCCGGGCGCTGTTTCGCATCCGGTTCGTTCCGTCATCGTTCCATTCCGGATACGGATCATTCCGGTATAAAAAAGGCCCGCTTCGGCAAACACCGCAGCGGGCCTTCTGCTGTCGGTCGCGAGCTTTACTCGGAACGATAGCTGTCGTGGCAGGCCTTGCAGGTGCCGGCGACGGCGCCGAACTGCTTCTTGGTGGCGGCGGCGTCGCCCGCGGCGGCGATCTGCGACAGCTTGGCGCTTTCGGCCGCGAAGGCGGCGTTCTTGGCCTTGAAGTCGTCCATGTTCGACCAGATCGCCGGCTTGGCCTTGGTGTCGCCCTTGTCGGACCCGGCGGGGAACAGGCCGCCCGCCTTGGTGGCGACGTCCGCCAGCTTGTCGGCGCTGGTCTTCACGACGGCGAGGTCGCCGCCGTCGTCGAGCGTCTTCTTGATCATGCCCATGGCCTCCTTGGCGGCCTTGAAGCCGTCCTTGCGGGCCGCGATGGGGTCCTGGGCGCTGACGGTGCCGGCGGCGAGCAGGCCGGCCGCGAGGGCGGCATAGGCCACGGCCTTGCGAAGGGTCATCACAATCTCCTCGGGGTGAATGCTGCGAACGTGAATGGTCCGATCAATGGTCCCGCGCGGCACGGACGGTTGTGGGTGCGCTGCACGAAACACGAAAGACGACGGACATTAGGGAGGGCTGATCGATCAGGTCAAGTGACGAAGTCACGAAGCACCGGAGCCTGACAGGGGCTTGACGCCGATTTCCTGGGCCAAGCCACCCGAAGGGTGGTAAGGCGTCTGCATCGATCGTGCCCTCCGGACGCTGCCGCCATGTTCCGTCGCCTTGCCCTCGCCCGTGCTTTCCTGAAGGACGTCTGGCTGCTCGCCAAGCCCTACTGGTCGTCGGACGAGCGATGGGCCGCCCGCGGGCTGCTGGCCGCCCTCCTGCCGTTCATGCCAGGTTCCCGCGACGACGAGAGCCGGAACCTTGCCGCTGCCGCGCTCCAGAGCGAACCCGCTCAACGTCTCGGCGATATGATCCCGCGCCTCGGCCGGTATCATCAGTTCCGGCCACGTCACGACGGTGCAGCCAGCGTCGAGGGCAGTATCGAGCTGCCGGCGGATGGCATCCAACTGGTCCGGACAATCGACGCCGGTCACCAGGAAGCCCGCACCGGTCGACGCGATCTTCAACTCGTAGTCCTTGAACAGCGCCGCGCCGAACAGCGGCGGCTGGTCGGGCGTTCTCGCCACCCGCTGTTCCGTCAGCCGAACCGGCAGCCCGGCGATTTCCGCCGGCAGGACGCGGTTGAACAGCAGGCCTCTCTTCTGAAAAGGCTGCGACCTTCGCGTGGCGGATCGCGGGATGGCCCTCGGCACGACATAGGCGGTGCCTGACGGCGTCCGGTATGCCGCCCCGGGATCCGACACCGCCCCCAGATGGGGACGGGCATCATGCAATTCCCGGTCGAGCGCACGCAGGAAGGCGCCGGCCGCCAGGGTATCCTTCTGCGCGGTCCCATGGAACTCGGGCCGGAATGTCCCCTGCTCGAACCGTCTGATCCAGTTGGAGGATTCCGCCGCCAATGCGTCTTCGTGGAGATCGCGGAATGCCACGCCGACATCGGCAGGGGCCTTCAGGAACAGTCCGGAAAGCGCCGCCACGGCTTCCCTGAAATGCCCGGCCCGCTCGGCGTTGGCCAGTTCCTGATCGCCTGCCATGGCCGTCGCCAGGGTTGCCGCGACGGCGTCAACCAATCTGATCCAATCCGGGAACCGCATGGCGTGAATGATCGATGCTGTTGGTGCAATCCACCCTCATGGGTGGTTCATGGTGGCATGAAAGCCTGCAAAAAGGGTGATGACAAGCGATATCGGCCATCCTGCGGGTGCGCTTTCGGAACAGCACCCGCAGTTTCGCCAGCAGGAACGCCGGTCGCCGCTCAGCCCGGCTCCCAGCCCTCCGGGGCCAGTTCGAAGCCGGCGAACTCGAAGGCGGGGGAGACGGTGCAGCCGACCAGCACCCAGTCGCCGAGCGGGCGGGCGGCCTGCCAGGCGTCGGCCGGAACGACGCCCTGCGGGCGCTGGCCGGCCGCGAGATCCATGCCGAGGATGCTGCGCGTCACCGTCCGGCCGTCGGTCGAGACGGCAAGCTCCAGCGGGCCGCCGGCATGCCAGTGCCACATCTCCACCGCATCCACCCGGTGCCAATGCGAGCGTTCGCCGGCCCGCAGCAGGAAGTAGATGCCGGTCTTTACCCCGCGCCCGCCGCCCGGCGGGCTGTCGCGGTAGGTCTCGACATAATGGCCGCCCTCGGGATGCGGCTGCATCCCGAGGAGGTCGATGATCCGCTCCGGCGTCAGGTCGGCCATGATCACACCGGGGGCGCCGTGCGGCGGAAGCTGTCGCGGTCGGACGCCGTCGCGAACCAGGCGGCCAGCTTCGGCCGGCCCTCCCGCCAGGGCTCGTGGCCGAAGCGGAAGTCGAGGTAGCCGAGAGCGACCATAACGGCCAGCGTGCCGATGGTCAGGTCGCCGCCCAGGCCGTCGGCCTCCGCCTCCAGCAGGTCGAGCGCGCGGGCGACGGCGCGGCCCTGGCGGTCGGCCCAGGCGACGGATTTCTCGCCGTCCGGCCGGTTGGTCTCCAGCCGGCGCAGGATCGCGGCGTCGCAGATGCCGTCGGCCAGCGCCTGCAGGCGAAGCGCCGTCCAGCGGGCCGGGCCGGCGGCCGGGAACAGCGCCGGGCCGCTGCCCAGCGAATCGAGATATTCGACGATCACCGGGCTGTCGAACAGGGTGGTGCCGTCCTCCAGAACCAGGGCCGGCACCTTGCCGAGCGGATTGTCCTTCGGCAGGTCGGTTTCCGGCGACCAGGCGTCGGTCTGCTGCCGCTCCACCGCGGAGTCCAGGCCGCGTTCGATGATCACCATCATGACCTTGCGGACATAGGGCGAGGTCGCACTCCAGCGCAGCTTCATCATGCCGTATTTCCCCCTGAAGGTTCTGGCGGTCGCTCGGGCTCCGCCGGCCGGACCGGCCGGATGGGGAGGAGCCTAGCCGGGCACTCCCGCCCCGTCCCATTCGGAAATCTCGGGCTTCACCCGCGGAAATGGTCCTTGCGGCTGCGGATCTCGGCGAAGACGCGCACCGGATCGGCGCCCGGCAGCCCGACCGCCGCCTGCACCCCCGGATCGTCGGCGCGCAGGAAGGGGTTGGTCCGCTTGTCCTCGCCCAGCGTGAAGGGGATGGTCGGCTCCCCCCGCTCGCGGGCGGCGGCGATGGCCTCGGCGCGCCGGCGCAGGTCCGGGTTGTCGGGATCGACCGTGACGGCGAAGCGGGCGTTGGACAGGGTGTATTCGTGTCCGCAATAGACCGCCGTGTCGTCGGGCAGCCGGCGCAGCGCGGTCAGCGAGCCCCACATCTCCTCCGGCGTGCCTTCGAACAGCCGGCCGCAGCCGAGCGCGAACAGCGTGTCGCCGCAGAACAGGGCCTTGGCCCCGGCGAACCAGAAGGCGACATGGCCGCGGGTGTGGCCGGGCACAGACAGGATCTCGGCGGTTTCGCCGCCGAAGGTGACGCTGTCGCCGTCATCCAGCGCGATGTCCAGGCCGGGGATGCGGTGCGAATCGGCGCGGGCGCCGATCAGGGTGGCGCCGCTCTCCGCCTTCAGCTCGGTGCAGCCGCCGATATGGTCGTCATGGTGGTGGGTGGCGAAGATATGCGTCAGGCTCCAGCCGCGCTCGCGCAGCGCGGCCTTCACCGGGGCGGCATCCCCCGGATCGACGACCCCGACCTTGCCTGTCGCCGCATCGCGCAGCAGATAGATATAGTTGTCGGCAAAGGCCGGAACGAGATGGACCTCCACGGCAGCAACCCTCCCTGTCGTCGTGTTGGACGTGGTACGATCTGAACAGCCTGATCAGGATATCCATGTATACAGACATCGTCGACCTGCGGGAGTTCTACGAATCGGGCCTCGGGCAGGCCGCGCGCCGCATGATCCGGCGGCGGATCCGCATGATCTGGCCGGATCTGCGGGGGCAGATCGTTCTCGGCATCGGCTACACCACCCCTTATTTGCGGCCCTTCCAGGGTGAGGCCGACCGGGTCGTCGCGGTGATGCCGGCCAGCCAGGGCGTCACCTTCTGGCCGCCGGAGGGCCCGGGGCTGGTGGCGCTGGGCGACGAGGCGGACCTTCCCTTCGGCGATATGACGATCGACCGGGTGCTGCTGGTCCATGGGCTGGAGGGGACGGAGCAGCTCCGCCCGCTGATGCGGGAGATCTGGCGCGTGCTGGCCGGCGGCGGCCGGGTGCTGGTGGTGGTGCCGAACCGGCGCGGCCTGTGGGCACGGGCCGACTGGACGCCGTTCGGCCACGGCTTCCCCTATTCCGCCTCGCAGCTCAAGCAGGTGCTGCGCGAGGCGATGTTCGTGCCGGAACGCACCGGCCACGCCCTGTTCATGCCGCCGCTGCGCTCCCGCTTCCTGCTGAAGACCGCCCCGGCGTGGGAGGAGGTCGGCGGGCGCTGGTTCAAGGCCTTCGCCGGCGTGACGATGATCGAGGCGTCGAAGCAGATCTTCGCCGGCGTGTCGCGCCGGACGCAGGCGGTGCCGGTGAAGCGCCGCCTGATCGTCCCGCTGCCGGGCGGGGCGGCCCCCGCCGCCCGGCGCAGCGCCGGGACGAAATAGCCCCGGCGCGCTCTCTCAGGCGCGGAGCTGGCGCAGCAGGTCGCCGACGCGGGCGTTCAGCCCGCCGACCCGCTCCGTCACCGTGCGGGCCAGCCCGCCGAGCTGGTCCAGCGTCTGCGCCACGTCGGTCACCGTGCGCTCCGCGTCGCCGATCCGCTGTTCGGCCGCCACGGCGTCCTGCCGCGACTGGTCGATGCTGCGCGAGACGTCGGCGGTCAGGGCCGCCTGCTCCTCGATCGCCGCGGAGACGGTGCCGTTGATCGTCTGGATGGAGCCGATGGTGGTGTGGATGCGGCCCAGCGCCTCGTCCACCGCCGCCGTCTCCTTCTGCAGGTTGGCGACCTGGTCGGCGATCTGCTTGGTCGCCTCGGCGGTCTGGCGGGACAGCGCCTTCACCTCGTTGGCGACGACGGCGAAGCCGCGGCCGGCCTCCCCCGCCCGCGCCGCCTCGATGGTGGCGTTCAGCGCCAGCAGGTTGGTCTGGCTGGCGATGGCGTTGATCAGCTTCACCACGCTGGCGATCTGCTCCGCCGCCGCCCGCAGCGAGGTCATGACGGTGGTGGCGCGGTCGGAATCCTGCGCGGCGGCGAGGCTGATCTCGCGGGCGCGGCCGGTGTCGCCGGAGATGCGGTCGGCGGTGGCGGCGAGCTGGTCGAGCACGCTGACGATCTGCCCGACCGAGGCGTCCACCGAGCGGGCGGCCATCGCCGCGTCGCCGGTCTGGCGCAGGCAGTCGGTCCCGGCGCCGCGGGCGGCCGCCACCGACTCGTCGAGTGCGCGCCCGGCCTCGGCGGTCTCGGCGACGATGCCGCCGATCTCGCGCTCCAGCCGGTCGGCCAGCTCGCGGAACTGGCGGGCGCGCCTGGCCTCCGCCGCCTCGGCGCGCAGGATGGAGACGGCCCAGTGGCGGGCGACGCGGGCATAGCGGCGGGCCTGGTCGACCGGACCGGCGACGCCCAGCGAGGCGATCCGCTCGCCGTCGAGGTCGATGGCGGTGTTGAAACCCTCGCGCATGGCGCCGCCGGAGCGCGCCGCCTCCTCCCGGGTCACCGGCCGCTCGTCCGCCCGGCGGGCCATGATCTCGGCGGCGACGGGGTGGGGCGTGCCGATCCGGCCGCGGTCGGTGGAGGCGACGATCGCCCCGTCCCTGCCCATGACGGAAACGACCACGTCCAGTTCGCGGCCGATGTGATCGCAGATGTCCTGTGCGATGGTGGTGCTGAGGTCCAAGGCGTTGCTCCCCCGGTTGGACAGTCTGTGGGTTCCGTGTCGTTCTCGCGTGCGTCGATGGCACCCGCTTGTCCTTTCCGGGAAGGATCGGCGACTCTTTCTTAACGTGAGGTTGAGGACATGGCCCCTGCGACAGTTTTGATCCTGCCCGGGCTCGGCAATTCCCCGCCCGGCCACTGGCAGAGCTGGCTGGAACGGCGGATGCCCGCGCTGCGGCGGGTCGACCTCGGCGATTGGGACGCCCCGGCGCCGGAGGTCTGGGCTGCGCGGCTGGAGGAGGCGGTGACGGCGGCGGTGACGCCGGCCGCGGGCAAGGTGGCAGGGCCGGTGGTGCTGGTCGCCCACAGCCTGTCCTGCATCCTGGTCGCCCGCTGGGCGGCCTCCGGGACGCCGGCGGTGGGCAAGGTGGCGGGGGCGCTGCTGGTGGCGCCGCCCGACGTCGACGCGCCGGACGGCATCCCGGCGGAGGCGGCGCGCTTCGCGCCGGTTCCCGTCGACCCGCTGCCCTTCCCGGCGCTGGTCGTCGGCAGCCGCAACGACCCCTATTGCCGGGCGGAGCGCGCCTGCGCCTTCGCCGTCGCCTGGGGTGCCGACTTCATCGACGCCGGCGAGGCCGGGCACATCAACGCCGACTCCGGGCACGGCCCCTGGCCGATGGGCGAGACGCTGCTGCGCCACCTGCTGGAGGAGGCCGCCGGCGGCTGAACCGTCACTGCGGTCGCTTCAGCGTGCGGTCGCTGTCGCCATAGGTGAAGGCGGGCGCCTCGGTCAGGTCGGCGGAGTCGAGGTCCAGCGTGGCCGACGCCCGGTCGGTGCGCAGCGCCGTCACCGGCACCGAGACCAGTTTGCCGCCGGCCTCTCCGCCGGCCTCTCCGCCGGTTGCCCCGCCGCGGCGCGACAGGACCACCCGCTCGACCCGGTCGCCGTCGGGGGACAGGGTGAAGTCCTGGATCTCGCCGCTTGCCAGGCCGTCGCGGGTGCGGACCATCCTGCCGACCAGGGCGCGGGCCTGATCGGCGGTCATCGCGTCGGGCGGCAGGGTGGCGACGGGGGCGCCGCTACCGCTGCCGGCGGGCGGGGCGGGGTTCTGGACCTCGCGCGACGGCGCCTCGCCGTCCACGCCGGTCGGCGAGGTGGTGGCGTCGGTCGCCGGCTGGTCTTCCGGCCGCGGCGCGGTCATCAGCGGGGCGGTCTGCTGGGCGACGGTCGTTTCGGCCGGCGCCGGCGCGGCGAGCAGGGCGGCAGCACAGGCGGCGAGCAGGGCGGGGCGGAGCGGTACGCAGCGGCGCATGGGCGGAGCCTCCTTGGCCTCGGGACGAGGTTTGGGAGTCAACACCGGCGGGGCCGCGACCGTTGCGCGGCCTGTCGCGGCGGCAGCGCGTCCTCAGCCCCGGCGCAACAGGAATACGCCCTGTTCGCCCAACAGGTTGGCGAATCCGGAATGGGCCCGTCCGGTGACGCGGCCGGCGCGGTCCATGATCCGCGACTGCTCGATCCGGATGTTCATCTCCTCGCACAGCACGACGAAATCGCGGATCGTACAGAAGTGGATGTTGGGGGTCTCCCACCACTGGTAGCCCAGCTTCTCGGTCACCGGCATGCGGCCGGTCACCAGCAACTGCAGCCGGATGCGCCAGTAGCCGAAGTTGGGCACCGAGACGATGGCATGGCGCCCGATGCGGCACAGCGTCTCCAGCACGGCGCGCGGATTGCGCATCGCCTGCAGGGTCTGGCTGAGGACGACGTAGTCGAAGGCGTCGGCCGGATAGTCCTTCAGGTCGGTCTCGGCGTCGCCCTGGATGACCGACAGGCCGTGCGCCACGCACTGCCGCACGCCGTCCATGCTGAGCTCGATCCCGCGGCCGTCCACCTGCTTGGCATGGGTCAGGTAGTCGAGCAGCGCGCCGTCGCCGCAGCCGATGTCCAGCACGCGGCTGTTCGGCCGCACCATGTCCGCGATCAGCTTCAGGTCGTCGCGGATGGCGGGGGGCTGGCGGGTGAGGCGGGCGCTCTGCTCGTCGAGGGGGCTCATCGGGGGCGACTGGCTTTCTTGGTCGGCAGGCTTGATCAGCGGGCGCGGCGGCGGACGGTGAGGCCGCGATGCTCGGCGCAGCCTTCCAGGAAACCGTGGATCACCTGGTGGAACTCCGGCTCGTCCAGCAGGAAGGCGTCGTGACCCTTGTCCGTCCCGATCTCCACGAAGCTGACGTTGGCGGCGACCGCGTTCAGCGCATGGACGATGGCGCGCGATTCGGAGGTCGGGAACAGCCAGTCGCTGGAGAAGCTGGCGAGGCAGAAGCGCACCGGCGTCGGCCGCCCGTCCTTGCGGAAGGCGTTGGTCAGCGCCCCGCCGGCGTCGGCGGCGAGGTCGAAGTAATCCATCGCCCGCGTGATGTAGAGGTAGGAGTTGGCGTCGAACCGCTCCACGAAGGAGGCGCCCTGGTAGCGCAGGTAGCTTTCCACCTGGAAGTCCGCGTCGAAGCCGTAGGTCACCGACTTGCGGTCCTGCAGGTTGCGGCCGAACTTGCGGTGCAGCGCCGTCTCCGACAGGTAGGTGATGTGCGCGGCCATGCGCGCCACCGCCAGCCCGGCCTCCGGCCGCCTGCCTTCCAGAAGATAGTTGCCGCCGCACCAGTTGGGATCGGCCATGATCGCCTGGCGCCCGACCTCGTGGAAGGCGATGTTCTGCGCCGAATGGCGGGCCGCCGTGGCGATGGGCACCGCGGCGAACACCGTCTCCGGGTAGGAGACCGCCCACTGCAGCACCTGCATGCCGCCCATCGAGCCGCCGATGACGCAGAACAGCGTCTCGATCCCCAGATGGTCGATCAGCATCTTCTGCGCCCGCACCATGTCGCCGATGGTGATGACCGGGAAGGCGAGGCCGTAGGGCTCGCCGGTCGCGGGATTGACGTCCTTCGGGCCGGTGCTGCCCATGCAGCCGCCGATGACGTTGGAGCAGATGACGAAGTAGCGGTCGGTGTCCACCGGCTTGCCGGGGCCGACCAGCATCTCCCACCAGCCGGACTTGCCGGTGATCGGGTGGCGGTCCAGCACGAAATGGTCGCCGGTCAGCGCGTGGCAGATCAGGATCGCGTTCGACCGGTCGGCGTTCAGCGTGCCGTAGGTCTGGTAGGCGACGTGGAAGGGGCCGAGCTCCGCCCCGCTGTCCAGGCGCAACGGCCTGTCCGTCCCCAGCAGGACGCGGTGGCCCGGCTGGTTGTAGACGGGCTGGGCGTAGAGCGGCCGCGACGGGCCGGTATCCCCGCTGTGGCTGGAATCCAAGGACCGGCCGGGCTCTGAGCCCGCGTCGGCGGCGACGACGGAGGGCTGGTGCGCAGACATGGCGGCGGCGTCGGGACCTCTGGAAACAAGGGAGCGTACAGCTACGGCGCAGGCCTTGGGGGTGTCAATGTTTTCTTTGATTTTGGGACGCATGCGGACTACTACTATCCGGCTTTGCTCCCGATGGTCACAAGTCCTCCATGACGCAAACCAGCACCCCGCTCGACGATTTGCGCCGCGAGATCGACCAGATCGACGACGCGATCCATGATCTGCTGATGCGCCGGGCCGCCGTCGTCGAGCGAATCGGCCTCGCCAAGGGGGCCGATGGTTCGGGAGCCCCGCCCGTCTTCCTGCGCCCGGCGCGCGAGGCGACGATCCTGCGCCGCCTGATGGCGCGCCATGCCGGCAGCTTCCCCGCCCAGGCGATCGTCCGCATGTGGCGGGAGATGATCACCGCGCTGACCCGCCTGCAGGGCCCCTTCGCCGTCGCCGTCTATGCGCCGGAGGACCGCCGCGGCTTCTGGGACGTGGCGCGCGACCATTTCGGCAGCTTCGTGCCGATGACCGCGGTCAACACCCCGGCGGCGGCGCTGCGCGCCGTGTCGGAGGGCACCGCCACCGTCGGCATCGTGCCCTACCCGGCGGAGGACGACAGCGACCCCTGGTGGCGCTTCCTGGTGTCGGCCGACGCGCGCCGGCCGCAGATCGTGGCGCGGCTGCCCTTCGGCGGGCGCGGCAACGGCCGGGGCGAGGACCGCGACGCGCTGGCCATCGCCATGGTCCCGCACGAGCCGACCGGCGACGACCGCACGCTGCTGAGCATCGAGATCCTGGGTGACCTCAGCCGCGGCCGGCTGAAGGACATGCTGGAGGCCTGCGGCCTGCCGCCGGTCAGCTTCTGCACCTGGCATTCCAAGGATGCGGCCGGCCCCTCCATCCATCTGGTGGAGATCGCCGACTTCGTGGATCCGGCCGATCCGCGCATGACTGCCCTGAGGGAGCGGTCGGGCGAAATCCCCGTGCGGGTGAACACGGTCGGCGGCTATGCTGTGCCGCTGCAGTTCGCCTGAGCGGCCTGCGGACGATCCCTCGTTCCCATCTCCACTGTCTTCCTGTCTCCACTGTCTGGATGTGAACCGTCATGAGCCAGTCGAACGGCCCCGTGCCGCGTCCCGGGATTCTCGATATCGCCGCCTATGTCGGTGGTGAGCATCACGGCACGATCCGGCTCGCCTCGAACGAGGGCGCGCTGGGGCCGAGCCCGCGGGCCATGGAGGCCTATGCCCAGGCGGCCGCGACCCTGCACCGCTATCCCGACGGCGCCTCCGCCGCGCTGCGCGAGGCCATCGCCCGGCGGTTCGGGCTGGATGCCGGGCGGATCGTCTGCGGCGCCGGCTCCGACGAGATCATCAGCCTGCTGATCCGCGCCTATGCCGGGCCGGGCGACGAGGTGCTGTATTCGCAGTACGGCTTCCTGATGTACCCGATCGGCGCCAGGTCGGTGGGCGCCACGCCGGTGACGGCGCCGGAGACCGACCTGACCGCCGACGTGGAGTCCCTGCTGTCGCGCGTCACCCCGCGGACGAAGCTGGTCTTCCTCGCCAACCCGAACAACCCGACCGGCACCTATCTGCCGACCTCGGAGATCGAGCGGCTGCACGCCGGCCTGCCGCCGCATGTGCTGCTGGTGATCGACGCGGCCTATGCCGAGTACATGAACCGCAACGACTACACCGCCGGGGCCGAGCTGGTGGAGCGCTTCCCCAACGTGGTGATGACGCGCACCTTCTCGAAGATCTTCGCGCTGGGCTCGCTGCGCATCGGCTGGGCCTATTGCCCGGCGGCGGTCGCCGACGTGCTGAACCGCGTGCGCGGCCCCTTCAACGTCTCGACCGCCGCCCACGTCGCCGGCATCGCCGCGGTGGAGGACACGGAGTTCCTGGAGCGCTCGCGCCAGCACAACGAGCAGTGGCGCGAGTGGTTCACCCGGCAGGTGCGCGGCCTGGGGCTGACCGTGCATCCCAGCGTGACCAACTTCGTCCTGGTGGACTTCCAGGGCCAGAAGCCCGGCAAGGACGACGCCGAGGCGGCGCGCCAGTTCCTGAAGGGCCGCAGCATCCTGGTCCGCCAGATGCCCTCCTACGGCCTGCCGAGCTGCCTGCGCGTGACCATCGGCACCGAGGCCGAGATGCGCGCCGTGGTGGATGCGCTGAAGGCGTTCCTCGAAGGGTAGGGCCGCTCGCCGGGCCGGTTCGGGGCTCTACCCCAGCCGGCCCAGCAGCACCGGGTTGTCCCAGGTCGGCTGGCGGTCTTCGATGGAGACGCGGTGGGGCAGCGGAGTGTCGCGTTCGGCGGAGACCTCGACCCAGCGGGGAACCAGTTCGTTGTTGAGATCGTCGAGGACGGCGACCGCCAGCGCCTCCAGCCCGCCGGGAACAGTGGCGAGCGCCGGCAGGTAGGCGGCGAGGCCGGCGGGATCGAGCACCAGCCGGTCCGGGACGTAGCGGATGCGCAGGCGGGTGCCGGGCATCGGCTCGCCCCGCAGCTCCACCAGGAAATCATGCCGCGAGTCCGGAGTGGGGGCGGTGGTCAGACGCTCCCGCCGGATGCCCCCGGTCATGCATTCACCCCCAGGCCGGACCGGCCGGCGCGCGTCAGCTTCACCCAGGATTTGGCGCCGGACTGGAAGGACAGGCCGCCGGTGTAGCCCACGGCGCGCACGCTGTCGGCGAAGATCTGGATCAGTTCCACCTTCAACTCTCCCGGTAGGGCGGCGTGGCTGCGCAGGATCAGGTCGAACTGGTTCGGCCGCACCAGCCCGTCGAGCTGCAGCGGGCCGAGGCGGCTGAGATCGACGTCGATCAGGAAGCGGCTGCCCGGCTTGTCGCTCTCGCGCCCGCGCGCCTCCTCCCCGTCATGCAGGGGGTGGATGTGGACCTGCACCGGGCGGAGGCCCTGGCCATCGAACATCGGCAGGGTATAGAGGCGCCAGTCGCCGGGCAGCGGCTCGGCCGCCTGCTGCTGCAGCGTCCTGAAGTCGCGTTCGAGCTGGGCCAGCAGGTCGCCGCGCCCGGCGCGGTCGAGCGCCCCGGCCGCCTCCTCCCCCAGCCAGCCGCGGGCGTCGCCGCCGCGGATCGCCGCCAGGAAGAAGCTGGCCGCCGCCCCCAGCTTGCGGTTCGGCTGCGGGATCGCCGCCAGCACCGACTGTGCCAGCGCCCGGTCGAGCCCGGCCAGCGCGGCGACGAGCTGGCGCATGGCCGGCCAGTCGCGCTCCGTCAGCGGACCCGGCAGCCCGGCGGGCGGGGCGGCGGTGGTCAGCGCATCGGCGGCGCTGGTCAGGGCGGCGGTGACCCGGGTGCCCTGCGGCAGGCTGGCCGGCACCGCCAGCGCCAGCATGCCGAACGTCGTCGCCAGGATCGGCCGTCCCTGCGGGGTCGCCCCCGCCACGGTGCCCTGGATGAGCGGAGCGTCGGGCTGATCCGCCGGGACGGAGCCGGGCGGCGCATCGGGCGGGGCGGGATGCCCGGAGCCGCGGTTGGCGGAGCCCTGGCCCTCCGGCCGGCCGGCATCGGCGGGCGGGCGCTGGCCCGGGGGCGGCTGGGTGGTGGGCTGGGATGCCGTTTGGGTCGGTTGGGGCTGCGCCGGTGCCGCAGGCTGCTGGGGCTGGAACTGGGGCGAAGGAACGGCCGGCTGGCCGGGGGCCGGCCCGGTGGTCGGCGGCGAGAGCGGTTGCGGCTGGAGTGGCGCCGGCGGCGGCATCGCGGGCCGGGCGAGGTTGCCCTGCGGCGGGCCGGGCTGCGACGCCGCCGGCTGTGCGCTGCCGGGTTGGGCGGCTCCGGGCTGCGCGGTGGCGGCCTGCGACGTGCTGGATTGAGCC
Source organism: Azospirillum thermophilum (assembly GCF_003130795.1). Taxonomy (NCBI): domain Bacteria; kingdom Pseudomonadati; phylum Pseudomonadota; class Alphaproteobacteria; order Rhodospirillales; family Azospirillaceae; genus Azospirillum; species Azospirillum thermophilum. The sequence goes on from NZ_CP029356.1 coordinate 397,560, forward strand.
GGTGGCGGGGTCACCGTCAGGATCCTCAGCGCGACCGTCGCCCCCTTCGGCAGGTCGGGAAGATCCTTCGCCGGGGGGACGAGGGTGGGGGTCTCGGCGCCGGGGTGGGCGGCATTGCCGCCAAGTTCGACCGGGACGCCGGGCTGCGGCCGGCCGGCCGGCGCGGCCGGGCCCGCCGGAGAGGCGGCCGGGGCCGGGGCGGGGGCGGGGGCGGGGTTGCGGCTCCGCCGGTTGCCGGAGCATCCGGAGCACCCTGCGGGGCCGCCGGCACCTGGGTGCCGGGAACGGTCGGCTGGGCGGGCGCCGTGGCGGTGCCGGGCGGCTTCGGGTTGGCGGCCAGCACCAGCGCCGGCACGATCGCGCCGGGCACCAGGGCGGGCAGGCCGGGCAGGGGCGCGGTGGCGGGGGCGGGGCCGGCAGGATGACCGCCGGCGTGGCCCCGGCCCCCTGCGCCGGGGTGGCCGGCGCAGGGGTGGCCGGCGCCCCGGCGCTCTGCAGCAGCACGACGGCCGCGGGCTTGGCGGCGGGGGCGCCGGGCTGCGGCTGGGCCGGGGTGAGCTGGATGGTCACCGGCTTGTCGGCCGGCAGCGGGGTGGGGGTGTCGAGCAGGACCTCGCCGGCGGCGGTGCGGATGCGGGTCAGGCCTTCCGGCGTTTGTCCGGCGACGGTGCCGGTCAGCACCACCGGGCGGGCGATGTCCTGCAGCCGCTCGGGAAGCCGGGCGACCCTGGCGTCCGCCACCGGGACCGCGGGTGCCGCGGCGGGCGCCGCCGGCCCGGAAGCGGGTGCGGCGGCCGGCGCCGGGGGAAGAGCGGCCGGGCCGCCCATCGGCCGCCCTTACTTCCCGGCGAGCAGCCGCTGCACGATCGCCTCGACGTCGCGGGCGGCGTCGCAGCCGGGCGAGCGGGTCAGCAGGGGCGACTGGTTGCGGATGGCGTCGCGCACCTTCAGGTCCCGGCGGATGATGCCGGCCAGCGCCGGCTTGTACTTCAGGAAGTTCTGGCAGGCCTTCAGGATGGTGCCGTAGGTCCGCTCGCCGTCCTTGATGCTCTGCGCCATGTTCACGACGATGCGCAGGTCGGCGGCCGGGTTGGTGGCGTGGGTCAGCTTGATGAAGGCATAGGCGTCGGTCAGCGAGGTCGGCTCGTCCGTCGTCACCACCAGCGTGGTGCCGGCCGGGCCGGACAGGGTGCGCACCGTGCGGTCGACGCCGGCGCCCATGTCCATCACCACCTTGTCGTAGCTCTTCGCCAGCTCCAGCAGCTCGTTGCGCAGGCCGGACAGGCGCTGGCTGGGAAGCTGGGCCAGCGTGCCGGAGCCGGAGCGGCCGGCGATGATGTCGAAGCCGGTGTCGGGGAAGCGCTGGGCCGCCTTGGCCAGCGTCACCTCGCCGTTGATGACGGCGCCGAGGTCGTTCCTGGGCGAGAATCCCAGCTGGATGTCGACGTTGGCGAGACCGAGGTCGCCGTCGAACAGCAGCGTGTTCATCCCCGCCTTGGTCAGGGCATGGCTGAGCGTGATCGAGAACCACGTCTTGCCGACGCCGCCCTTTCCGCTGGCCACGGCGATCACGTTGGCGCCGCGCAGCGGGCGAACGTTCTTGAGGGCGGCCGGAAACACCGGTTCGGTCATGGGATGGTCCTCGACGACGGGGAACTGACGGCTTTGGTCTTGGTTGCGAGTTTCTTGGGCGCCGGCTTGGGCGCCTTCTTCTCTTCGGCCGGCGGCATCATCATCCGGGCGAAGGCCAGCGGGTTCAGCGGAGTCAACCCTTCGGCCACCTTGGAGGACACGCTGGCATCGCAGAAGGCGAGCCGCGCCCGGCTGGCGGTGGCCAGCAGGCTGCCCAGCCGGCGCGCCATGTCGAGCCGGGTGACCAGCATGCGCCGCACGCCGATCGCCCGGAAGGACTGCGCCATGTCGGCCGCCTCCAGCGCATCCAGCCCGGCCGGCAGCACCAGCACCGGCTCGGCCTCGCCGGCCGCCAGCAGGGCCTTCAGGTCGTTCATGTCCTCCCGGTCGAAGGGGTTGCGGCCGGCGGTGTCGACCAGCACCAGATCGGTGCCGCGGTTGACCTCGAAGGCGCCGGCCAGCGCGTCGGGGTCCTCCACCGTCGCCAGCTTCAGCTTCATCAGCCGGGTGAAGGCGGCGAGCTGGTCGACGCCGCCGGCCCGCACCGTGTCGGTGGTGATGACGCCGACCGAGCGTTTCTTGAAGACCGCGCGGGCCGCCAGCTTGGCGGCGATCAGCGTCTTGCCGGAGCCCGGCGGGCCGACCAGGACCAGCGGCTTCACCCGGCCGCGCCCGTCGGGCAGCGGGTTGAAGGTGTAGAACTGGTCGAGCGCGGCGCCGAGCGCCAGGCAGGGATCGTCGGTGTCGAGCCCGGCCGCCGCATCGACGAGCTGTTCGGCGAGGGCGGCGGGCACGCCGTGGCGCTGCAGCACCTCGGCCACCACCTCGCTGACGTCGATCTCCGGCTCCTCCGGGTCGGCGGGGGCGGCGGCCGGCTGGCGCAGGCGCTCCTGCGCCACCAGCAGGTCGTCGTCCTCGACCGCCGCGGTGACGCGCACGCCGCCGCCTTCCTCCTCGCGCGTCGCCACGATGATGGCGTCGTCGCCGAGCGTCTTGCGGACCAGACGCATGGCCTCGGCCATGGTCTTGGCATGGAAGGATTTCAGCCGCATCGGCGGGCCCTTCCGTCATGTGCCGCACGCGGCGAACCGGTTGCCATCAGATCTGCCCCAGGGTCTTGATGCGGCACTTGGGGTGGATCTCGTTCTGCGACATCACCACGGTGGCCGGCCGGAACCGCTCGATGATCGAGCGGACGAAGGGACGGATCAGGGGGCTGGTCAGCAAGACGGGGGTCTCGCCCATCATGGCGTGTCGCTCGAAAGTTTGGCGGACCGAGGTGATGAACTGCTGCAGGCGCGAGGGCGCCATCGTCAGCTGCCGGTCGTCGCCGTCACCAACCAGCGACTCGGCGAACGCCTGTTCCCAATCCGGGGACAGGGTGATGAGCGGGATGAAGCCCATCTCGTTCGTGTTCGCGTCGCAAATCTGCCGGGCGAGGCGGGTGCGCACATGCTCGGTGATCTGGGTGATGCTGCGGGTCTGGCTGCTCGCCTCGGACACGCCCTCAAGGATGGTCGGAAGATCACGGATTGAGACGCGCTCTGCAAGCAGGTTCTGCAGCACCCGCTGCAGCCCGCCGATGGTGATCTGCGCCGGCACCACGTCGGCGATCAGCTTCTGGTGCTCCTTGTCGACCTCGTCCAGCAGCTTCTGCGTCTCGGTGAAGGACAGCAGCTCCGGCATGTTGTCCTTGATCAGCTCGGTCAGGTGGGTGGTGACGACGGTCGAGGGATCGACCACCGTATAGCCCTTGAACAGGGCCTCCTCCCGATAGCCGGGCTCGATCCAGATGGCGGGCAGGCCGAAGGTCGGCTCCACCGTCTGCTCGCCGGGCAGGCTCATGGCGTCGCCGCGCGGGTCCATGACCAGCAGCATGTTGGGCCGGATGTCGCCGCGCCCCGCCTCGATCTCCTTGATGCGGATGACGTAGGTGTTGGGCGGGAGCTGCAGGTTGTCCTGGATGCGCACGGCCGGCATGACGAAGCCGACCTCGCCGGCGATCTGCCGGCGCAGCCCCTTGATCTGGTCGGTCAGCCGGTGGCTGCCGGCCTGCGGCTGGTTGATCAGCGACAGGAGGCCGTAGCCCAGCTCCAGCCGGATCAGGTCGATGGCGAGCGCGGTGGCGATCGGCTCGTCCGGCATCACCGGCGCCCCGCCGGGGCCGGCCGGTCCGCCGGCCGCCGCCTCCGCTTCGGCCGCCGCCGCTTCCTCGGCCTCCTTCTTCGCCTGCATCTTCGGGATGAAGTAGGCGGCCGCCCCGACCGCGCCGACGATCGGCAGGAAGGTCAGCATCGGCATGCCGGGCAGCAGGGCGAGAACGCCGATGGCGCCGGCCGACAGCGCCAGCGCCGAGGAATGGCCGGTGAGCTGGCCGACCACCGCCTTGTCGGTGGAGCCGCCGGCACCGGCCTTCGACACCAGGAAGCCGGCGGAGATCGAGATGACCAGGGCCGGGATCTGCGAGACGAGGCCGTCGCCGATGGTCAGCTTGGTGAAGGTGTCGAGCGCCTGCATCACCGGCATGTCGTGGCGCAGCACCGCGATGGTGACGCCGCCGATGATGTTGATGAACATGATCATCAGGCCGGCGACCGCGTCGCCCTTCACGAACTTCGACGCACCGTCCATCGAGCCGAAGAAGGCGCTTTCGTCCTCCAGCTCCTTGCGGCGGGCGCGGGCGGTCGCCTCGTCGATCATGCCGGCCGACAGGTCGGCGTCGATCGCCATCTGCTTGCCGGGCATGGCGTCGAGGGTGAAGCGGGCCGCGACCTCGGCGATGCGGCCCGAACCGGCGGTGATGACCTTGAAGTTGACGATCGTCAGGATGCCGTAGACGATCACGCCGATGACGAAGTCGCCGGCCATCACGAAGCTGGCGAAGGCCTCGATGACGTGGCCGGCGGCCGAGGTGCCCTCGTGCCCGTGCGTCAGGATCAGGCGCGTCGACGCCATGTTCAGCGACAGGCGCAGCAGCGTCGTGATCAGCAGGATCGTCGGATAGCTGGACAGGTCCAGCGGGCGCGCGATGAACAGCGTGACCATCAGGATCAGCACCGAGACGGTGATGTTGATCCCGAGCATCATGTCCAGCATCACCGACGGCAGCGGCATGATCAGGCCGATGACGATCAGCATGATGCCGAGCGCCATCGCCACGTCGCCGCGCTTCAGCGACGCCTTGGCGACCCTCCACATCTCGCCGAAGGCGGCGAGGTTGCCGGCCATGGCGCCGCCGCCGGCGCCCCTGCTGCTGGTCTGTTCGGTCAGGGCCATGGATCGCTCCGCAGCCGGTCAGTGCGCGCCGGGGTCCGTCATGCGCTCGCCCGCTCCTCGCTGCCGGGGGTCGGCACCGGGACGCCCTCCTCCGTGTACTGCTTCAGCTTGTTGCGCAGCGTGCGGATGGAGATGCCGAGGATGTTGGCGGCGTGGGTGCGGTTGCCGAGGCAATGGCTGAGCGTCTCGATGATCAGGTCGCGCTCGACGTCGGCCACGGTGCGGCCGACCAGGGCCGACAGCCCGCCGCCCTTGGCGCCCTTCGGGCCGTAGCTGGTCGGCAGGGCGCCCGGCGGGGCGACCACCACCGGCATCGACGGCATGGCGGCCGACGGTGCGGCCGGCGGGGTCTGCACCGGCGTCCGGGCCGCGGGGACGGTGCCGCCGGGGCCGGCGAAGGGGTTGGCGACCGGCGAGTCGGCGGGGATGGAGGCCTGGGCGCTGCCCTCCGGCGCCAGCATCTGGCTGGTCAGCATGATGGCTTCCGGCCCGACCTCCACCCCGCGCGACAGCAGGACGGCGCGGTGCATGGTGTTCTCCAGCTCGCGCACGTTGCCGCGCCAGTGGTGGGCCTTCAGCATCGCCATGGCCTCCTCGGTCAGGCGCTTCTCGCCCAGCCCGTTCGCCTCGGCGTATTTCTTCAGGTAATGCTCGGCGATCAGCGGGATGTCCGCCGGCCGTTCGCGCAGGGAAGGGATCGCGACGTTGAAGACGTTCAGGCGGAAATAGAGGTCCTCGCGGAAGTTGCCGGAACGGACCTCGGCCTCCAGGTTGCGGTTGGAGGTGGCGATCAGCCGGACGTTGACCTTGACCGGCTGCGACGAGCCGATGCGGTCGATCTCCTTCTCCTGGATGGCGCGCAGCAGCTTGGCCTGCAGGCGCGGATGCATTTCCGACAGCTCGTCCAGCAGCAGGGTGCCGCCGCTGGCCTCCTCGAACTTGCCGATGCGCCGGGCGACGGCGCCGGTGAAGGCGCCCTTCTCATGGCCGAACAGTTCGGATTCCAGCAGGTTCTCCGGGATGGCCGCGCAGTTCACCGCGACGAAGGGCTCGCCCGACCGGCGGCTCTTGCGGTGGATGAAGCGGGCCATCAGCTCCTTGCCGGTGCCGCTCTCGCCGGTGATGAGGACCGAGGCGTCGGACGGCGCCACCTGTTCCGCCAGCCGCAGCGTCGCCTGCATCGCCGGGTCCTGGCAGACGATGGAGTGGTTCTCCTCGGCCACCGCCTCCAGCACCGCGGCGATCAGCTCCGCGTTGGGCGGCAGCGGCAGATACTCCTTCGCCCCCGCCCGGATCGCCCGCACCGCGGCGGCGGCGTCGGTGCCGATGCCGCAGGCGACGACCGGGATGGTGATCCGCTCGTTCTTCAGGCTGTCGATGAAGGAGGCGATGTCGAGCTTGACGTCGATCATCACGAGATCGGCACCGGCGGCCGAACGCAGCGCGTTCAGGGCTCCCTCGATGCTGTCGGTATGGGACACCTTGGCACCGCGCTGCATGGCGATCTTGCCGGCGGCGGTGATGTGTCCTTCCAACGTTCCAACGATCAGCAGACGCATAGCCTCACGCTCCCACTTTCGGGGCTTCCCGGTCGAAATACTGGATCCGCTTTCCAGGCGGAAGGACGGCGTTCAGGAGCATCTCCAGACGCCGCGGATTTTCCTGGCGCGCGATGGAGACGGCGCCGATGGTGTAGAGGGTCTTGACCAGCGCATCGTCCTCCGCCGCCCGCTCCACCTTCGCGGCGAGCGGGGCGAGGACGACGTTGCCGAGCACGGCCCCGTAGAAGGTGGTCAGCAGGGCCAGCGCCATGGCCGGCCCGATGGCGGAGGGGTCGTTCAGGCTGCCCATCATCTGGACCAGCCCGACCAGCGTGCCGATCAGCCCCATGGCCGGCGCCACTTCCGAGGCGCGGCGCAGCACGCCCGCGCTCTTGGCCCGGGCGCCGCCCGACGCCTCCACCTCGCCCGCCAGCATGCGCTCCATCACGTCGGGCGGCAGCCCTTCGGTGACCAGCGTGATCGAACGGTAGAGGAAGGGCTCGCTGCGCAGCTCCGGCAGCAGGTTGCGCAGGGTCTCCGGCGAGCGGCGGGCGGCTTCCGCCAGCAGCAGCACCTGCCGCGCCACCCCCTTGGGGTCGAGCGTCTGGTGGATCAGCACGGCGGCGGCATCCTTCCAGGCGACCGCCACGTCGCCGAGCGAGAAGGAGGCGGTGGTGACCGCCAGCGTTCCGCCCAGCACGATCATCAGCGAGGGCGGGTCGATGAAGGAGCGCAGCGAGCCGCCCGATCCCATCGCCAGCCCGATCACCGCGGCGGCGGCGGCCAGCCCGACCAGGGTCGCGACGTCGAGACCGCCGCGCAGCCTCAGGCTGCGGGCCGGCGCGGTCGGGGCCGGCACGGCCGCCGGGGCCGCCGCGGAGGCAGCGGCCTGGCGGGCTGCCGCCCTCGGCCTCGTCGTCTCGGCGGTGTCGCGGGTCGCCGTCATCAGCCGCGGTCCGACTTGATGATTTCCGTCATGGTGATGCCCAGCCGGTCCTCCACCACCACCACCTCGCCGCGGGCGACGAGGCGGTTGTTCACGTAGATGTCGATCGCCTCGCCCACCTTGCGGTCGAGCTCGACGACCGCGCCGCGGCCGAGCTTCAGGAGCTGGCTGACCTGCATGGTCGACTTGCCGAGCACGGCCGAGATCTGGACGGGGATGTCGTACACCGCCTCCAGATCCTTCGCGACGCCGGGCGTGGCGTCGTAGTCGGACATGTCCCCCCGTCCCGAATCGAGGTCATTGAGGGAGAAGCTATCACTGGCCATCCGAACTCTCCGAGTAAACCCTTAGGCTCCGCCGGTCACACCGGGGCCGGAGCCTCGAGAAACCGTGCGGCGCAACGCTCCACGTCGGCCAGCAGCCGGGCCGTGTCGCGCTCCATCCCGCCTTCGGCCCATTCGACGCGGCAGCTTCCGGGCGCCATGGCGGGATCGCCGATGACCATCAGCCTGGCGCCGAAGCCGCGCGACGAGATCGCCTGGTCGAGATGGTCGCGGACGAGGTCCACCGTGTCCTCCGCCACCCGCACGACCAGCCGCGGCTCGTCGATCAGGTCGGTCAGGCAGTTGCGGATCATCGCCTCGACCTCCTGCAGGCCGCCGCGCCGGGCGAGCTCCGGCATCAGCTTGCGCACGACGGCGAGCGCGATGTGGACCGGCTGGTCGGAGCGCATGGCGTTGGTCGCCTCGCGCTCCGCGATCAGGCGGGTGACGCCGTCGGCAATCTGCGAGAGCGCCTGGGCGATGCGGCTGTTGACCTGCGCCTCGATCTCCTGCCGCGCCGTCTCGTAGCCGGTGCTCTGCCCGGCCTTCAGGCCTTCGGTGAAGCCCTGGCCGTAGCCGGCGGAGCGGCCGGCGGACTCGCCCTCGGCGAAGCCCTGGGCGTGGCCCTCGGCACGGGCGGCGGCCAGCTCCTCCTCGCTGAAGACCGGCGGCGGCGGGGCGGCCGGCTCCTCCACCGCGGCATCCGCCACCGGCTCGGGCAGCAGGTCGTCGTCCTCGGCATAGGTGACGCGGGGGCTGACCTCCACGTCGAAGGATTCGTCGAACAGGAACTTCCGGACGCTCATGCGCGGATCCTCCTGCCGGGCGTCGGGCTGCCGGTAGCCGGGCTGCCGGCTGTCAGGTCAGCGACCATCGGACGGGCGGCCATGGCTCAGCTCTCCTGGTACAGCCAGTTGCGCAGGATCGACACGGCTTCCTCGGGATGCTTGTCCACGATCTCGCCGACCTTGCGCAGGGAGGAGGCGCGCACCCGCCCCTCGACCCGGTTGATGTCGATCATCTGCTCCAGCTCCTCGTCGGCCTGGGCGGCTTCCAGCGCCAGATCCTGGCGAGCGCGCCGGTGGGGGCGGCCAGCGCCGCCGGCAGGTTGCCCTGGTCGGTCAGCAGGCGGTCCATCTCGTCCTCCTCCTGCATCTCGGCCTTCTCGAAGGCGCGGGAGATGAGGGGGCGGATGACCAGCAGGATGATGAGGACCGCGACGATGCCCAGGACGACCATCTCCGCGATGCGGAAGACGTCGTCCTTGGTCAGGCCCATGAACAGCTCTTCGGGCTTCTGGATGTCGTCCTCGGGCGACCAGAAGCGCATGTTGATCACTTCCAGCGAGTCGCCGCGCACCGCGTCGAGGCCGACGGCGCTGCGCACCAGCGCCTTGATGCTCTCGATCTCCTGCTCCGACCGGGGCTGGTAGGCGGGCGGCGCCTCCTTCGACAGCTGATAGGTGCCGTCGACCAGCACGGCGACCGACAGGCGGCGGACCTGCCCGGTCTCGCGCACATGGTTCTTGGTCGTCCTGCTGATCTCGTAGTTGATCGTCTCCTCGTTGCGCGCGGACTTGTTCGAGGAGAGCGGGCCGGCGTTGTTGCCGGACTGGGAGGTCGGCAGGTTCTGGTCGACGGTGACCGGCTGCAGCGGATCGCGGTCGGCGCTCTCGCTGTTTTCGTTCACCGTCTGGGTGGAGCGCACCACCTGGCTTTCCGGATCGAAGATCTCCGACTGGGTGGTGATGCGGTCGAAGTCGAGGTCGGCCGACACCTCCGCCCGCACCTTGCCGTAGCCGAGCGTGCGGCCCAGCAGATCCTCGATCGTGCGGGCCAGCCGGTTCTCGTAGGCGAGCTTCTTCTCCTCCGCCGAGGCCATCATGGCTTCCGGCGTGTCGGTGCCGGTGCCGCGGGCGAGCAGCTTGCCCTTGTCGTCGACGATGGAGATGCGGCCGGGGTCGAGGTTGGGGACCGAGGCGGCGATGAGCTGCTGGATCGCCTGGATGTTCTCGCGCGAGAGCTGGGCGCCCGGGCGCAGCTTCACGAACACGCTGGCGGTGGCCGGGTTCTGCTGGCGGGCGAACAGCTCGCGCTTGGGCAGCACGAGATGGACGCGGGCCTGCTGCACCCCGTTCAGCGTCTGCACCGTGCGCGCGATCTCGCCCTCCAGCGCGCGCAGGTGGTTGATGTTCTGCATGAAGCTGGTGGCGCCGAAGCCTTCGGACTTGTCGAAGATCTCGTAGCCGACCGAACCGCCCGACGGCAGCCCCTGGGCGGCCATGCGCATGCGCATCGGCCCGACCTGGTCGGCGGGAACGGTGATCTTCGTCCCGCTCTTGTCCACCGTGAAGGGGACCTTCGCCTCCTCCAGCTTCTTGGCGATGGCGGCGGCCTCGTTGGGCTGGAGTTCGGCGTAGAGAAGCTCCATCTCCGGCGAGGAGAGGCGGGTCGTCAGGTAGACGAAGAACCCGATCAGCAGAAGCCCGACGCCGCCGATCGCCGCGAGGCGGGCAGGTCCCAGGTTGCGCAAGGTCTGCAGCAGGTTGTTCACGCGCCAATCCCCGATCGGAATCAACCCCCGGTGCCGGGCGGTCCGGGCGGCTCCCGCATCCGCGAAGGCAAAGTGCAAGAACCGCGCCGAGGTCTGTATCGTGGGCCATGCTGCGCGGTCTTGATGAAGAGACGGTTAATTCCTGGGCAGTTTTTGCCCAGCGCCCGGCAAAATATGCCTAGCGGCGCGCGGCTTCGGGCCGTCCGCCTGCAACCATGCGGATTCGAAAGGAATTGGCGGGAAATTGTCACCGATTTCGCAACGGATATGGAATTCGGGTCGCCCGGACTTCACCAAAAGAGGTAGTCGGCACAGCGGCGGTTGACGTGGCGCCCTCCAGGTCATAGCTGAGTTGTAATTCCGTGACGCGGTCGACCGATTTCTTCCAGAACCCGAGGGGTTCTGTGCTTTCGGGGATCACGTGCCGGCGGATCGCCATTTCTGTTGTGCCTGTCACCGAGAGTAAGGGGGACGCTGTGAAACGACGCGGCCGCGAAAAGAAGGAAGGCCTCAACGAGGTCGATGTGTTCGTCGGGCAGAGGCTGCGCGAACTGCGCATGCTGGCGGGGTTGAGCCAGAGCGACGTGGCCGCGGCCCTGGGGCTGACGTTCCAGCAGTTGCAGAAGTACGAGCGCGGGTTCAACCGGGTGTCCGCCAGCCGCCTGTACAAGCTGGCGCAGTTCTTCCGGGTGCCGGTGTCCGTCTTCTTCGACGGGCTGGAGGAGCAGCGCAGCGCAGCCGGCAACCCGGAGGCCGGCGCCCAGCCCGAGGAGACGGAAGGCACGCTGCGCTCGCGCGAGGCGCTGATGCTGGCCCGCTATTTCCAGAGCATCCGCGATCCGGACGTGCGCGGCGCCATCCGCGAGCTGGCCGAGCGCTGCGCCGCCCAGTCGGACGGTACCGACGGGGACGGCGAGGGCCAGGGCCAGGGCGGCGGTTCCCGCGGCATGCGCGGCCGGGGCGGACGGCGCGGCGCCGGTCAGGCGACCGCCGGCCACGCCTGAGCGGCGGACCGGCCCCGGGCGGGCTTGCGCGGCCGGCTGCCGACGGGTGGCGGGTGGTGGTCAGCGGGCGGTCCGGCGCCTCGTGCCCCCGCGTCCCTTCGCGGCCGGGCCCGGCAGGGCGGCCAGGTGCTTCAGCTCCTCGTAGCGTTCCATGAACAGGCTGTAGGCGCGCTCCGGCCCGACGGGGCGGATGGGGGCCGGGTGCGGATCGGGCAGGTGACCCCAGTCCATCCAGGCCGGCGGCAGCAGGTCGCGCAGTTCGGTCGCCATGGCGACGAGGTCGGCGGCCTTCACCTCCGGCAGGTCGGCGCGGTAGCCGAAGCGCCGCTGGAACGCGGCCTCCAGCGGGGCGAGCTTGCGCTTCACCTCCTCCCGGCCGAGATGGACCTTCAGCGGCGAGGGCCAGTCGCCCGAGATGGACTCGACGCAGTCGTGCCACAGCCCGTCATAGGCGAGCGCCTCCGGCACGAGGTGCGAGACCATCACGCTGTGCTCGGCGACCGAATAGAACTGGCTGGTGGCGCCGCACCAGCGCGGCTGATAGGCCAGGGCCCGCGCCACATCCTCCACCGGCAGCCCGGTGGCGTCCGGACTGGCGAGGTCGAGCACGAAGCCCGAGGCCGTCAGGATCGCCGTCCGCCCGCTGGGCTTCATCAGCAGGTCGAGCTGGTAGGCGGTGGGCATGCTTGCGACGACTCCAGGACCGTGGGATGCCGGACGGCGGAGTTCCCCTCGGCCCCGGCGACCACCCCTGTGTGCAGGGCGGCGCGGCCCAGGCGCAACCGCAATTCCGGCGGGGCAGCCTTTCGGCCCGGCGCGGGTCCCCGGTCCGGCCGCCCTCAGCCGTCCGCGCCGGTGACCGAGTCCGGGTCGCAGACCAGCCGGTTGGTCTGCTCGATCGTGGTTTCCAGCAGCGGGACCAGCGCCGCCACCCGGTCGGCGTCGGTGTAATGGTCGTTGAGCGCGCGGGCGACGGCTGCCAGCCGCGGCGTACCGAAATTGGCGGCCAGCCCGGCCAGCGTGTGGGCCGCCTGCTTCAGGTCGCGCGGGCGGTTGCCCAGAACGGCGGCGCGCACCGCCGACAGCTCCCGGCTGGCGGTTTCCGGCAGGAGCCGCAGCATGCCGTCCAGGCTCTCAGCCCCCAGGGCCAGCCGCAGTTCCGCCAGCTTCACCCGGTCGACCAGCGGCAGCCGGGCGAAGATGTCCTGCTCCGGCGCCGGCCGGCCGGCCGCCGGGACGGCGCGGCGCTCCCGCGGGCGGGAGGCGAGGTCGAGCACCACGGAGTTGAGCTGGTCCCAGTCGATCGGCTTGGTCAGATAGGCGTCGAGCCCGGCGGCGAGGTGGCCGTCGCGGTGTTCCGGCAGGGCATCGGCCGAGATGCCGACGATGGGCAGCAGCGATATCGGCCCGGCCATGCGGCGGATGGTGCGGGCGGTGGTCCGGCCGTCCATCACCGGCATTTCCATGTCCAGCAGCAGCAGGTCGAACTCGCCGGTCTGCAGAGCGTCGATCACGGCGCGGCCGTCGGCCACCGCCTCCACCCGATGGCCGATCCGTTCCAGCATGGCGGTGATCAGCATGCGGTTGACGTCGTTGTCCTCCGCCAGCAGCAGCCGCAGCGACACCGGCGAGGCCGGGGTCGGATCGATCGCCGGGACGGAGCCCTCCATCCGCTGCCGCATCGCCTGCTCGGCGGCGGGCGGCGATTCGCAATGGCGAACCCGGATCGAGAAGCGGAAGGTGGAGCCCTTGCCGGGGCTGCTGGCGGCGGCGATCTCGCCGCCCATCGCCTCGACCAGCCGCTTGCAGATGGACAGGCCGAGCCCGGTGCCGCCGTATTTGCGGGTGGTCGAGGCGTCGGCCTGCACGAAGGCGTCGAACAGGCGGGTGCGCTGCTCGTCGGTCATGCCGATGCCGGTGTCCATCACCTCGAAGCGCAGGGTGATGCCGTCGTCGTCCTCGGCGGCCATCCAGGCGGCGATCTCGATCCCGCCATGGTCGGTGAACTTGATGGCGTTGGAGACGAGGTTGAACAGCACCTGGCGCAGCCGGGTCGGGTCGCCGCGGACATGGCGCGGCGTGTCGTCGGCGATGGAGGCGCTGAGCGCCAGCCCCTTCGCCGCCGACCGCACGAGGAAGAGCTGGACCACGTCCTCCACCACCCGGTGGAGCGAGAAGTCGATCTCCTCCAGGACGAGCTGCCCGGCCTCGATCTTCGAGAAGTCCAGGACGTCGTTCAGGATGGTCAGCAGCGTGTCCGCCGAGGAGCGCAGGGTCTTGACGAAGGTCTTCTGCTGGTCGGTCAGGGGCGTGCCGATCAGCAGGTCGCCCATGCCGATCACCGCGGTCATCGGGTGCGCAGCTCGTGGCTCATCATCGCGAGGAAGCGCGACTTGGCGCGGCTGGCATTCTCCGCCGTCACGCGCGCCTCCTCCGCCTCCTCGCGGGCGCGGTCCAGATCCTCGGCCAGCGCGAAGGTCTCCGCCGCCAGCTTGGTGAGCTGTTCCTGGGTGTTGCGCAGCTCCTGCTCCGACTGGCGGCGGCGGGTGACGTCGGTGCAGGAGGCGACGAACCAGCGCACCGACCCGTCCGGGCCGGGAATCGGGCGCAGCGACACCGCGTTCCAGAAGGGCGTGCCGTCCTTGCGGTAGTTCAGCACCTCGACCGCGGTCGGCCGCCCCTCGGCGATGGCGGCGCGCAGCTCCTCCACCGTGGCGCGGTCGGTGCCGGGACCCTGCAGGAAGCGGCAGTTCCGGCCCAGCATCTCCCCGGCGCCGTAGCCCGTCATCTCCAGGAAGGCCGGGTTGCAGTAGACCAGCGGCAGGTCGGGCTGGCAGGGATCGGCGACCGCGATGCCGGCGCTCGACGCCTCCACCACCAGACTCAGCATCTCGGCAGGCAGAAGCCCTGCCGGGCCGCCGTCGGCGGTCTCGCTGGTGGGGAAAGAGGCGGTCACGGTCGTCGGGTCCTTACGTCCGGTCCTGCTGTCGCGGCTGCCCACCATAGAAGCTTACGCCGGCGATTGCCACGTTGAAGGATGCCGCAGCGGCGGCCGGCGGTTTTATATCACGGGGAGATGGACACGCCATGCGGGAAATCCGGGCGCCGGTGATGCGCGGTCCGCGCGTCCCGTTAACGACTGATAAACTGTGCCTTCGCGACACTTCCGTTCCGGCGGCCGTCGTGCCGGAGGGCAGGGACGGACCGGAGCGCGGGGGAACGGCATGGCGGCAGACACGGGTGCACGGCAGGTCCGCAAGATCAACGACCTGGGGATCCTGCTGATCGAGGATGACAGCTTCACCCGTGCCCTGATCAGCCGCCTGCTGCACGACATCCGCGTGCGCCGCGTGTTCGAGGCGGCGGACGGGGTCCAGGCGCTGGACATCCTGCGCCAGAACCCGGGCGAGGTCGATCTGGCGATCTGCGACCTGGAGATGCCGCGGATGAGCGGGCTGGACCTGATGCACGCCCTGCGCACCGCCACCGGCAACGTGCTGGCCGACCTGCCGGTGATCGTGCTGACCGGCCACCGCGAGGCGGAGATCGTCAAGCGCGCCATCGCCTACGGCATTTCGGGATATCTGGTGAAGCCGGTCTCGAAGGCCGACCTGACCAAGCGCCTGACCTTCGTGGTGCAGCAGCGCCAGCGCTGACCCGCCGGTCAGATCTGCAGGCGCGTGCCGGCGAAACCGCCCTCCGCGATGCCGGTGCAGAGGCCCGACCACTCGCAGCCGCCGCAGGCGGTGCGCGTCGTCCCGGCGCGGAAGGCGGTGCGCAGCCGCTCCAGCAGGGCGGCGTCGAGCCTCAGCCGGTCGCCGGCCGCCACCGGCCGCGCCAGCAGGGCGGTCACCGCCGCGGCCGCGGCGGCGTCGCGCCCGCGGACGCCGGCGTTGCGGCAATGGGCCTGCGGATCGCCGAGCAGCGGGGCGCAGAGATCGTCCGGCCCCTCGACCATCAGGATGTCCTCCCCGCCGGCCAGCCGGGCGACGACAAGGTCGTAGTTGGCGACGAAGGCCGGGCTGTAGCCTTTCCCCGCATAGGTCAGCATGCACAGCAGATGATGGGCGCGCAGGCGGACGGTCATTTTGCGGCGTGTTCCGAAGAAGCGGCGGTGCGGGCTGGTAACGTCCTCTATAGCGCCAGATCAGGCGATGCGCAGCATCCGTGCTTTGGCGGGCCGGGCCGGTGCCCGACTGCCGGCGGCCGGAGGAGTCCTTTTTCGGGTGCCGGCTGTTGGGGCTTGATGCTGGCGGGTGCAGGGACGACATCAGGTTTCCGGTCCTTGGCCGATCGGCGGTGTGCCGGCTTGCCAATGACCGCCGGATCACGCACCCTTCCATTCATGGTCAGGACATGGCCGGCCGCCGGGCGCGCCGGCGCGATGTCGGGAGACAGTGCCTTTGCGCCACGCCGCCAACCCCATCGCCGAACGCCGTGACGAGCTGGCCCGCGCCGCCGTCGCCATCCAGTTCGAGCGCTGGCCCCAGCTCTATGCCCGCTACGGCGAGGCGGGGCTGGAGAAATGCGTGGAGGATCTGCGCTACCACGTCCTCTACCTGGCCGAGGCGGTGGCGGCCGACAGCCCCGCCCTGTTCCGCGAATATGTCGCCTGGGTGAAGGTTCTGTTCACCGGCCTGAACATCCCGGCCTCCGAGATCGGGCAGAGCCTGGAGATCCTGCGCGACGTGGTGGTGGCGCGGCTGGGCGGCGAGACCGCCGACCGCGTGACCGCCTGCGTCGACGCCGCCCTCGGCGCCCTGCCGGAGCTTCCGGCCGAGATCCCGCCCTTCGTCCAGCCGGACGCCCCGTACGGCGACCTTGCCCGCGCCTATCTCGACAGCCTGCTGCAGGGCGACCGCCGCGAGGCGGCGGAGCTGGTGAGCCGCCGGGTCGAGGCGGGCATGCCGGTGCACGACCTCTATCTGCATGTCTTCCAGCCGGTGCTGCGCGAGGTCGGCCGGCTGTGGCAGACCGGGACGATCACCGTGGCGCACGAACATTTCGCCACGGCGGCCACCCAGGCGATCATGTCCATGCTCTACCCCCGCATCTTCGCCGGGGAACGGGCCGGCCGGTCGCTGGTCGCCACCTGCGTCAGCGGCGAACTGCACGAGATCGGCATCCGGATGGTCGCCGACTTCTTCGAGATGGCCGGCTGGGACACCTATTATCTGGGCGCCAACACCCCGGCCGGCAGCATCGTCCGGGCGGTGGAGGAGCGCGACGCCCGCGTGCTGGCGGTCTCGGCGACCATCACCGCCCATATCGGCCGCGTCACCGACCTGATCGCCGACGTGCGGCGGGAGCTGAACGGCCGGCCGCTGGGCATCCTGGTCGGCGGCTATCCGTTCAACCTGGTGCCGGATCTCTGGCGCAAGGTGGGGGCGGACGGCTTCGCGGCCAGCGCCGACGAGGCGGTCGCCACGGCGGCGCGTCTGGCCGGGGCCGCCGCATGACGGTGCGTCCGCTCGGGCGAAAGGAGGCGGGGTGGACGGGCTGGTGCTGACCTGCGACCCGGAGGGCCGGCTGCAGGGGCTGCTGAGCGTCGGCGACGGCATCCCGGGACTGCGGATGGACCCCGGCCGCGCCTTTCCCGCCCTGTTCGGCGTGGCGGCGATGACGCGCGCGCTCGACCTCTTCGCGGCCCTGCGCGGCGGCGAGGTGGTGGTGGATCGCGGCCTGGAGTGGGCGGGCCGGGAGAGGGCCGGACCGGAGCCGGGGATGCTGCACGTCTCCGGCTGCGGCGACGGGGCCGGGCTGGTGCTGACCGTGGCGCGGGAACCCGGCGCGGCCGGCCCGTGGCCCGCGCCATCGCCGGGCTGGACGCCGCGCTGGCGGCACGGCTGTCGCCGCTGTCCGCCGCGCGGCCGGTTGCGGCCGGCCGGGCGACCGAGGCGCTGTTCGAGGAGATGAGCCGCCTCAACAACGAGCTGTCCACCGCCCAGCGGGCGCTCGCCAAGGCCAACGCCGAGCTGGCGGCGAGCAACGAGCAGAAGAACCGCCTGATGGGCATGCTGGCGCACGACCTGCGCTCGCCCCTGCAGGTGATCGCCGGCTTCGCCGAACTGCTGGAGGACCGGGTGGCGGGCCGGCTGGACGCCACCGAGCGGTCCTGCCTGGAGCGCATCCGCGAATCGAGCCTGTTCATGCGTCATCTCGTCGAGGACGCCCTGTCGCTGGCGTCGCTGGAGGCCGGGCGGCTGCGGCTGACCCGCCAGCCGGTGGATCTGGCCCTGCTCGCCCGGCGCAACGTCGCGATGAACGCCGTGCTGGCCGAGGGCAAGGGCGTCGCGATCGCGCTGGAGGCGGAGGAGGGGCTGCCGCAGGCCATGCTTGATTCCGGCAAGACCGAGCAGGTGATGAACAACCTGCTGTCCAACGCCATCAAGTTCTCCCACCGCGGCGGCCGGGTCCGCGTCGGCGTGGCGGCGGGGGCGGAGGGCTGGCAGCGGCTGAGCGTCGCCGACGAGGGGCGCGGCATGTCCGAGGCGGAGCGTGCAAGGCTGTTCCAGCCCTTCACCCGCTCCGGCACGCTGGGAACGGCGGGGGAGGGGACGGTCGGGCTGGGACTCTACATCTGCCGGACCATCGTGGAGGGGCATGGCGGCCGCATCCAGGTGGACAGCGCGCCCGGCGCCGGCGCCACCTTCACGGTCGAGCTGCCGGTCCGCGGCCCGGCCGAAGCTTGAGCGCTTCAGCGGGTCTGGCGCGGAGGCGGCGCTTCCTGTAGAAGGAATTCAGTCGCCGCTGCGTCGCAAAGGTCCATGGGTTTACCCGTCCATCCTTCCGGCTTCCCGCCACCCGGTCTCCCGTCCACCAGTCAAAGGCGAACGGCTTTCCCGTGAGCGAAGACCGACCTCCGGACACCCGCGCGGACGACCTCCGCAAGGCGGGTACCCCTGAACCGGATGCCTCCGACCCGGCCGACCGAGGTCCCGGCGGACCGGGCCATGCCCGCGCCTCGGACGTGCTGGACGAGTTCCTGACCCATGACCATGGCGAGCGGATCGCGCTCGGCGACATGGTGCATATCCTGGGCGACCGCGCCTTCGGCGCCCTGCTTCTGATGCTCTCCATCCCCAACGTGCTGCCGGTGCCGGGCCTGTCGACCGCGACGGGCCTGCCGATGGTGCTGATCGGCGCCCAGCTCCTGGCCGGCCGGCCGCAGCCCTGGCTGCCGCGCCGCCTCGCCGCCCTGACCATGGAACGCGACAAGCTGCTGGCCGTGACGGCGCGCGCGCGGCCCTGGGTGTTGCGGGTGGAGCGCCACATGCAAGGCCGCCTGTGCGCGCTGACCAGCCCGGCGGCGGAGCGGCTGCTGGGAGTGGCGGTGATGATCCTGGCGGCGGTGCTCGCCCTGCCGATCATGTTCGGCAACCAGCCGCCGGCCTTCGCCATCGCGCTGATCGCGCTGGGACTGATCGAACGGGACGGCGCCTTCGTGCTGGCCGGGCTGTCGGCCGGCGTGCTGGCGCTGGCGATCGTCGCCGCCGTCCTGCTGGGGCTGGGCGAGGCGGCCGCCCTGGTCCTCCACCAAATAACCGGATGAGGGAGCGCCCCCAACGGGGCACGAAGACATGATCTGGGAACTGCTGGTTATCGTCCTGCTGATCCTGCTGAACGCCTTCTTCGCGATGTCGGAGATGGCCCTGGTGTCGGCGCGCCGCGCCCGGCTTCAGCAGCTTGTCGAGGACAAGCGGAGCAAGGGCGCGCGCGTCGCGCTGGAACTGGCGGACAATCCCGGCCACTTCCTGTCCACGGTGCAGGTGGGCATCAGCCTGACCGGCATCATCGCCGGCGCCTATGGCGGCGCCACGCTGGCCGACCGCCTGGGCGTCTTCCTGGACGAATCGGTGCCGTCGGTGGCTCCCTACGGCCGTCAGGTCGCCTTCGCGCTGGTCGTCGCGGCGATCACCTATTTCTCGCTGATCATCGGCGAGCTGGTGCCCAAGCGCATGGCCCTGGTGAACGCCGAGCGCATCGCCTCCGCCGTGGCGCGGCCGATGCGGCTGGTCGCCACCGTCGCCGCCCCGGTCGTCTGGTTCCTCGGCGCCTCCACCGACGCGGTGCTGAAGCTGTTCCGCCTGCCGACGACGCGCGAGCAGACGGTGACCGAGGAGGAGGTCAAGAGCCTGATCAAGGAGGGCACGCAGTCCGGCGTCTTCGAGCCGGCCGAGCGCAAGATGATCGAGGGGGTGATGCACCTCTCCGACCGCACGGTGCGCTCGATCATGACCCCGCGCCCCGACCTGATGTGGCTGGACCTGAGCGACCCGGCGGAGACCCTGGCCCGCGAGATCCGCGACAGCGGCTATTCCCGCTTCCCCGTCTGCCGCGGCGACGTGGACGAGCTGCAGGGGATCGTGGCCGCCAAGGATCTGCTGAACCGCGCGCTCAGCGGCCAGCCCTTCGACCTGCGCGCCGCCCTGACCAAGCCGCTGGTCGTCCATGACGGCACGCCGGTGTTCCGCCTGCTGGAGCTTTTCAAGCAGACCAGCGCCCAGATGGCGGTGGTGGTGGACGAGTACGGCAGCGTCGAGGGCGTCGCCACCCTGACCGACATCATGGAGGCCATCGCCGGCGAGCTGCCCGACCTGGGCGAGGAGAGCGACGGCGCCGTGCAGCGCGAGGACGGAAGCTGGCTGGTCGACGGCATGACCCCGGTGGAGGAGGTCGAATCGCTGATCGGCGTGCGCGACCTGCGCGGCGAGGGCGATTTCCATACCATCGCCGGCTTCATGCTCGACCATCTGGGCCATATCCCCCAGGCGGCCGAGCATTTCTTCTGGAACGGCATCCGCTTCGAGGTCATCGACATGGACGGCCGCCGCATCGACAAGGTGCTGATCCAGCGCAACGAGGAGGTGTCGGAGGGGTAGGTTACCCCCCGACCACCCGCCAGCTTCCGTCCGCCTGCCGGCAGGCGGTGCCGTAGCCGCGCTGGAGCTGGCCGCCGACCGAGATGGTGGTCTGGTACTCGCGGCACAGCTCGCCATAGGGGCCGGTGCCGTCGCGGGTCGGGGTGTAGCTGCCCCAGGCGCCGCTCTGCGGGTTGTTCCAGCGCACCGTGCTGCCGGTCGGGGCGGTGTAGGCCGCCTGCGCCGCCTGCTGGGCGTAGGCCTGGTCGGCGCGGTCAAGCGACTGGCCGGCGGCGCTGCCCAGTGCTGCTCCCAGCAGCGTGCCGACGCCGACCGCGACCAGCTTGCCGCTGCCGCCGCCGAAGCGGGAGCCGGCGAGGCCGCCGACCACGCCGCCGAGCAGCGCGCCGGCCATCTGCTTGTTGCCGTAACCGCTGTCGCCGTAGCCATAGCCATATTGGGAACCCGGCGCCGCGCACCCGGCGAGCAGGACGGCGGCGAGGGCGGCGGCGGTGAGGGGCTTGGCTTTCATCGGGGATCTCGCTCGTCGGAAATGGCAACGCTGCTCCTATCAACATGGCAGCCCCGCGGCCTATTCCATGCCACCGGCGGCGGGCCGCAGATGACGCGGACGATCCGTTCCCCCTATGATCGGACCAACGGCCGCCCGGACGGGAGGCAGGCCGGCGAAGAAGCCGTTGGGAGGGAACCCGCATGCTGCCGAAGGCGGACAGCTATCACGCTCTGCGCGACCGCTTCGCGTGGACGGTGCCGGAGCGCTACAACATCGGGGTGGACGTGTGCGACCGCTGGGCGGCAGAGGCGCCCGACCGGCTGGCGCTGATCCACAAGCGGCGCGACGGCTCGGTGGAGAGCTACCGCTTCGCCGACATCCGCACCCTGTCGAACCGCTTCGCCAACGTGCTGGCGGCCCAGGGGGTGGGGCGGGGCGACCGGGTCGGCATCCTGCTGCCCCAGGCGCCGGAAACCGCGGTGTCGCATGTCGCCACCTACAAGCTGGGCGGGGTGGCGGTGCCGCTCTTCTCGCTGTTCGGGGTGGAGGCGCTGGAATACCGCCTCGCCAACTGCGGGGCCAGGGCGGTGGTGACCGACCGGGCGGGCGCGGAGAAGCTGGCGCGGATCCGCGACCGCCTGCCGGAGCTGAGGACGGTCTTGCGCATCGACGGGGGCGGCGACGGTTGCCTCGACTGGCACGGGCTGGTCGACGCGGCGTCGGACCGCTTCACCCCGGCCGACACGGCGGCGGACGATCCGGCGCTGATCATCTACACCTCGGGCACCACCGGCCAGCCGAAGGGGGCGCTGCACGCCCATCGCGTGCTGCTCGGCCATCTGCCGGGGGTGGAGATGTCGCACGACCTCTTCCCGCAGCCGGGCGACCGCATCTGGACGCCGGCCGACTGGGCCTGGATCGGCGGGCTGCTCGACGTGCTGCTGCCGGCCTGGCATCACGGGGTGACGGTGGTCTCGCACCGCTTCGAGAAGTTCGATGCGGAGGAGGCCTTCCGCCTGCTGGCGGAGTTCGGGGTGCGCAACGCCTTCCTGCCGCCGACCGCGCTGAAGATGATGCGGGCTGTGCCGGATCCGCGCTCGCGCCACGAGGTTTGCCTGCGCTCGGTCGCCAGCGGCGGCGAGACGCTGGGGGCGGAGCTGCTGGACTGGGGCCGCCAGACCTTCGGCGTGACGATCAACGAGTTCTACGGCCAGACCGAATGCAACATGATCGTCTCCTCGGCGGCGACGCTGATGCCGGCCAGGCCCGGGATCATGGGCCGTCCGGTGCCGGGGCACGAGGTGGCGGTGGTCGATGCCGGCGGGAACCGGCTGGGGCCGGGCGCGCTGGGGCTGATCGCCGTGCGCCGGCCGGACCCGGTGATGTTCCTCGGCTACTGGAACAACCCGCAGGCCACCGCGGCGAAGTTCGCCGGCGACTGGCTGCTGACCGGCGACCAGGGAATGCTGGACGGGGAGGGCTACATCCGCTTCGTCGGGCGCGACGACGACGTGATCACCTCGGCCGGCTACCGCATCGGCCCCGGCGAGATCGAGGACTGCCTGATCGGCCACCCGGCGGTGCGCATGGCGGCGGTGGTCGGCGTGCCCGATCCGCTGCGCACCGAGATCGTGAAGGCCTTCATCGTGCTGAACGAGGGGGTGGCGCCGGACGACCGGCTGAAGGCGGAGATCCAGGAGTTCGTGAAGACGCGGCTTGCCGCCCACGAGTATCCGCGCGCGATCGAGTTCCTCGACAGCCTGCCCATGACGACCACCGGCAAGATCATCCGCCGCGAACTGAGAAACCGATAACGCTGGAACCAGAAAAAGAATGACCGAGCTTCTGCTGTTGACCGCCGCTTTCCTGGCCGGGGCGATGAATGCCGTGGCCGGGGGCGGCAGCTTCCTCACCCTGCCGGCGCTGATCTATGCCGGCGTGCCGCCGGTCGCCGCCAACGCCACCGGGACCGTCGCCCTGCTGCCGGGCTATGCCAGCGGGGTCTACGGCTACCGCCACGACCTGGAGCCGGTGGGCGAGGTCGGGCTGGTCACCCTGTCCGCGGTCAGCCTGGTCGGCGGGCTGGCCGGGGCGGCGCTGCTGCTGGTCACGCCGGACGCGGTGTTCCGCGGCATCGTTCCGTGGCTGCTGCTGGTCGCCACGGCGCTGTTCGCCTTCGGCGGGCCGCTGGCCGCCCGGCTGCGCTCGGTCGGGCTGCACGGCACCGGGGCGCTGCTCGCCACGCTGTTCGCGGTGTCGGTCTATGGCGGCTATTTCAACGGCGGGCTCGGCATCCTGCTGCTGGCCCAGCTCAGCCTGTTCGGCATGACCAACCTGAACGCCATGAACGGGCTGAAGAACCTGTTCTCCGCCGTGCTGACGGCCATCGCGGTGGTGGCCTATGCGGCGGGCGGGGCGGTGGACTGGCCGAAGGCGGCGCTGATGGTGGTCGCGGCGGTGGCCGGCGGCTATGCCGGGGCGCGGGTCGGGCGGCGCATCCCGCCGAAGGCGCTGCGCGGCGGCATCATCGCCGTCGGGCTGACGATGAGCGCGCTGTTCTTCCTGAAGTGACGGGCGCTGCGCTAAAGTGGCGCCCCTTCCTCCCTTGCGACGGTTCGAATCCGCCATGCTCACGGTCACCGACCTCGACCTCTTCTACGGCGACGCGCAGGCGCTCGACCATGTGTCGCTGACGGTGGAGGCGGGGACGACCACCGCCATCGTCGGCGCCAACGGGGCGGGCAAGACCTCGCTGATCCGCACCATCTCCGGCATCCTCAAGCCGGGAGGCGGGCGCATCGCCTTCAAGGGGCGGGAGATCGGCGGGCTGCCCAGCCACCGGGTCTGCGACCTCGGCATCGGGCAGGTGGCGGAGGGGCGGCAGATCTTCCCGACGCTGAGCGTGCGCGAGAACCTGGAGATGGGGGCGGTGATCCCGCGGGCCCGCGCCGCGGCGAAGCAGAGCTACGACCGGGTGCTGGCGCTGTTCCCGCGGCTGGAGGAGCGGCTGACCCAGGCGGCCGGCACCCTGTCGGGCGGCGAGCAGCAGATGCTGGCGATCGGCCGCTGCCTGATGGGCCGGCCGGAGCTGATCATGTTCGACGAGCCGTCGCTCGGCCTCTCCCCCGCCATGGTGCAGGAGCTGTTCCGCACCATCCGCAACCTGGCGGCGGAGGGGATGACGATCATCCTGGTGGAGCAGAACGTCGCCGCCTCGCTGAAGCTCGCCCAGCGCGCCTATGTGCTGGAGAACGGCCGCATCGTGCTGTCCGGCACCGGCGAGGCGCTGCTGGCCGATCCCGCGGTGAAGCAGGCCTATCTGGGGCTGTGAAGCGGGCGGGGGATGTCCCCCGCCCGTGGAGTTACAGCGTCAGGCCGGCGATCGAGATGGTCGGGGCCTGCGGCGGCACCTGCTGGGCCTCCAGCCCGTAGGCCATCAGCTTTTCCACCGACGCCTTGCGGTCGGCGGCCTCCGCGAAGCGGCTGCGCGCCTGGGCCGACAGGCTGGCGCGCAGATCGGCGTCGTCGGCCAGTGCGGCGGCGCGCGCCTCGAAATCCGCCTGGTCGACGACGATGAAGGCGCCGCCGGCGATGCTGGCGACGTCGCCGGCGGGCAGGGTGACCACCGGCAGCCCCTCGGCCAGCGCGAAGGCCGCGCTGCCGCCGCCGCCCTGGCGGGGCGGGTTGAGGTAGGCGGTGGCGACCCGGTAGAGCGCGCGGATGTCGTCGACGTGGCCCAGCACGTGGAAGCGCGGCGCGTTGCGCAGCGCGGCGACCCGCTCCGGCAGGCTTTCCACGGCACCGGCGAAGGCGACGCGGGCGGCGGGGACGCGGTCGAGCAGGGCGTCGAGCCGGGCGAGGAACTCCGGCCCGGCCTCGATGTCCAGCCGGTTGCCCACCACCACATAGACCGGCCCCTCGTCGGGCAGGCCGAAATCGCCGCGGCTGCCGCCGCCGCCGGTCTCCGGCAGGGTGTAGCCGAAGCTGAAGGGGCGGAAGCGGTCGCGGATCTCCTCCGGCCAGCCCCTGGCGCCGTCCTCCGGCCCGAAGCCGAGGATCAGGCGGGCGAGCGACGGCGTGATTCCGGTGGAGGTCGGGATGCAGACCACCGCGCGGCTGCGGGCGAACAGGTCGGCGACGGTGTTGGAGCCGCCGAAGGCGACCACGAGGTCCGGGTCGAACCGTTCCACCGCGTCGACGACGGCGTGCAGCTTCTCCTCGTCGAAGCGCTTCTGCGGGAAGGAGATCATGCGGACGGTGGCGCCGAAGGCGCTGATCATCTGCTCCCCGTCATACTCCTCGGTGACGTTGTAGCTGTATTCCGGGACGAAGCCGTTCTCGCCGGTGACCGCCATGGCGTTGGGATTGACGATCACCACCTCGCAGCCCTGCTCGTCCTGCAGGCGGCGGGCGAAGTCGAAGGCGTCCACCGTCGGCTGGTGGCCGGCGCCCAGCATCTGGTTGGTGACGACCGCCACCTTGCGGATGGCGTCGCGCGGCTGCTGGCGCTTGAGGCGGCCGGCGATGGCGTAGCGGCGCGCCGTCTCGTCCACCAGCAGGCGGTAGAAGCGCAGATAGTCGCCGTTGACGAAGCCGCCGATGTCGCCCGAGCGGGCCGCCCCTGGAAGAGCTGCATGGCCATGCCCCAGTAGGCATAGTGCAGCGAGGGGATGGAAAAGCGCATCGGCTCCGCCAGCGCGGCCTGGACCAGCTTGCGGTAATGCTCGATGTCGCCGGACAGGGTGAACAGCAGCGACTGGCGCCGCATCACGTCGGACATGGCATAGCCGGCGTCCAGCTCGGCGGCGGCGGCCCTGCGGGTCTCGTCGTCGTAGCGGCGGATCAGGCCGGCCAGCGCGCCCATGGTCGACCAGCTCTCGCCCTGGTTGGTGAGCTGGGTCAGCGCGCGGGCGAAGCTCAGCGCCGCCTCGCGCGTCCGCCCGGCGGCGTGCAGCGCATGGCCGAGGTTGGCGTGGAAGAGGGTGGAGCCCGGGTCGCCCGCTGCGGCCTGTCCGATGAGGTCCGCCGCCTCCTCCGCCCGGCCCGACTGCAGCGCCAGCACGCCCAGCAGGTGCAGCGCGTCGGGGTGGCCCGGCGACAGGGTCAGCACCTCGCGATAGAGCCGTTCGGCCTCCGCCGTGCGGCCGGCGCGGTGATGCTCGGTCGCGACGGCCAGCGATTGTTCGATCATGTCCATGGCGGGGCCTTCTTCTTCCTTACGGGGTCCTTCGAACACCCTGTTTACGCTGTTTTAGGAGAGCCACGCTCAACTTTCCACATGCTTGGCCTTACGACCCCTGTGGACTCCCGGCTCCTGGCGGCAATCCTTGTGGTTGTCGCGTGTCTGCTGCATCCCGCCGCCGCGCCGGCGCAGGATCTCCTGCCTGAAGAACCGCCGGGACGGCGAATCGTCATCAGCCTGTCGGAACGCCGACTCTACCTGATGCAGGATGGGGCGCCAACCCGCTCCTTCCCGGTGGCGATCGGGCGGCCGGGCGTGACCATTCCGCTCGGCGACAGCACGGTGATGCGCAAGCGGCGCAACCCGACCTGGCACCCGACCGCCAGCCAGCGGCGGGCCAAGCCGTCGCTGCCCCTGTCGGTGCCGCCGGGGCCGGGCAACCCGCTGGGCAAATTCGCGCTCGACCTCGGCTGGACCGCCATCGCCATCCACGGCACCAACGAGCCGGGCTCCGTCGGCCGGCGGGTCAGCAGCGGCTGCTTCCGCATGTTGCCGGCGGACATCGAGACGCTGTTCGGGACGGTGGAGGTCGGCACGCCCGTGCGCGTGGTGCGCGAGGCTGTGGGGACGGAGCCGCCGCCGCCCCTGCCGGCCGCGGCCAAGGCGGCCCCGAAGCCCGCCGTGCCGGCTGTGGCCCCCGCCGCCGCCCCCGCCGCCGCCGCGGCCCCGCCGCCGCCCCGTCCGGTGAAGGCGGGCGCGCCGCCGGCCGGTCCGCCGCCTGCCGTCTCCCCGGCCGCTGCGCCCGCTCCGGCCGTCCTGGCTCCCGTCGTGCCCGACCCGCGCTGTGCCGGGGCGCAGGCGCCGCTGCGCCGGCTGATCTGCGACACGCCGGATCTCGCGGAACTGGACGGCCGGGCGCGCGGCCTGCAGGACCGCTTCCTGGCCGGCCTGCCGGACGGCGCCACCGCCGCCTATGCGCTGGCGCAGGAGGACCGGCGGTTCGACGAGCGGACCGCCGCGCTCTGCTGGGTGCGCAAGGGCACGGAGGGCGATCCGGCCGTCGCGGCGGCGGCGCGGGCCTGCCTGTCCAACGCGCTGCGGGGCCGGCTGCAGGACGTGGCCCAGCGCATCGCGGAGCTGCGGGCGGAAGCGCAGTCCGACGCACGGGGGGCGGCGCGGGTGGTGTCGCGCTGACCCCGGCGCTGCCCCCGCGCCGATCCCCGCGCTCACAGGGCCGACGATCGGCCCGGCGCATTGTCCGGCATCGTTCCCGCTTGCCTCGAAATCGAAGGACTGCTACGCCCGCAGGACAGGCTTCACCACGCACGGTCCCCATGCCGGTCGAGTATTATCTCAACATCGCCGCCTCAGGGCTGCTGACGGGCCTCGTCTATGGCCTCGCGGCGCTGGGGCTGTCGGTGATCTTCGGCGTCGTGCGGGTGGTGAATTTCGCCCATGGCGAGATGATGGTCGCCGGCATGTACGGCGCCGTGCTGCTGGCGGCCTATCTCGGGCTCGATCCGCTGCTGTCGGCGCCGGTCATGGCGGCCGTGCTGTTCGCCGCCGGCTGGCTGCTGCAGCGCGGGCTGGTCAACCGCTTCGTCGAGCAGCCGGAGCACATGCAGTTCATCCTGCTGCTGGGCATCGCCACCATCATCCTGAACGCCATGCTGATGCTGTTCGGACCGGACTCGCGGTCGGTGCAGGTGCCCTACGGCTTCGACACGGTGGAGATCGGGCCGCTGCTGCTCGACGCCGTGCGGCTGCGCGCCGGGGCGGCGGCGATCCTGGTGGCGGCGGCGCTGTTCGCCTTCTTCCGCTTCAGCCGGACGGGCAAGGCGATCCGCGCCTGCGCCGACAATCCGCTCGGCGCACGCGTCGTCGGGCTGGACATGGACGGGCTCTATGCCCTGACCTTCGGGATCGGCGCCGGGACGGTGGGAATCGCCGGGGCGCTGATGACCCTGCTGGTCGACGCCCGGCCGCAGCTTTCGCCGGAATACACGCTGCTCAGCTTCATCATCGTCATCATCGGCGGCCTGGGCAGCCTGCCCGGCGCGCTGCTGGGCGGCGTGCTGATCGGCGTGTCGGAGGCGCTGGCCGGCTTCCTGCTGACGCCGTCGCTGAAGTCGCTGTTCAGCTACGGCGTGCTGATCGTCGTTCTGCTCCTGCGTCCGCAGGGCCTGCTGGGGAAACGGTCTTGACGGCACGCGGCATGATCCTCCTCGCCCTGTTCGCGGTCCTGCTGCTGGGCGCCCCGCTGGTCGCCGACCGCTATGTGCTGTCGGTGCTGACCACGGTGCTGTGGTTCGCCTATGTCGGGCAGGCGTGGAACGTGATGATGGGCTTTTCCGGCCTGCTGTCGCTGGGCCACGCGCTCTATGTCGGGCTCGGCGCCTATGTCAGCGCCGCGCTGTTCGTCCATTTCGGCATCGGACCGTGGGCCGGCCTGTGGCTGTCCATGCTGGCGGCGGTGGCGGCCGGCTGCTTCCTCGGCTTCCTCGGCTTCCGCTTCGGGGTGAAGGGCGTGCATTTCGCCCTGCTGACCATCGCCTTCGCCGAGGTGGCGCGCATCGGCTTCGACCATATCCAGTGGCTGGGCGGCTCCGGCGGCTTCTTCCTGCCGGTGACGGCGGGGGAGAGCGATCCGCTGAACCTGCGCGGCTCGCCGCTGCTGTTCTACTACGTCATCCTCGGGCTGGTGGCCGGCGCGCTGGTCCTGTCGCGGATCCTGCTGCACAGCCGCCTGGGCTACCAGTGGCTGGCGGTGCGCGAGGAGCCGGAGGCGGCGGAGGCGTCGGGTGTCGACCTGTTCCGCGCCCGCATCACGGCGGTGGCGGTCTCCTCGGCGCTGACGGCGCTGGGCGGGGTGTTCCAGGCCTTCTACTTCAACAACCTGTTCCCGGAGCAGGTCTTCTCCATGGGCCGCTCCATCGAGATCATCCTGCCGGCCATCGTCGGCGGCATCGGCACGCTGATCGGCCCGATCCTCGGCGCCTTCATCCTGACCCCGCTGGGCGAGGGCTGACCTTCGTGATCGAGGCGACCGGCGTCGACCTGCCGGGCATGAAGCAGCTTTTCTACGGCATCGCGCTGGTGGCCATCATCGTCTTCCGGCCGGACGGCGTGTGGCCCTGGGTGGCGCGCCGGCTGCGGCTGGTGCGCCAGCCGGGGGAGGAGGCGTGATGGCCGCGCTTCTCGAGGTCGCCGGCCTGTCCAAGCGGTTCCGCGGGCTGAAGGCGGTGTCCGAGGTCAGCTTCCTGGTGCCGGAGGGCAGGATCGTCGCGCTGATCGGGCCGAACGGCGCCGGCAAGACGACCACCTTCAACCTGATCGCCGGCGTCTATCCGGCCGACGAGGGGCGGGTGACGCTGCAGGGCCGGCCGCTGACCGGGCTGAAGCCCAACCAGATCTGCGCCGCCGGCATCGGCCGCACCTTCCAGATCGTCAAGCCCTTCGGCCAGCTCTCGGTCGAGGACAATGTGGTGGTCGGGGCGCTGGCCCGGGAGCGTTCGGTGGAGGCCGCCCGCCGCCTCGCCCGCGCGGTGCTGGAGCGGCTGGGCCTCGCCGATCAGGCGGCCCGGCCGGCGCGCAGCCTGACCCTGCCCGACCGCAAGCGGCTGGAGGTCGCCCGCGCCCTGGCGACCCGGCCGACCCTGCTGCTGCTGGACGAGGTGCTGGCCGGGCTGCGCCCGACCGAGGTCGACCGCATGGTCGAGGTGCTGCGCGACCTCAACCGCCGCGAGGGGCTGACCATCCTGATGATCGAGCATGTCATGCGCGCCGTGATGGCGCTGTCCGACCAGGTGGTCGTGCTGGACCATGGCGAGAAGATCGCCGACGGCGCCCCGGCCGACGTCGTCGCCGACCCGCGGGTGGTCGAGAGCTATCTGGGGCGGAGGAGGGGTGACCCCTCCCCGGCCCGGGGCAGGCTAGACGTCGGTCACGCCGCTCTTCGGGATGCGGATCTCGCGGTGGACGGACATGCTGAGCAGCAGCCCGACGCCCACCATCAGCGTCATCATCGCCGATCCGCCGTAGGACACCAGCGGCAGCGGGATGCCGACCACCGGGATCATGCCCATGACCATGGCGACGTTGACGAAGACGTAGAGGAAGAACTGCGTCGTCATGCCGACCGCCACCAGTCGGGCGAACTGGCTGCGGCAGCTCAGCGCGATCACGATGCCGTAGATGAACAGCATGAGGTAGAGGCCGAGCAGGATCAGCGCTCCGGCCATGCCGAACTCCTCCGCCAGCACGACGAAGATGAAGTCGGTGTGCTTCTCCGGCAGGAACATGAGCTGGCTCTGCGACCCTGACATGAAGCCCTTGCCGAACAGCCCGCCGGAGCCGAGCGCGATCTTCGACTGCAGGATGTTGTAGCCGGCGCCGAGCGGATCGGTCTCCGGGTCGAGGAAGGTATAGACGCGCTGCTTCTGGTAGTCGTGGAGGAACTCCCAGGCGATGGGGATGGCGCCGAGGCCGCCGCCGATCACCAGCAGGAACTTCCAGATGCGCACCCCCGCGGCGAAGAAGACCGCGCCGCTGCCCATGATCAGCAGCAGAGAGGTACCGAGGTTCGGCTGCATCAGCACGAAGGCGACCGGCACGAAGACCAGCAGCAGCGGCGGGATCAGCAGCAGCGGCCGGCCGATCTGGTCCAGCGTGATGCCGTGGAAATAGCGGGCGAGCGCCAGCGTCAGCGCCGGCTTCATCAGCTCCGACGGCTGGAGCTGGAAGAACCCGAGGTCGATCCAGCGCTGGGCGCCCATGCCGATGCGGCCCATCATCTCCACCGCGATCAGCAGGCACAGCACGATCACGTAGATGATGTAGGCCGACCGCATCAGGTGCCGGACGTCGATCAGCGCGATGCCCAGCATCAGCACCAGCCCGGGAATGGCGCGGACGAGCTGCGGCTGCGCCCAGGGCTTCCAGTGGCCGCCGGCCGCCGAGAACAGCAGGGCGACGCCGATCCCGGTGATCGTGCAGATCAGCAGGACCAGCCCCCAGTTGATCAGCCGGAACTTGGTGCCGAGCGTCAGTTCGGGACCGCGCGGGGCCAGCCCGACCGATCCGCCGTTGGAAAGGACCGCCACCTTGAAGCCTGCGTCGGTTTATGCGATGCGGGGATGCGGGCCGGATACTGCCTCAAGAGCCGCCGCGCGGTAAAGCGGCGGACCCGGCGGGCCGCGAAAAGCCACATGACGGCCGCGACCGGCGGCCGCAATCGGCCGGCCGGGTCTGCGGTCCGGCGATCAGATCCGGGCGCGTTCGATCTCGACGCCGACGCTGGCGGCGTCGGGGAAGACGTCCAGCTTCTCCACCCGCACGCGGGCGCTGCGCACGCGGGCATCGGCCAGGCAGCGTTCGGCGATGCGCTCGGCCAGCGTCTCGATCAGGGTGACGTGGCCCTGGCCGACCACCGCCTTGACCGCGGCGGCCATATCCTCCCCCGTCACGCCCGGCGCGATCACGTCGAGGTCGAGGTTCAGCCGGATGCGCTGCGGCTTCAGCCGCTCGTGGGCATAGACGCCGATCAGCGCGTCCATCACCAGATCACGCACGAAACAACGGGAAGACAGCGCCGCCGATGCCGCACGCGGCACCGGAGCGGTAACGGTCGCGAAGAGCTTGTTCATGGCGCACAGCCCTAACACGGCACCGCTGCGCTGCCAACTGCGCAGACCTCAACCCTGCCCCGGTGAGGCTGCGCAAAAAAGCCGCCGTCCGGAGGCCGGCCGATCAGGCGGCCGGCGTCTCGGCGCGGATGCGCTCGCGCAGCACGTCGATCGGCAGCAGGCTGTCGCCGTCCTCGTAATGCCAGAAGGTCCAGCCGTTGCAGGCCGGCAGTCCGGCCATGGCGGCGCCGACCTGGTGGATCGAGCCGCGATGGTCGCCGCGCGGGCCGGAGCCGATCAGCGTGCCGTCGGCGCGCACGCGGGCGGCGACGCGGCGGCGCTGGTCGAACAGCGTGGTGCCGGGGCGCAGCAGCCCGCGCTCCACCACCCAGCCGAAGGGGATGCGCGGCGCGCTGCGCTTGGGCGGCGTGTCGAGCACCGCCCCTTCCGGGGCCGCTTCGACCGCGTCGATGCGGATCCGGGCGGCCTCCGCATAGCTCTCGTCGCGCTCCAGCCCGATGAAGCGGCGGCCGAGCCGCTTGGCGACGGCGCCGGTGGTGCCGGTGCCGAAGAAGGGATCCAGCACCACGTCGCCGGCCCGCGAGGAGGACAGGATGACGCGGTAGAGCAGCGATTCCGGCTTCTGCGTCGGGTGGACCTTGCGGCCGTCGTCGTCGCGCAACCGTTCCGAGCCGTTGCAGATCGGCAGCAGCCAGTCGCTGCGCATCTGCAGGTCGTCGTTCAGGTTCTTCATCGCCTCGTAATTGAAGCGATAGCGGGCGTCCTTGTCGCGCGCCGCCCAGATCAGCGTCTCATGCGCGTTGGCGAAGCGCGTGCCGCGGAAGTTCGGCATCGGGTTGGTCTTGCGCCAGACGATGTCGTTGAGAATCCAGAATCCCAGATTCTGCAGCGAGGCGCCGACGCGGAAGATGTTGTGGTAGCTGCCGATCACCCACAGCGAGCCCTCCGGCTTCAGGATGCGCCGGGCGGCGGCCAGCCAGTCGCGGGTGAAGCGGTCGTAGGCCTCGAAATCCTCGAACTTGTCCCACTCGTCGTCCACCCCGTCGACGCGGGTGTGGTTCGGCCGCAGCAGCTCTCCACCCAACTGAAGGTTGTAGGGCGGATCCGCGAAGACGAGGTCCACCGACTCGGGCGGCAGGGCGTTCATCAGGGCGATGCAATCACCGACCAGAATGCGATCGAGGGGGAGCATATGTGCAACCGGCAGAAGAATGGGACTCGGGGCGACAATGAGTCGAGGCCGAGTCGCCGTCAACTGCTTTCTTGCGCAAGAGTCTGCGGAGTCAGCCGCTTATGGCCTTTTGCGCGGCGACTGGTGCAAAACTGACTCGGTGGTGCGGCGTGACGCCGAAACGCTGCAGCGCGGCGAGATGTTCTGCCGTCGGATAGCCCGCGTTGCGCTCCCACCCATAGTGGGGATGGAGGGTGGAGAGCCTCAACATCTCGCGGTCTCGTGCCACTTTGGCGAGAATCGAGGCGGCGGCGATCGACAGGCTGCGGCCGTCGCCCTTGATGAGGGGATGGGCCTCGCAGGGCAGATCGGGGGCGAACTTGCCGTCGACCAGGGCGACCTCCGGGGCCGGTCCGGGCAGCGCCTCGAAGGCGCGGCGCATGGCGAGCAGCGTGGCCTTGTGGATGTTCAGGCGGTCGATCTCCTCGACGCTGGCCTCGGCGATGGCGAAGGCCAGCGCGTGGGCGCGGATCGCCGGCTCGACCTCCTCGCGGATGCGGCGGCTCAGCGCCTTGCTGTCGTCGATCCCGGCTGCGATCTCCGGCGGCAGGCCGCCGGCCGGCAGGATCACGGCGGCGGCGACCACCGGGCCGGCGAGCGGCCCGCGCCCCACCTCGTCGATGCCGCAGACGAGGCGTCCGCGGCCGAGCCCGGCCTCCATCGACAGGTCGGGCCGGGAGCGGATGACACGGGGGCGTCCTGCCGGCTTGGCGGCCGGCGTGCTGGCGGGTCTGGGCATGGATCGTCTTGCGGGTGGGGCTGCGGATGGAGCGGTCAGCGGGGGGCGGCGAGCTGTTCCACATAGTGGCGGGCCAGCGCCTGCAGGATTTTTGGCATCGCGGCCATGGCGCTGGCAAAGCTTTCCTTGCGGATGATCTCGCAGACCGTCTGCTCCTCCGCCGTCGCGGTGGCGGCGCGCGGCCGGTCGGTCAGCAGGGCGAGTTCCCCGAAGATGCGGCCGGGACCGAGCAGGCCGAGGTCGCGCGATCCCGTTCCGTCGTCGCGCCGGATGGCGACGCGGCCGGACTGGATCAGATAGGCGGCGGTCGCCGCATCGTCCTGGCGGAAGAAGACATGGCCGGGCCGGAAGCTCCGCCGCTCCACCACCGTCTGGAAGGAGGTGGCGGTGTTGAATTCGGGCCCGCCCTCCTGCCGTTCCGGCTGGGGCAGGCCGTAGCTGCGCCGGATGGCGGCGATCAGGCTTTCCAGCAGGTAGCGGGCGAGCGGCGGACATTTCTCCAGCTGGGCGCGGAAGGCCTCGCGCGTCAGCTCCCGCGCATGCACGTCGGTGACCGCGCGGACCGAGGCGCTGCGCACCCCGTCGTCGATCAGCGCCATCTCGCCGACGATGGAGTTGGGGCCGAGCGTGCCGATCCGCTTCAGCCCGTCCGGCCGTTCCAGCAGCACCTCCAGCTCGCCCTCCTCGACCAGCCAGGCGCGGTCGCCGTGCCGGCCCTGGTGGACGAGCACCAGCCCGGCGGGGATGCGGACGACGGGGGCGGCGCGGGAGGCGGGCATGGCGGCGGCTCGGGAACGGGTGCGCGGCAGCCTTGATCTGCGCGGTTCCCGGCCACGATAGCCGCGATTCCTTACCGAACCGATAGCGGCCTTGAGAGCGCCGGGCTGCTGCGCTATGCATTGCGCCCCGCGAAACGACCCATGCCCGGCGGCGTCCCCGGCAGTGCCCCTGCCGGGAGGAGCCCTGCCCGGCGCCGCCAACCAGAGGCCCGACCCATGACCGACGGCACCACCGCCACAGAATGCTATTGCCGGTCCGGCAAGACCTTCGAGTCCTGCTGCGCCCCCTATCTGGCCGGCGCCCCGGCGCCGACGGCGGAGGCGCTGATGCGGTCGCGCTATTCGGCCTTCGCCACCGGCAACATCGACTATCTGCACGACACGCTGCTGCCTTCCACCCGCGAGGATTTCGACCGCGCCGAGGTCGAGGCCTGGGCGAAGAACTCCGTCTGGACCGGCATGGAGGTGCGCTCCACCGAGGCCGGGCTGGAGGGCGACGAGGAGGGGCTGGTCGAGTTCGTCGCCCGCTTCACCATGAACGGCAAGCCGCACACCCATCACGAGACCAGCCGCTTCGCCCGGCAGGACGGCCGCTGGTACTATGTGGACGGCGTGCTGGGCGCCCGCCCGCGCATCGGCCCCAAGATCGGCCGCAACGAGCCCTGCCCCTGCGGCAGCGGCAAGAAGTACAAGAAGTGCCACGGTGCGGCCGCCTGACCGGGGGCCGGGTCATGCACGCAATCCCCCGGGTCGCCCGGGGGAGCGCCGGCGGGCGCGGGGCCTTCGCGGGCGCCGCGGAAAATTCATCGTGTCTTTTGTAGCCCGGCGCGCAATCTCAATTGAAAAAAGCGGCGGATCGGATCATCTTCGGTGTGCCGGCCCGTCCCATGTCGGGGCGACGGCGTTATCACGACAGATGAGACCTCACGTATGTTCGACCGTCCGCAGCGCAACAACGCCTTCCGCGCTCCCGAGATCACCCAGCGCAACATCCGGGCCACGGTGAAGTGGTTCAACAGCACCAAGGGCTTCGGCTTTGTGACGCCGGAAGACGGCTCGCCGGATGCCTTCCTCCACTCCACCGTCCTGCAGTTCAGCGGACACGACAGCCTGGCGGAAGGGGCGACCATCACGTGCGACCTGTCGCGCGGCCCGAAGGGCCCGCAGGTGGCTGTCATCCACAGCGTCGACACCTCGACCGCTGCTCCGTCCCGTCCGGCGCGCGCCCCGCGCAGCGACTTCGGCGGCGGCGGCGGCTACGGCGGTGGGTTCGGCGGCGGCTACGGCAATGACGCCGGCGGCGAGACGGTCGAAGGCACCGTGAAGTGGTTCAACGTCACCAAGGGCTTCGGCTTCATCGCTCCGGACGGCGGCGGGAAGGACATCTTCGTCCACATCCGCGCCCTGGAGCGCTCGGGCCTCGCCGGCCTGGAGGACAATGCCCGCGTGAACGTGACCACCCGCCAGGGTGCCAAGGGTCCGGAAGCGCAGCGCGTCGAACTGCTGGACTGAGATCGGACCGGCCGCCGCGCCACCGGCGCGGCGGTTCAGGCCCGCTCGAAGGACAAGAAAACCCCCGCTCCACTGGAGCGGGGGTTTTTCATTATCCGGACCTTCATTGTCCGGACCTTCGTTGTCCGGACATTCCCCCGCCTGCCGGCCGGTGCGGCTTGCGGACGACTCTGCTCAGTCCCCCATCATCGGGCGGGGCAGGGTGGCGGAGTCGTGGCCGACGGGCTGCGCCTGCCGCTCCGGCGCCTTCACGCGGAACCAGGCGGCGTAGAGGGCGGGGAGGAAGAAGATGGTCAGCACCGTGGCGCCGGCCAGCCCCCCCATGATGGCGACCGCCATGGGACCCCAGAAGACGCTCTGCGCCAGCGGGATCATGGCGAGGATGGCGGCGGCGGCGGTCAGGCAGATGGGCCGGGCGCGGCGCACGGTCGCCTCGATGATGCCGTGCCAGCGGGTGGCGCCGCCGCGCACGTCCTGCTCGATCTGGTCCACCAGGATGACCGAGTTGCGCATGATGATGCCGGCCAGCGCGATGACGCCGAGCATCGCCACGAAACCGAAGGGCAGGTTGAACAGCAGGAGCGAGGCTGTCACCCCGATCAGCCCGAGCGGTGCCGTCAGCAGCACCATGGCGACGCGCGAGAAGCTGTGGAGCTGGATCATCAGCGTCGCGACCATGATCAGCAGCATCACCGGCAGCATGGCGTTGATCGAGCCCTGGCCCTTGGCGCTCTCCTCGATGGCGCCGCCCATGGCGATGGAATAGCCGGTGGGCAGGGTGGCGCGCAGCGCGTTGAGCTGTCCGTTGAGCTGGCTGCTGACCACCGGGGCCTGGATGCCGCCGGTGACGTCGCCCTTGACCGTCATGGTGGTCATGCGGCCGCGCCGCCACAGCACGGGCTCCTCCAGCTCGTAGCGGATGCCGGCGACCTGGGAGAGCGGGACGGCGGTGCCGCGGCCGGTGCGGACGCTGAGCTCGCCCAGCCGCGAGAGGTCCAGCCGCTCGTCCGGCGTCGTGCGCAGGACGACGCCGATCAGTTCGGTTCCCTCGCGGTACTGGGTGATCGGCATGCCGTTCAGCAGGAGCTGCAGCGCGTTGGACAAATCCTGCTTGGAGATGCCCAGCGCCCGCGCCTTGGCGGTGTCGACCTCCAGCCGGACGCGCTTGGACAGCTCGTCCCAGTCGAGATGGACGTTCGCCATGTTGGGGTGGCCGCGCATGGTGTCGCGCACCTGATAGGCGATCCTGCGGATGGTCGCCGGATCCTCGCCGGTCACGCGGAACTGCACCGGATAGCCGACCGGCGGCCCGTTCTCCAGCCGGCTGACGCGGACGCGGGCGGCCGGGAAGTCGCTTTCCAGCCGCGGCTCCAGCGCGCGGATCAGGTGCTCGCGCTCCTCCAGCCCCTTGGTCATCACGACGAACTGCGCGAAGTTGGAGGTCTGGAGCTGCTGGTCGAGCGGCAGGTAGAAGCGCGGCGTGCCGCCGCCGGTGTAGGCGGCCCAGTAATCGACGTTGGGGTCGCCGGACAGCATCGTCTCCAGCTTCCGCACCTCGGCCAGCGTCGCCTCGAAGGAGGAGCCCTCGGCCAGCCGGATGTCCACCAGCAGCTCCGGCCGGCTGGCGGAGGGGAAGAACTGCTGCTGCACGAAGCCGAAGCCGACCAGCGAGGCGATGAAGGCGGCGACCGTCACGCCGATGGTGACCCAGCGGGCGCGCACGCAGGCCTCCACCATCCGGCGCAGCAGGCGGTAGCCGCGGGTGTTGTAGATGTCGAGCTCGTGCCCTTCCTCGACGACATGCTTGGGCTTCGGCAGCAGCAGGTAGCCGAGATAGGGGGTGAAGATCACCGCCACCACCCAGGACAGCAGCAGCGACAGCCCGACCACCCAGAAGATGGCGTTGGTGTATTCGCCGGCCGCCGACTGGGCGAGCCCGACCGGCACGAAGCCTGCGGCGGTGACGATGGTGCCGCTCAGCATCGGGAAGGCGGTGGAGGTGTAGGCGAAGGCGCCCGCCTTCATGCGGTCCCAGCCCTGTTCCATCTTCACCACCATCATCTCGACCGCGATGATGGCGTCGTCCACCAGCAGGCCGAGCGCGATGATCAGTGCGCCGAGCGAGATGCGGTGCAGGTCGATGTGGAGGAGCTGCATGGCGACCAGCGTCATCGCCAGCACCAGCGGGACCGCCAGCGCGACCACGATGCCGGTCCGCCAGCCCAGGCTGACGAGGCTGACCAGGATGACGATGGCCAGCGCCTCGGCCAGCGACTTCATGAACTCGCCGACCGAATGGTCCACCACGGTCGGCTGGTCGGCGATCTGCGCCATCTCCAGCCCGGCCGGCAGCTCGGCGCGGATGGCCGCCATCGCCTCGTGGAGCTGCTCGCCGAGTCGCAGGACGTTGCCGCCCTTCGCCATGACGACGCCGAGCCCGAGGGCATCCTGCCCCTTGTAGCGCAGGGTGTAGCGGCGCGGCTCGACATAGCCGCGCTTCACGTCGGCCACGTCGCCGATGGTCAGCAGGCGCCCGCCGGTCTCCACCGGGATGGCGCGCACCGCCTCCGCCGTCTCCAGCCCCATGTCGACGCGGACGAAGACCCGCTGCGAACCGGTGTCGACGTCGCCCGAGGCGGCGATGGCGTTCTCGCGCTGCAGGGCCTGGATCACCGAATCGACCGACAGGCCGAAGCTGGCCAGCCGCTGGCTGGAGATCTCGACATAGACCTTCTCGTCCTGCGGGGCGATCAGGTCGACCTTCTCGACGCCGGGCAGGCGCAGCAGCCGGGCGCGCACGTCCTCCGCCACCTTCTTGAGCTGGGCGGGGGTGAAGTCGGCACCCATGAAGGCGTAGATCGCCGAATAGACGTCGCCGAACTCGTCGTTGAAGAAGGGACCGAGCACGCCTTCCGGCAGGGTGTAGCGGATGTCGCCGACCTTCTTGCGCGCCTGGTACCACAGGTCGGCGACCATGCGCGGCGGCGTGTAGTCCTTGAGCTGCAGGAAGATCACCGATTCGCCGGGCCTGGAATAGCTGCGGGCGAAGTCGTAGTAGGGGACCTCCTCCAGCTTCTTCTCGATCCGGTCGGTGACGTACTGCTCCACCTCGCGGGCGGTGGCGCCCGGCCATTCGGTGCGGATCGTCATGACCTTGAAGGTGAAGGACGGATCCTCCGCCCGGCCGAGGTTCCGGTAGGCGAGCACGCCGGCGAGCACGCTCGCCAGGATCAGGAAGAGCACGAGCGTGCGGTGGTGCAGCGCCCAGGCGGACAGGTTGCCGCGCGAGACGGCGCCGGGCGGGGGGCTGTGCGGCTGGCTCATTTGCCGGGCTCCGTCCACACGCGCACCTTCTGCCCGGCATCCAGCTTGTGGACGCCGGCGGTCACGACCCGCTCACCCTCCTTCAGCCCCTCGGACACGATGGCGAGGTCGCCGGCATAGGCGGCGATGGCGACCGGGCGCAGCTCCAGCCGCTCCGCGCCGGGGGAGACGACCCAGACGGCGGGCTGCTGGTCCTTCTGCGTGATGGCGGTCATCGGCAGGCGGGCGATCACGCCGGCCCGCTCCTGCCGGGCGATCAGCGTCGCCGTCATGCCGAGCTGGACCAGCGGCGGCGGGTCGATCAGCGTGACGCGCGCCTGATAGGTGCGGGTGCCGGGGTCGGCGCTGGGCGACAGCTCGCGCAGCGTGCCGGCGATCGGCGCGCCGGGGTTGGCCCACAGCTCCACCGACAACCGGCGCTGGGGCAGGGTGGCGACCTGCTGTTCGGGGATGTTGGCGACCGCCTCCACCGAACCCAGACGGGCGACGCGGAAGGCGGCCTGGCCCTGGGCGACCACCTGGCCCGGCTCGATCAGCGTCGCGGTGACGATGCCCGGCGCATCGGCGATCAGGCTGGTGTACTGCAGCGAGTTGGTCAGGACATGGAGCTGCGCCTCGATCTCGCGCACCCGCGCCTCCGCCTTGTCCAGCGCGGTCCGGCGGCGGTCGAACTCCTGCCTGGTCGTCCATTCGCCCTGGCGGAGCTGCGAATAGCGGGAGAAATCGGCGCGGGCATTGGCCGCATCGGCCCTGGCGGAGGCGAGCTGCGCCTGGGTGGCGCGCACCTGCAGCTCGATGTCGGCGGGATCGAGTCGGGCCAGCGCCATCCCGGGCTCCACCCGCGTGCCGACCTCGACCAGCCGGGCGACCACCTTGCCGGCGACGCGGAAGCCGACGTCGGCCTCCACCCGCGGGCGGATCACGGCGGGGTAGCGGACGGTGTCGCTGGCGGGCTCCAGCGCCACGGTGACGACGCGGACGGGCCGTGCCTCGACCTCGGGAGCGGAGTGGGTTTCCTTGCAGCCGGCAAGCGCCGCAGCGGCGGCCATGAGGGCGACCGCCCCCAGGGCGCGGCCGCGCAGGACCGTCCCTCCCAACCACCCGGTTGCGAACCCGCTGGTCATATCCCCGTCTCCCCACTGGACTGGACTGTATCGTACTGCTAGATTCCTAGGACGAAGCCGATCCCCCGTCAAGAGTGAACGATACAGTTCAGTGCAGTCCCTAACCAATCAGGGCCCGGACCGGGCCGGCCGGACCGTCGCGGATGGTCCTGCCGATCCCAAGACGGCGCAGATCCTCGCCGCCTCGCGCGAGGTGTTCCTCGAACTCGGCTATGCCGGTGCCTCCATGGACATGGTGGCGCAGCGGGCGCGCGTGTCGAAGACGACGCTCTACACCCGCTTCCCGTCCAAGCAGGACCTCTATGCCGCGACCATCTCGGCCGAATGCGAGCGGCATGGACTGCGTTTCCGGCCGGAGGAGTTCGACGGGCTGTCATTGAGGGACGCGCTGCGGCGGATCGGCCGGCGCTTCGTCGATCTCGTCTGGTCGGAGCCGGCGATCCGCGTCTTCCAGTCGGTCGCCGGCGAGTCCACCCGTCAGCCCGAGCCGGCCCAGATATACTACCGGTCGGGACCGGAGAAGGGGATCGGGGCGGTCGTCGCCCTGTTCGAGCATCTGGCGGCCGGGGGCCTGCTCGACACCGACGATCCGGCCTTCGCCGCCACCCAGTTCCTTGCGGCGCTGCAGGGGGCGCCCTATTGCGCCCTGGTCCTTGGCCTTGGGCCTGAGCCGACGCAGGAGGAACGCTACGCCTTCGTCGACAAGGCGACGGACCTGTTCCTGCGCGGGGTGGTGCCGGCCTCTCAGAAGAGCGGGAGCTGATCGCCCGC
Organism: Azospirillum thermophilum; assembly: GCF_003130795.1. Lineage (NCBI taxonomy): Bacteria > Pseudomonadati > Pseudomonadota > Alphaproteobacteria > Rhodospirillales > Azospirillaceae > Azospirillum > Azospirillum thermophilum. The sequence continues at coordinate 438,517 of NZ_CP029356.1, forward strand.
CCGCGGCGGCGGCCGGAAGGCGGCGCGGTCCAGCGGCAGCCAGCGTCCGCCCAGCCCCAGCGCCGTCACCAGCCGCTTGAACCGTGCCGACAGCAGGGCGGCATAGGGGCCCTCCCCGCGCATCCGCTCGCCGAAGCCTGACCGGTAGAGATCGCCGCCGCGGCACTGGCGGATCAGGTTCAGCACGCGGTCGGCCCGGTTGGGGACATGGCTGTGCAGCCACTCCTCGAACAGGCCGGATATCTCCAGCGGCAGTCGGACCAGGATGTAGTTGGCGCCGCTGGCCCCGGCGGCGGCGGCGGCCCCGACGATCTCCTCCAGTTCGTGGTCGGTCAGGCCGGGGATCATCGGGGACGCCATGACCGAGACCGGCACGCCGGCGTCGGCCAGCCGCCGGATCGCCTCCAGCCGCTTCGACGGGGTCGAGGCGCGCGGCTCCATCGTCCGGGCCAGCTCGCGGTCGAGCGTGGTGACCGAGATGCAGACATGGGCGAGGTTGCGCGCCGCCATCCGGCCGAGGATGTCGAGGTCGCGCAGGATCAGCGCCGACTTGGTGACCAGCGAGACCGGATGGTTGAAGGAGTCCAGCACCTCCAGCACCCGGCGGGTCAGCGCCAGCTCGCGCTCGACCGGCTGGTAGGGGTCGGTGTTGGTTCCCATCGCGATGGTCTCGACCCGGTAGGAGCGGGCGCGCAGCTCGCGGTCCAGCAGCTCCGGCGCGTTCGGCTTGTGGTACAGCACCGTCTCGAAATCGAGGCCCGGCGACAGGCCGAGATAGGCGTGGGTCGGCCGCGCGAAGCAATAGACGCAGCCATGCTCGCACCCCGGTAGACGTTGATGGAGCGGTCGAAGGGCACGTCGGGCGACTGGTTGCGGGTGATGATGCTGCGGCTGCTGTCCACCAGCAGGGTGGTGCGCAGCGGCGGAAGCTCCTCGTCCTGCCAGGACCCCCAGCCGTCGTCCACCGCGACGCGGGCCTCCCGCTCGTAGCGTCCGCTGCGGTTGCTGACCGCGCCGCGCCCCTTGCGCGGGATGTCCGGCAGTTCATCGACCATGGGCGGGACAATGCCACGCGCAATCGAACAAAACAAGAACATCGAAACGCTATCCGCCGGGAAAATAATCGCTGTCTGCGATGATCCGGCCGGTCTTTCCCGTCGTACTACCTCTTCAGGCGCGAGCCGCAGGCCGACGGCGTTTCAGCCGGCGCCGGCTCAACGGATGGGAACCCGGAGGAAGACAGAGATGGGATGGCTGACGAACGCGAAGATCGGCACGAGGCTGGCGGTCAGCTTCGGCGGGATCCTTGTGCTGCTGATCGGACTGACGGCGGTGGCGATCGAGAAGGTGGACCTGATCAAGGAAAGCCTGACCCTCATCAACGACGTGAACAACGTCAAGCAGCGCTACGCCATCAATTTCCGCGGCAGCGTGCATGACCGCGCCATCAGCCTGCGCGACGTCACCCTGCTGACCGACGCCGGGGAGCTGGCGAAGGAGATCGCCACCATCGACAAGCTCGCCGCCGACTATGCCCGCTCGGCCGAGCTTCTCGACCGCATGTTCGCCAGCCGCACCGACGTCACCGCGCGGGAGCGCGACATCCTCGCCGGCATCAAGGAGACGGAGGCGAAGACCCTGCCGCTGATCCGCCGGGTGATCGAGCTGCGCCGGGCCGGCGACACCGCCCAGGCGACGCGCGTGCTGGTGGAGCAGGCGCGCCCGCTGTTCGTCGAATGGCTGGCCCGCATCAACCAGTTCATCGACCTGCAGGAGGAGGACAACCGCGGCGTCGCGCAGAACGCCCGCACCGTCGCCGCCGACTTCCGGATGCTGATGATCGGTGTCTGCGCGCTGGCGCTGGTGCTGGGCGTGGCGCTCGCCGGGTGGTCGGTGGCGACGGTCCGTCCGCTGCGCCGGCTGACCGACACCACGCTGAAGCTGGCCGAGGGCGACCTGAGCGTGACGCTCCCCGACTCGAAGAGCCGCGACGAGGTCGGCGCCATGATCCGCGCCGTCCAGGTGTTCAAGGACAGCATGCTGCGCACCCGCCGCATGGAGGAGGAGAAGGAGGAGGCCGAGCGCCGGGCCGAGGAGGAGAAGCGGCGCACCATGACCGCGCTGGCCGACCAGTTCGAACGCAGCGTCGGCTCCATCGTCGGGCTGGTGGCCTCCGCCGCGACGGAACTGGAGGCCGCCGCCCAGACGCTGAACAGGACGCTGGAGCAGACCAACGGGCAGGCCAGCACCGTCGCCGCCGCCGCCACCCAGGCGACCGCCAACGTGGAGAATGTCGCCGAGGCCTGCCGCCAGCTCGCCGGAACGGTCGAGAGCGTCGGCCAGCAGGTCCGCCAGTCCGCCTCCGTCGCCGGGCGGGCGGTGGAGAACGCCGAGCAGGCGCAGGGCACCGCGGAAGGCCTGGTGTCCGCCACCCAGCGCATCGACGAGGTGGTGCAGCTCATCAACTCCATCGCGCAGCAGACCAACCTGCTGGCGCTGAACGCCACCATCGAGGCGGCGCGGGCCGGCGAGGCCGGCAAGGGCTTCGCCGTCGTGGCGTCGGAGGTGAAGAACCTCGCCAGCCAGACCGCGCGGGCGACCGAGGACATCACCGCCCAGATCTCGGAGGTGCAGGAGGTGACCCGGCGCACCGTCGACTCGATCCGCGGCATCGCCCAGGTGATCGGCGAGAGCAGCCAGATCGCCGCCACCATCTCCGCCGCGGTGGAGCAGCAGGCGGTGGCGACGCAGGAGATCGCGCGCAACGTCGAGCAGGCCTCCGCCGGCACCTCCGAGGTGTCGGGCGCCATCGTGCAGGTCAGCGGCGCCGCCTCGCAGGGCGGGACCGCGGCGGCGCGGGTGCTGTCCAGCGCCCAGGAGCTGTCCCGCTCCGCCGCCACCCTGCGGACGGAGGTCGCCGGCTTCCTGGCGAAGGTGCGGGCGGCCTGACGGCCGATTCCCAGACGCCCGGCTCCCGAGGGCGGCTCCCGAGGGCGGCTTCCGAGGGCGGCGTCCGCGCCGCTTACCCCACGCCCCAGCCGCCGGTGTCCGGGAAGGGCACGGCGGGCGGCGGGACGGCGCCGGCCGGCGCCTTGGGCAGGGGCCGCGCGGCAGGGGCGGGGCGTCGGCGGGCGTCGGGCGCAGGCGGGTCGGCGCGACCCACCAGCCGGGCTCGGCCGCCGCGATCAGCCGCGCCGCCTCCGCCGCCTCCGCCGCCCCGGCATAGAGGCCGAAGCAGGTGGCGCCGCTGCCCGACAGCCGGGCGAGCAGGATGCCTCGGGTACGCTCCAGCGCCGCCAGCGTGTCGGCGATCGCCGGGGCGACGGTCAGGGCCGGTTCGGTCAGGTCGTTGCGCCGCTCGCGCAGCAGGGCGGCCAGCGCCGCCGCGTCGGCCGGCGCCGCGGTGAAGCGGGCGGCGGTGGAGAAGCCGCCGCGGCGTGCCCTGAACACCGCGGGGGTGGGGACCGGGACGCCGGGGTTGACCAGGACGGCATGCACCTCCGGCAGGGCGGGGGCCTCGTCCAGCAGGTCGCCGATGCCGCCGAAGAAGCAGCTCCGCCCGGCGAGGCAGACCGGCACGTCGGCGCCGAGTCCCGCCGCCACCTCGAACAGCAGCGGGTCGCCCGGCGGCACCCCCCACAGGGCGGCCAGCGCGCGCAGCGTCGCCGCCGCGTCGGCCGACCCGCCGCCGATGCCCGAGGCGACGGGCAGCGCCTTGGACAGGGCGATCATCGCGTCCGCCTCCCGCCCCAGCCGGGCGGCCAGCGCATAGGCCGCGCGGATGACGAGGTTGTCCGCCGGCCTTTCCCCCATCAGTGCCGGACCGAAGCGGCCGGAAATGGCGAGCCGCGGGGCGGCGGGCGGCAGCTCCATCCCGCGCAGGACGATCCGCGCGGCCCCCGGCCGCACCGTCACCGTATCGCCGACCTCCGCGAAGGCGACGAGGCTGTCCAGCTCGTGATAGCCGTCCGGGCGGCGGCCGACGACGTGCAGGTAGAGGTTCAGCTTGGCCGGCGCCGGCTCGACGATCGGTGTCGCTGCAGAGGTCGCAGGGGGCATGGGGGCGGGTCTCCGGGAAGGTCGCCCGGATGTTTCACCATCAATGCCTCCGCCTTACCAAGCGGAAAATCCGCCGCCGGGCGGCCCGGCTACTTGGCCGGCGCCTCGCCGGCGGCGGCGGCCTTGGTTTCCGGCAGGCCCTTGTCCAGCTTCGCCTGGATCTGGTCCTTCTGGGTGTCCTCGTCGGCGTTGCGCAGCGCGCGGGTCCACTGGAAGCGGGCCTCGTTGCGCCGGCCCACCCGCCAGTAGGCGTCGCCCAGATGGTCGTTGATCGTCGGGTCGCCGGGCTTCAGCTCCACCGCGCGCTCCAGCTTGACGACGGCGCCCTCGTAGTCGCCGAGCCGGTAGAGCGCCCAGCCCAGGCTGTCGATGATGTAGCCGTCGCGCGGGCGCAGCTCCACCGCCCGCTCCACCATCGCCTTGGCCTTGTCCAGGTTCAGGCCGCGGTCGATCCAGCTGTAGCCGAGATAGTTCAGCAGGATGGCCTCGTCCGGCTTCAGCGCCAGCGCCGCCTTGAGGTCGGCCTCGGCCTCGGCCCAGCGGTTCAGCTTGTCCTCGGCCATCGCGCGGGCGTAAAGCAGCGGCCAGTGCCGCTCCTGCGGCGTGCCGATGCGCTGCAGGGCCGTGCTGTAGGCCTTCACCGCCTCCTCGTGCTTCCTGGCGACGCGGTAGAGGTCGCCGAGGCGGATGACGGCGTCGGTGCGTTCCGGCCGCTGGGCCGACAGCTCGGTCAGCAGGGCGATCGCCTCGTCGTTGCGGTCGAGCCGGGCGAGGCTGTCGGCGATGCGCATGCGGGCGGGCCAGCCCAGCACCGGATCCTCCCGCAGCGCGCCGTAGGTGGCGATGGCGTCGGCATGGTGGTCGCGCGAGGCCTGGATGTCGCCGATCATGAGCTGGGTCAGGCCGAGGTCCGGCCGCAGGTAGAGCGCGATGCGGCCGAACAGCAGGGCGGTTTCCTCCGCCCCCTCGTGATGCAGCGCGCTTCCCAGGTCGAACAGCGCCTCCGCCATGCCCTGGCGGGCGTCGCCGATGATGCGGCCGGGCGGCTTGCCGCTGCCCACCGACTTCAGCGCCGGCTCGATCAGCAGGCTGTCGGGGTTGTCGGACTGGAACGTGCCGTAGAGGGCGCGGGCCTCCGCGGTCTTGCCGGTGCGTTCCAGGAAGTTGCCGGCCAGATGAACCACGCGCAGCGGCGCGTCCTTCTCCACCACCTTGGCGTAGCGGGCCGCCGCCTGGTCGGCGCGGCCGGCGATGTCGAGGATGAGGGCGGCGTGCAGGTCGTGCAGCGCGGTGAAGCCGCTTGCCTCCGACAGGGGCTGCAGGGCATCGAGCGCGCGGTCGGTCTGGCCGCGGGCGGCGGCGAGCCAGGCCTGCATCAGCGGCGCGATGAAGCGGCCCATGCCGTCCTTCGGCATGCGGGCGGTCGTCGCCTCCGCCTGGTCGAGACGGTTCTTCACCAGATGGTCGGCGGCGAGCAGCGAGATGGCGAGCTGCGGGTCGGAATCCTGGTCCAGCAGCTTGCCGGCCAGCGCCAGGGCCGGATCGTACTGCCCCTCGCCCAGCTTCAGCAGGAAGGTCCGGCGCAGCAGGGAGAGGTCCTGCGGATCGGCCTGCAGCGCCTGGGACATGTAGACCGCCGCCGCCTTCCAGTCGTCCTGGTGCTGGGCGAAGCGGCCGGCCAGATAGCTGCCGGTGGCGGAGACCGCGTCGTCCGGCGTGCCGGCGGCCTGCGTCGGCATCCCGAGGCCGAGGCCGGCCGTGGCGAGAAGAATGGCCGCCAGCGGCCGACGCGCCCTGTGGAGCACCCTGTGGAAACTCGTCATCCCCTGCCTCACCTGCACAGCATCCGCGGATCCGGGACCCTCAGATTGCGGTCGAATCCCTTGCCCCACCATTAACTATGAAAAACCGGGAGGAAAGCTACCGCGGAATGCGGGCGGCGCAACCGATGCGGCGGCGGCTCCGTCACCGCCACTCCTGCCGGACGCGCTCGATGCAGCCGGCGGAGAGGATGAAGGCGACATGGGCGTCCATGTGGGCGCGCAGCCGGTCGGGCATGCCGGGGGACAGCCGCGCCCCCTCGACCTTCCAGCGCGCCATCCAGGACAGGGTGCGCAGCCAGGTCAGCCGCCGCAGCGGGGCCAGCCACGGGCGCACCGCGGCGGCGAGTGCCGGCGGCACCGCCTCCTCCCAGGCCGCGAGGAAGGCGGCGGTGTCGGCCGGCGACAGCTCCGCGTCGATGTCGGGGTCCCAGCGGGTGGAGGTCACCAGGCTGGCATGGGCGAGGTCGATCGCCGGATGGCCGTACTGCAGCTTTTCCAGGTCGGTGAACCAAGCCTTGCCCGCCGCGTCGATCAGGAAATTGCCGGGTGGGTGTCGCTGCCGACCGCGGTGACCGGCATCGGGCGGTCGCGGAGCCGCGGATCCCGCTGGAAGCGGCGGGCCTCCTCCAGCTCGGCGGCGACGGCCCCGGCGGCGGCGGCGGAGAGCCCGGCGCGGGCGAACCATTCCGCCTGCCGCTCCACCACGGCCAGGGTGGCGGCCACCGGGTCGGCCGGGGCGGGCAGCGGCGGCCGGTCCTGCGGGGCGGGCAGCGGGAGGCTGTGGAGGGCGGCCAGGGCGCGGGCGACGGATGCCATGTCGCCGGGCAGGCGCGGCGGGCGGCCGGCGATCTCCCGCACCAGCAGGGCGCCCATCGGCAGCCCGTCGCCGGGCGGCAGCACCGCGGCGAGCGGCGGCGTGTGGCCGCAGGGCTCGGCCCGGCGGAAGGCGGTGGCCTGATGCTCCAGCGCCGCGGCGGGGTCGAGCCCCATCTGGCTCCAGCGCGGGATGCGGGCGACCAGCCCGCGGCCGGCCAGCCGCACATGGTCGTGCGCGACGCCCTTCAGCGGCATGGGGTGGAGGTCAGACGCCGCCAGCCCGTCGAGGCCGGGCAGGCGGGTCAGCGCGGCGTGCAGCGCCGCCGGATCGACGCTCACCGGAGGGCCGCCGTCAGCGCTGGTGCTCGCGCAGCCGCGGCATCAGCTCGACGAGGTTGCAGGGCCGGTGGCGGTTGTCGAGCTGCCAGACCAGGATGTCGTCCCAGGCGTCGCGGCAGGCGCCGGGCGAGCCGGGAAGGGCGAAGATGTAGGTGCCGTTGGCGACGCCGGCCGTGGCGCGGCTCTGGATCGTCGAGGTGCCGACCTTGGCGTAGCTGAGCTGGCGGAACAGCTCGCCGAAGCCCGGAATGGCCTTCTCGTAGAGGGCCTCCACCGCCTCCGGCGTCACATCGCGGCCGGTCACCCCGGTACCGCCGGTGGTCAGCACCACGTCGATCTGCGGGTCGGCGACGCAGGCCTGCACCTGGGCGCGGATCGCCGCGAGGTCGTCGCGGACGATGGTGCGGAAGGCCAGCCGGTGGCCGGCCCCGGTCAGCCGCTCCGCCAGCGCGTCGCCGGAGCGGTCGTCCTCCGGCGTGCGCGTGTCGGACACCGTCACGACGGCGATGTTGACGGGCAGGAAGGGGCGGGTCTCGTCAATCTTTGGCATCGGATCCGTCCGGGGTGGCGGTCTCGCGCTCCGCCACCGAGGATCCGGACAGCGCCCCACCCGGCAGGACGCCCTGGGGAACGGCTTCGGCCGCGGTGGCGGTCTCGATCCCCGGGGCCTCCTGCGGGACAGGGGCGGCCTCGGGAACCGCGTCCGGCCGGAGGTCCGCCGGCGGCTTGGTCGCCACCAGCGTCGGTTCCACGGCCGGGCGCTTGTCCTCCGCGATATAGACCGGCCACCCGCCCGCCGCAACGGCGTCGAGCGACGCCGTCTCCTGGCCGAGCCTCAGGCGGTAGATCCAGAAATTCGCCAGCACCTTCTCGACATAGTCGCGCGTCTCGGCGAAGGGCAGGCTCTCGATGAACAGCAGCGGGTCGGTGACGTCCGACAGGTCGCGCCGCCAGCGCATCAGCGTGCCGGGACCGGCATTGTAGGCGGCGGCGGCGAGGAACAGGTTGCCGCCGATCTCCGGCATCGTCAGCAGCTCTGCCAGATAGCGCTGGCCGAGCTCCATGTTGCGTGCGGGATCGAACAGGGCGGAGCGGTCGGTGTCGGCGTCGCCGATGTCGGCGTTGCGCTCCTGCACGTGCTGGGCGGTCGCCGGCATGATCTGCATCAGCCCGGTCGCCCCGGCGGAGCTGACCAGCCGCGGATCGAAGCGCGATTCCTGCCGCATCACCGCGAAGACCAGCGCGCGGTCCAGCGCGAAGCCGTCGCGCGGCTTCCAGTGGGGCAGCGGATAGAGGGCGGCGGCATAGGGAGCGCCGTCCGGCCCGGCCACCGCATTGCCGATCTGGAGCGACAGCGCCGGCAGCCCGGCGCGGTCGGCCAGCGTCACCAGCGCCTGTTCGATCAGCGCGTTGCCCTTGGGATGGATGCGCTGCAGCTCCATCTCCGCGAGGTCGCGCTGGTCGGCCTGGAGCAGGGCGATCGCCCGCAGCCCCTCCGGCCGCTCGGCCAGCGCCTTGAGCTGCCGGCCGGAGAGCTCCGGCGCCTGCCAGCGCAGCGAGCCGGTGTCGCCCAGCGCCCGCAGGGCGACGAGGCCGTAGAAGGTGTGGGAATAGCGCGCCGCGGCGAGAAGCTGCTCGCCCGCCTGACCGTTGCGCCCCTTCAGCTTGTGCATCCGGGCGGCCCAGTAATGGCCGGCGGCGGCCAGCCACGGGGAGCGCGGGGCGCCGGCGGCCATGGCGTCGAAATGGCGCGAGGCGCGGTCGACCTGCTTCAGCCGGTAGGCGGCGAGCCCGGCGATCCAGTGCGCCTCGGGAAGAAGCTGGCCGGAGCGCGACGCGCTGGCCGAGGCAAGCGACAGCGCCTCCCCGACATCGCCGGCATAATAGAGGGCGGCGGCGATGCGGGAGCGCGCCAGGTCATACTGCGCGGTGTCGAGCGAGCGGCCGAACTCGTCCTGGTTCAGCAGGGACAGCGCCGGGCCCGGCTTGCCGCTGCGCAGCAGATCCTCGATCCGGGCGATGGCGGCCCGGTCGGTGCGCGGCCGGCTGACCGTGCGGCTGCGCGGGGCGACGGTCACCGACTCCTCGCCCGACGCGATGGGAGAGGGGGCGGCCTCGTCCGTCCGCTCCTCGCCGGCCTGTCTGTCGGCCCCCTGCTTCTCCGCCGCCCGCTTCTCCGACACGGTGCGCAGCCCGCCCAGCCGCTCCAGCGAGCCGGACAGCCGTTCGCCGCGCTCGCTGTTCGGCGCCTTGGGCGGGCGCTGGCCGGCGGGCTGGCGCCGCTGGGCCAGGCCGTGGACGCGCTCGGCCCCGGCATGGTCGGCATAGCGCTGCATCCAGCCGGCCAGTTCCTCGTAGGAGGCGCGCCGGTCGGGGTGCAGGTAGCGCTGGCGCAGGACGTAGCCCAGCAGGCGGGTGTCGGAGAGCTGCCTGATCTCGGCGTCGGCGGCGTCCCACTCCGCCCGCTCCTGCAGCAGGAAGATCCGGCGGTAGCGGCCGGCGTCCTCCTCGCCGAGCTGGACGGCGCGAGCCTCCTCGTCCGTGGCGAGGAGCAACGGCTGGTCGGCACGCGCATGGCCGGGCGGAGTGACGGGTCGCCCGTCCGGCGCGTGGATCACAAGGGCGGCACGGGCCGGACGGTAGCCGTCCAATCCGTCGGGTGCCGCGGCCAGAACCACCGCGATGCCCAAGGCCCCCAGAAGGTTCCGCTGCAGCGACGCCGTCGGTCCGACGGAGTTTGCTGCACTGCAAAATATCCGGAGCATTTGATCGGAATAACGCACAGCGGAGCGAACCGCAAGCATAGGATTTCACCTTATGCGCGGTATTTCAGCATTCGTACGTGTTTCCAATCACTTACCGAGGGGTGCGCAATAGCCTTACCCCGGACGGCGAAGCCTTGGGGGCGGGCGCTCCGCGGTGACTGGATGGTGGCTGAACGGTATCTGTCGATCGTCTTGGAGATGACTGTAAAGGACGGTCCCGGATATTACGCCGTCCGGGCCTGCCATTCGTCGATCTTCTGGCGCAGGACGAGCATGTCCCGCCACGCCTCGCGCTTGGCGATCGGGTTGCGCAGCAGATAGGCGGGGTGGAGCATCGGCAGCACCGGGACCGGCGCGGCAAGGCCGGGGGCGGCATACTCCTTCCACTGGCCGCGCAGCCGGGTGATGCCGTCCGGCCGGTTCAGCAGCGTCTTGGCCGAGGTGCCGCCCAGCGGGACGATCACCTTCGGGGCGATCAGCGCGACGTGGCGGTCCAGGAAGGGCAGGCAGGCGGCGATCTCCGCCTGGGTCGGGCTGCGGTTGCCGGGCGGGCGCCAGGGCAGGATGTTGGTGATGTAGACCTGCCCGCGGTCGAGCCCGATCTGCGCCAGCATGCGGTCGAGCAGCCTGCCGCTGACCCCGACGAAGGGCTTGCCCAGCCGGTCCTCGTCCTCGCCGGGGGCCTCGCCGATCAGCATGACGCCGGCCGCCGGGTTGCCGTCGGCGAAGACGGTGTTCATGGCGGTCGCCTTCAGCGGACAACCGTCGAAGGCGCGCAGGGCCGCCTCCAGCTCCTCCAGCGTCCTCGCCTCCGCGGCGCGGGCGCGCGCACTCGCCCCCGCCTCGCTGGCGCCGAGCGGCACGCCGGCGGGGTGGCCGGCATGGGAACCGGCAGGGGAACCGGCAGGGGAAGCGGAATGGGAAGCGGCGGGGTGCGACATCATGCCCGATGCGGGAGGCCGGCCGGCGTCCGGCCGGGCCGGCGCGCGGGCGGCGCCGGGCGGCAAAGCTCCGGCTGGCGCGGGCCGCGCCATGGCGGACCGGGCGGAAAAGGCGGCCCAGTCCATCGGCTCGTCCCCCACCGCCTCGTCACAGCCGATGTCGGCATGCCAGCGCAGGGCATCCAAGATGTCGCTTACGTCAATCATCGTTTGACCTTACCACAAGGCTTGTGGTCTTACATGGGCTGAATACCCGATATGGGTGCGATGCGGTAGGACCGGCATCCTTGGCGGGACGGTGGCGGTCCAAAACAAAAAACGTGGGGGACCTGCAATGGAGCGCGAACCGCGCGAGGTAATGGAGTATGACGTCCTGATCGTCGGCGCCGGCCCTGCCGGCCTCGCCGCGGGCATCCGTCTCAAGCAACGTGCCGCCGAGACCGGCCAGGACCTCTCCGTCTGCATCATCGAGAAGGGCTCCGAGGTCGGCGCCCACCTGCTGTCCGGCGCCGTCTTCGAACCGCATGCGCTCGACGAGCTGATCCCCGACTGGCGGGAGAAGGACGCGCCGCTGACGACCCAGGCGAAGGAGGACCGCTTCGTCTTCCTCACCGAGTCGAAGGCCTATCCCTTCCCGGTCGTCCCGCCGCAGATGCACAATCACGGCAACTACATCATTTCGCTCGGCAACCTCGCCCGCTGGCTCGGCACCCAGGCCGAGGAGCTGGGGGTGGAGATCTATCCCGGCTTCGCCGCCGCCGAGGTGCTGTACGACGAGACCGGCGCGGTCAAGGGCGTGGCCACCGGCGACATGGGCATCGGCAAGGACGGCGAGAAGACCGGCAGCTACACCCCCGGCATGGAGCTGCACGCCAGGCAGACCATCTTCGCCGAGGGCTGCCGCGGCTCGCTGACCAAGACCCTGTTCGAGCGGTTCCGCCTGCGCGACGGCGTCGACCCGCAGACATACGGCATCGGCATCAAGGAGCTGTGGGAGATCGATCCGGCCAAGTCGAACCCCGGCCTGATCATCCACACCATCGGCTGGCCGATGGATCCCAAGACCTACGGCGGGTCTTGGCTGTACCACATGGAGGGGAACCTCGTGTCGGTGGGCTTCGTGGTCGGGCTCGACTACTGGAACCCGCACATGAGCCCGTTCGAGGAGTTCCAGCGCTACAAGACCCACCCCTACATCCGCCCGACCTTCGAGGGCGGCCGGCGCATCTCCTACGGCGCCCGCGCGCTGAGCGAGGGCGGCTTCCAGTCGATCCCCAAGCTGACCTTCCCGGGCGGCGTGCTGATCGGCGACGCGGCGGGCTTCCTCAACGTGCCGAAGATCAAGGGCAACCACACCGCCATGAAGTCCGGCATGGTCGCGGCCGAGGCGGTGTACGAGCACCTGACCGGCGGTGCCGCCGGCAACGAGGTGACCGAGTATCCGGACAAGCTGAAGCAGTCCTGGCTGTGGTCGGAGCTGCACGCGGTGCGCAACATCCGCCCGGGCTTCCAGAAGGGCCTGTGGTCCGGCCTCGCCAACGCGGCCTTCGAGACGGCGATGAAGGGCAAGACCCCGTGGACGCTGCACCACAAGCATGCGGACAACGAGTCGCTGGTGAACGCCGCCGAGGCGCCGAGGATCGACTATCCCAAGCCGGACGGGAAGGTCAGCTTCGACCGGCTCTCCTCGGTGTACCTGTCGAACACCAACCATGAGGAAAACCAGCCGGCGCACCTGACGCTGAAGGATCCGGAGGTGCCGATCCGCGTCAACCTCGCGCTCTACGACGCGCCGGAGACCCGCTACTGCCCGGCCGGCGTCTACGAGATCGTGCGCGCCGACGACGGCTCCAACCCGCGGCTGCAGATCAACGCGCAGAACTGCGTGCACTGCAAGACCTGCGACATCAAGGACCCGACCCAGAACATCAACTGGGTGGTGCCGGAAGGCGGCGGGGGCCCGAACTATCCGGGCGGCATGTAACCGCCGGACGGAACGCCTCCCTTCCCCGTGAAGGGAGGCGTTCTTCGTTCATCGCGGCCCGTCGCCCGGCAGCTCGAAGCTGGCGACGACCGGGGCGTGGTAGCTCTCCGGCGAGCGGTCGACCGTCGCGTGGGCGACCAGCTCGTCGCTCAGCGCCTCGTTGTGGATCTCGGCGCTGCGGAACCAGCCGAGCAGGCTGCGCGAGACCAGCAGATGGTCGAGCATCACGGCGTCGCCGCCATGCAGGACGGAGAAGCGCCGGTCCTCCGGCAGGGACCGTTCCAGCGGGACCAGCGCACGGCCGGCGAGGTCGCCGTTGCCGGTCGAGTCGAGGTCGGCGCGGATGATGCGGACCGGCGTCTGCTCCATCCCGGCGTTGCAGTCGCCGGCGACGACGATCAGCGCCTCCGGATCGGCGTCGAACACCCTGTCCACCGCCAGCCGGGTCTCCAGCGCCTGTCCGGCGCGCTTGATGGCGGCGAGGTAGAAGCCCTCCGCCCAGCCGCCGGCCGTCCGCCAGGTCAGCGCCGCCACCTTCTGGCCCGGCACCGGCGCGGCGAGCGGCGCGCGCAGATGCAGGTTGAAGACATGCAGGGGCCGGCCGCCGGGCAGGGTGATCTCCGCCTGCAGGACCGGCCGGTCCCAGGTGACGTCGCCCGGCGCCTCGCCCGGCGGGTCGGCCGTCACCATCCGCACCTGCGGCGGCGGAACCAGATCGTGGCGCAGCAGATGGGCCGCGGCGACCGGCCAGCGGCTGACCACCACCAGATTGTGCCGGTCGGCCAGCTTGCGGCCGTCGCCGGCCGTGCAATGGAAGCCCTCGTAGCGGGTGCCCTGCAGCAGCCGGTCGAGGGCGCGCAGCACCCGCGGCTCTCCCTTCGCGGGGTGCTGGGCGTTGACCTCCTGCAGGCACAGCACGTCGGCCGCCAGCCGTTCGAGCTGGGGACGCAGCACGGCGGCCCGCGCCTCGAAGGGCGGGTCGCCGGCATCGTCGAAATTCTCCAGGTTGAAGGTGGCGATGCGCAGCGGGCTGCTGGAGGGGCTGCTGTCGGGGGTGGCGCTTTCTGGCATGGGATCCGGTCCGGGATTCGGGTCGCCCCGGCCGCTCCGGCATTGCGGCCGGAGGCTCTGCCGTTCGGGCACCGGTTAGAACAGCACCCGGTCAGAACAGTTCGACGTCGCCTTCGATATCGCTGCTGCGCAGGCGATCCATGAAGGTCTCCTCCGACCGCGCGATGTCGCGCAGCCTGTCCTCACCGATCAGGCGGCGCTGCGACCGTCCGGTGGTGGGGTAGAACCGCACCGAACGGGGCAGCGTTCCGCCCACGTCCCAGCTTATGGTCGGGATCCCTTCGGTCGCAAGATACTCCATCACGAACTCGACGTTGCGCTGGCCGATGGCGGCGCCCCGTATGGTGCCGAGATTGACGCTGGCGCCGCCGAACACCTTGGCCCGCAGCCGGTCGCGCCGCCCGGTGACCGACAGCATGCGGTTGATCAACTGCTCCATCGCCGCGCTGCCGTAGCGCGAGGACAGCGACAGCGTGTCCAGCCCGGCGTCCGGCAGCAGGAAGTGGTTCATGCCGCCGATCCCCGCGTCGGGATCGAAGATGCAGGCGGCCACGCAGGATCCGAGGGTCGTCGTGATGATGATGTTGGGGTCGTCGCTCACCACGCAGCCGCCGACCACGATGTTCACGATCTCCGCTCCCAGCCGGCCGTCATGATAGCGGTGGGCGGCCGTGTCCTGCCGTTCCAGCCGGCGGCGGAGCGTGATGCGCGACGTGGCGGACAGGGCGAGGGAGGTGGACATGGGCTGCGGCGACCCCGTCGTTCTTCGGTCGGAAAAGGGCGGATAAGGCCCCGTTCGGCCTATGCCGAGTGTATAGGTAGTACGGCGAGAGCGCCAGACCAGTCTCTCGCCCGCCAGGAAAAACCCGTATTTTAGGGAAATGCCGGCGTCAGCGGCCGGCGGCCCACAGGGCGACCAGATCCCCCTGAAGGGCGCGCGCCCGATCCAGCCAGGCCCGCGCTTCCGGCGGCATCTCGGCCACCCGGCGGTCCATCGCGGCGTCGAGGCGGCGGCGCGCCTGGTCGTCGGCGATGAACAGGACGAAGCCGCGCCGCCCGCCCGGCAGCACCCCGGCCAGCCCCTTGGCATAGGCCAGCGTGCCGGATTTCGCCCGCACCCCGGGCGGCAGCGACTTCCCCTCCTCCTCCCCAGGCAGCAGCTCCCACAGGGCCGGGCCGGCGGCGCGCAAGAGGGCCGCCATCTGGCGCGGGGTCGCCCGCGCGGCACTGCTGAGGCCGGAGTGGTTGACCAGCCGCAACCCGCGCCAGTCGGCGTCGGCGTTGCGGGTCAGCCAGCCCTGCAGCAGGGTGGCGGAGCGGTCGAGCGTGGACGGCCCGGCCCCGCCCGCGGCGGCATCGAGCCGGCGGGAGGCCGCCAGCCCGATCATCTCCGCCGTCAGGTTGTTCGACCAGCGCAGCACCTGCCGGGCCAGCACGGCCAGCGGTGGGCCGTCATGCGCCGCGACGGGAACCGCGCCGGCCGGCACCGTCCCCGGCTCCGGCGCCGGCAGGGCGATGCCGGCCTCGGCCGCGACCTGCCGGAAGACGACGGCGGTGGCCAGGGCCGGACGGGCGACCGGCAGCCAGACCCGCTGCGCCAGCCCGGCCGACGGCGTCACCATCCAGTGGTCGCGGGCCTGCGGCTCCAGCGGCACCGCGCGGCCGGCGGCGGCGGTGAGGGTGATGCTGTCCAGCGGATGCCGCCCGACGTCCGACACCGACCAGGCCGACAGCTCCACCCGCCCGTCGGCCGTCCGCCCCCAGACGAGCTGGAAGCGGTTGAAGTTCAGCGACAGCGCCCCGACCCCGGTGTTGTAACCGGCACTCCACGGCTGGCCGCCGTCGATCTCCGGCAGCTCCGGCAGGGCGGTCGCATCGTAGAGGAAGCGGCCCGTCACGCCGGTGATCCCGGCGGCGCGGAGCCGGGCGGCGAGGTCGGTCAGCCCCTCGGTCGCCAGCGAGGGGTCGCCGCCGCCGCGCAGCACCAGATCGCCCTGCACCACGCCGCCGCGGACCGGCCCGGTGGCGTGGACGGCGGTGGTGAAGCGGTGGTCCGGACCCAGCAGGGCCAGGGCCGCCGCGACGGTCGGCACCTTGGCGACCGAGGCGGGGATGAAGGGGCGGTCCGGCTGCTGCGCCGCGACGGCCCGCCCGCTCTCCAGCTCGAAGACGAGATAGCCGACGGCGTCCGCGGTGAAGCCGTGGCGGGCGACCAGCGCATCCTCGGCCTGCCCTGCCCAGGCCCGGCCGCCCGGCCCGGTCCCGACGGCGCCCATCGTCACCAGGACCAGCAACGCCAGCAGTGCCTTCCGCATCCTGTAACCCCTCAGCCCGCATCCGGCCGGGCAATCCGGGGTACCACCCTCTTGCCGCAGCTTCCGGAGCCATGCGATAAGGTTTGGATTGCGAAAAATCAACGGTTCGGCCGCGTCGGGCCGGTGCTGGGGCGGAGGCTGCGGCAGGATGGCCATCAGACGCGAGGTCCGCTTCGAGGTGGTCGTCGAGCAGGGCGGCAAGCCCAACATCGACGGCATCTTCCCCGACGAGAAGGCCGCGACCGACCGGGCCAATTACCTGCTTCGCCTCGCCAAGTTTCCGGTCGTCCGTGTCGTGAAGGTCAATTCCGCCGGGCGGAGGAGACGGTCTTCCAGAAGGCGTCGGCCGGCGGCGGCGGGCGGCCCACCACCATCTCCCACATCGAGGAGGCGGCGGTCTGCGCCGACGTGCTGCAGGTCTTCTCCTTCGACAGCCGGATGACCCTGCTGCGGCTGCTGCGCGGCTATTGGGACGACCAGTCGGTGGTGCCGGCCGAACAGCTCCACCGCTATTACCCCCTGCGCTATTTCGAGCGGGAGGCCCTGCTGTTCAACCCGGCGGTCAACCGGCTGGCCGCCCTGCAGGCGCCGCTGCTCGGCATCAGGCCGACCGACCGCTACGACCAGATCATCCGCCTGTTCGGCGGGCTGAAGGAACTGGCGCAGCAGTCGGCGGCGCTGGAGCCCTTCGACCGGGCGCTGGCCCGCGGCGGGGTGGCCGGGCTGCTGGCCGCGGCGCTCGACCGCGCGCCGGAGGAGCGGGACCGCATCGTCTCCCACGCCTTCGGCGCCCTGCTGGAGCCCCACCGCGAGTGGGGCGCCAAGCTGGCGGCGGTGCTGCGCGTCCATGAGGACGGCGACGCCGAGAACACCCGCCTCGTCGACGAGTTCGCCGCGGAGGTGGTGGACGGCCGCGAGCCGATCCGCGCGCTGATCGGCTATGCCCCCGACCTCGGCTCCGCCCTGCTCAGCCTGCTGGCGGCCCTGCATGGCGACCTGGACGACCGGCTGCCCTACACCGACCCGCTGCTGGCGCTGTCGGGCGCCATCGGCGGCGGCGGCTTCGGCCGCACGCGGGAGGCGCTGCTGCGCCGCATCCGCGGCGGGGTGGAGGGGCTGACCCCGCTGACCCGCACCGGCAGCGGGACGCAGGTCAAGATGTTCCAGTCGGTCGTCGACCGGCTCGCCGGCTTCGACGGCTATCTCGGCGGCCCGGCATGGCGGAGGCGCTGGTCAAGCGCGGCAAGACGGTCTGGGCGGCGGGCGGCGTCGACCTGCCCTTCGAGGATGCGGTGCTGCGGCTGACCAACCGGCTGGGCGGGCCGGGAGCGCGGATCTGCTTCCTGCTCGACCTCGCCACCAGCCCCTTCGGCCGGCGCAAGCTCAGCGTCCTCATCCCCCGCGTGGCGGAGGAGTTCGAGCGCATCGGCTCCGCCGCCGAACTGACCGCCCCCGGCGTCACCCCGCAGGAGGTGCGCGACGGCTTCGGCCGCCGGCTGCGCGCCGCCGGCATCCCGCGGGCGCTGGCCGAGGGGCTGATCGCCAAGATCACCGCCATCCCGGACGAGAAGCGGGTCACCGCCCCGCTGATCTCGCACAGCCACGAGACCTACGACATCCGCAATCCGGAACCGCCGGCGCCCAGGCTGGTGCTGACCTACCAGGGCCGCGAGCTGGTCCTGCAGGAGGGCGGGGCGGAGCTGGTGATCGGCCGCGCCACCGACTGCGGCATCGTGCTCGACCATGCGTCGGCTTCGCGCCGGCATCTGCTGGTCGGCGTGCGCGGCGACGGCTTCGTGGTCGAGGATCTGAGCCGCAACGGCACCTGCCTGGTCCCGGCGGGCGGCGAGCCGCGCCTGCTGCGCCAGGGCGACCTCGCGCCGCTGGCCGGCCGGGGGGAGATCGTCATCGGCTCCACCGAGATCGGCGAGAAGCCGGCCCGCATCGCCTGGGAGGTCATGCAGAAGCGCTGAGCAGCGCATCCTCCAGCGTGACGCTCTCCACCCGCCAGCCGGGGCTCTTGATCGCCACCGCGGCGACCGTTCCCGGCAGGCCGCGCAGATCCTCCATCGTCCAGTCCTCCGGGACGCCGGCCACCGGCCGCAGGGTCTCCTCGACCGACAGCAGCCGGGCGGGGCGGCCGGGCACCAGCTCCACCGCGAAACGGTCGAGCGGCAGGGAAAGGCCGGTGCCGACCGCCTTGATCACCGCCTCCTTGCGCGTCCAGCCCAGCAGGAAGGCCTCGTTACGGCTCTCGGGCGGCAGAGCCTTCAGCGCCGCGGCCTCCGCCGGGGCGAAGAAGCGCTCGGCCAGCGGCTCGGCATCGGGGATGAGGCGCAGCCGCTCGATGTCCATGCCGAGCTGGCCCTCCGCCGCGACGGCGATCGCTACCGAATCCTCGCTGTCCGCCAGATTGAAGGCGGGGCCGCCGGGCAGGGCGGGCTTGCCGTGCTCCCCTTCGGTGAAGGCGAGTCCGCCCGGCGAGCGGCCGGTGTAGCGGCCGAGCAGGACCCGCAGCAACCCGCGCCGCAGGATGAAGCGGGCGCGCAGCCGGCCGGTGGCGAAGCGGTCGGCCCGCGCCGTCTCCGCCTCCGTCAGCAGGCGGCGCAATTCCTCCAGCCGGGGTTCCAGCCGGGT
Source organism: Azospirillum thermophilum (assembly GCF_003130795.1). Classification (NCBI taxonomy): domain Bacteria; kingdom Pseudomonadati; phylum Pseudomonadota; class Alphaproteobacteria; order Rhodospirillales; family Azospirillaceae; genus Azospirillum; species Azospirillum thermophilum. Next base: position 457,267 of record NZ_CP029356.1, read on the forward strand.
CAGGTCGGCGAACCAGACCTGGATCGTACGCTCCGGCAGCGCGAAGCTATGGGTTTTCATCGGATCAGGCCTCCCCCTCGGGGGAGCATAAACCGTCCTGGCTCCCGGCGGCGATTGCGTTATCATGCCGGCCTTTCCCGTCCTGCCGGATTCCAGGAACCATGGTCGACATCGCAGCCCTCGCCCCGCACCTGACGAACGTCCTCACCGACGCCGCCATCCCCGAACTGCCCAACCACTACCGGGGCAAGGTGCGGGAGAACTACGACCTGCCCGACGGCCGCCGCATCCTGATCACCACGGACCGGCTGTCGGCCTTCGACCGCATCCTGACCTGCATCCCCTTCAAGGGGCAGGTGCTGACCCAGACCGCCCGCTTCTGGTTCGAGGCGACGAAGGACATCTGCGCCAACCATGTGCTGGACTATCCCGATCCCAACGTGGTGGTCGCCAAGCGGCTGACCATCATGCCGGTCGAGGTGGTGGTCCGCGACTACCTCGCCGGCACCACCGGCACCTCGATCCTGCAGATGTACAGGAAGGGCCGGCGGGAGATGTACGGCCACCGCTTCCCCGACGGGCTGCGGGAGAACGAGAAGCTGGTGACCACCATCATCACCCCGACCACCAAGGCCTTCGACGCCGGACACGACGAGGAGCTGACCGCGAAGGAGATCGTCGAGCGCGGCCTGCTGACCCGCGCCCAGTGGGACGAGGTGTCGGACAAGGCGCTGGCGCTGTTCGCCCGCGGCCGCGAGATGGCGGCCGAGCGCGGCCTGATCCTGGTGGACACCAAGTACGAGTTCGGCTTCGACGAGGCGGGCAACATCCTGCTGGCCGACGAGATCCACACGCCGGACAGCTCGCGCTACTGGTTCGCCGGCAGCTACCAGCAGAAGTTCGAGGCGGGCGAGCGGCCGGAGAGCTTCGACAAGGACTTCGTGCGGAGCTGGGTCGCCGCCCGCTGCGATCCCTACACCCAGGACATCCCGGAGATCCCCGCCGACATCATCCTGCAGGCCGCCCGCGTCTACATCGAGGCGTTCGAGACCATCACCGGCCAGAGCTTCGGGATCCCGGCGGACGCCACGCCGGTGCTGGAGCGCATCCGCCGCAACCTGGCGCCCTACTTCGTGAAGTGACGGCAGGGCCATGAACGTCGCCATCCTCGACGACTACCAGCGCGTCGCCCGCGATCTGGCGGACTGGAGCCGGCTGCCCCAGGGCAGCGGCCTGGCCGTCTTCGACCGGCCGATCGGCGACCTCGATGCGGTCGCCGCCGCGCTGCAGCCCTTCGAGGTGGTGGTCATCATGCGGGAGCGCACGCCGTTCCCCGCCGCCCTGATCGACCGTCTGCCGAAGCTGCGGCTGCTGGTCACCACCGGCGCCCGCAACCTGTCGGTCGATCTGGCGGCCTGCAAGGCGCGCGGTATCACGGTCTGCGGCACCCGGATGGTCGGCACCCCGACCGCCGAACTGACCTGGGGCCTGATCCTGGCGCTGACCAAGCGCATCACGGTGGAGGAGCGGGCGTTGCGCGCCGGGCAATGGCAGACCGGGCTGACCGGCAGCCTGTCCGGCCGTCGCCTCGGCCTCGTCGGGCTGGGCAAGCTGGGGACGCAGGTGGCGCAGGTCGGCCGCGCCTTCGGCATGGAGGTGGTGGCCTGGAGCCCCAACCTGACCGACGAGCGCGCCGCCGCGGGCGGTGCCGTCCGCGTCGAGAAGCGGGAGCTGTTCGCGACGTCCGACGTGATCAGCGTCCATCTGGTGCTCGGCGAGCGGACGCGGGGCATCGTCGGGGCGGGCGAGCTTTCGGCCATGAAGCCGACGGCGCTGTTCATCAACACCTCGCGCGCCGGGCTGGTGGACGAGGCCGCGCTGCTCGACGTGCTGCACCGCCGCCACATCGCCGGGGCCGGCATCGACGTCTTCCCGGTGGAGCCGCTGCCGGCCGACAGCCCCTGGCTGACCGCGCCCAACACCGTGCTCACCCCCCATCTGGGATATGTGACGCGGGAGAACTACGCGCTGTTCTACCGGGACGCGCTGGAGGATATCCTGGCCTGGGCGGCCGGGGAGCCGATCCGGCTGCTCGGCGCCTGACGGCTCCTGGTTTTCAACGCTCTAGGGGCCTATTGACCCAAGGACAAGACCGTGCTGCGAAACGGCCTGTGGACCCGCCTCAGCGGGTATCAGCTCACGATCCTCCTGACGCTCGCCGTCACCGCCGCCCTGCTGCTCGGCTTCGTCGAGCTGGCCGGCGAGGTGGCGGAGGGCGAGACGCTGGCCTTCGACCGGCACATCCTGCTCGCCCTGCGCAGCGCCGCCGATCCCGACCAGCCCCTGGGTCCCTGGTGGCTGCAGCGGGCGGCCCAGGACCTGACCGCGCTCGGCAGCATCACCATCCTGACGCTGATCACGCTCGCGGCGCTGGGCTTCCTGATGCTGACGGGCAAGCGGGGGGCGGCGCTGCTGGTGCTGGTGTCGGTCGGCGGCGGCCTCGCCCTGTCGTCGGTCCTGAAGCTGCTGTTCGCCCGGCCGCGGCCCGACCTGGTGCCGCACGGCGACGTCGTGCTCACCGCCAGCTTCCCCAGCGGCCATTCCATGCTGTCGGCCATCGTCTACCTGACGCTGGGCGCCCTGCTGGCGCGCTTCGTCGCCCGGCGGCGGCTGAAGGCCTATCTGCTGGTGCTGGCCGTGCTGCTGACCCTGGTCATCGGGTCGAGCCGCGTCTATCTCGGCGTCCACTGGCCGACCGACGTGCTGGCGGGCTGGAGCGTCGGGGCGAGCTGGGCCGCCATCTGCTGGCTGGTCGCCCAGTGGCTGCAGAGCCGCGGCACGGTGGAGCGCGACACCCAGGGCGACGCCGGTCCGGTCGGCGACGTGCCGCCGCGCCTTTCCTGAGCCCGCCCGTCGCCCGCCGGCCACATGGTGTGGCGGAGATACCCCATCAGGGTCACGGACAGGTTGAACCGCAGCCCGCCGGGACCGATACTGCGCTGCCGTGACGCAGCCATCCAGTGAGCAGATGCCAGCACCCCCGCTCGACGACAGTACCCTCGACGCCATCGGCGTGCTGATCCGCGCCGTGGAACAGGCGCGGGTGCCCGGCGTGCTGGAGTTCCGGCTGCTGATCAACGCGCTGCGCCGCGCCGCCGAGTCGCGCGACGAGCGGGAGCTGCAGGAGGCGGGCCGCGTCTTCGAGACCATCGACCCGGAGTTCCGCGCCCGCATCGCCGCCCGCGCCACTGCCGAGGCCCTGGCCTTCGTCGGCCGCGGCGGCGGCCGGGCTGAGGAGCTGCAGACCGTGACGGTGGAGGCGCCGAAGGGCGGCCAGCGCCCGGGCTCCAGCTTCCTGGCGGCGATCAACGGCATCCGCGGCGCCATGGCCGACGCCGTGGACAGCCGCGAGACCGCCAAGGCCCGGCTGATCGCCGCGGTCGAGCAGCGGCGTGCCGCCGAAACCACCCTGATCCCCGGCGATCCGCTTCCCCGCTCGCCCTGACCCTCTCTTCCCAGGAACCCGTCCATGGACAAAGCGCCAGCCTTCCGCATCGGCGACAAGGTCACCGTTCACAGCAGCCAGTCCGGCCCGCAGACGCTGGCGACCGTCGCCCGCTTCACCCACGACAACCGCTGCATGGAGCTGTCGGACGGCTCGCAGTGGCGGGCGGACGGGCGCCGGCAATGGGGATTCCGCGGCTCCTTCTACAAGGGGCCGGTGGTCCAGGCGGAGGCCGAGGGCGACGCCGACTTCATCGCCAAGCGCCGCGCCATCGGGGCGATCCGCAAGTTCGCCAACGACCTCGGCATGGACAGCCCGCTGACCGCCGCGCAGGTCCAGCGCATCCTGGCGGCGATCAATGCCGAGCGGGCCGCTGCAGGGGAGGCAGAGGGCGACCGGGACTGATCCTCAGATACAGCGCCCGCCGTCCACCTCCATGCAGACGCCGGTCAGGAACCCGGCCTCGTCGGAGCAGAGGAACAGGGCGGCGTTGGCGATGTCCTCCGGGGTGGACAGGCGGCCGAGCGGGATGCTGGCGCGGAACTGCGCCCGCTTTTCCGGCGTGTCCTCGCCCATGAACAGGTGCAGCATCCCGGTCTCTCCCGCCACCGGGTTGAGGGCGCAGACCCGGATGCGGTCGGGCGCCAGCTCCACCGCCATCGACCTGGTCAGGGTGATCGCGGCGCCCTTGGAGCCGTTGTACCAGGTCAGCCCCGGCCGCGGCCGGACCCCGGCGGTGGAGGCGATGTTGAGGATGACGCCGCCGCCCTGTGCCCGGAGGACCGGCACGGCGTGGATGGCGCCGAGATAGATCGACTTCACGTTCACCGCGTAGATGCGGTCGAAGGTGTCCTCGTCCACCTCGGTCATCGGGCCGTTGCGGTGGGTGTAGCCGGCATTGTTGACGAGGATGTCGAGCCGGCCGAACGCCCCGGTCGCCGCCTCCACCATCGCCTTCACGTCGCCGGAGACGGAGACGTCGGCGCGCACCGCGCGGGCGGTCTCGCCGATCTCCCCGGCCACCGCCGCCGCGGCCGCCTCGTTGATGTCGGCGACCACCACCCTGGCGCCCTCCGCCGCGAAGCGCTTGGCGATCCCCGCCCCGAACCCCGATCCGCCGCCGGTGACCACGGCGACCTTGCCTGCGAGCCGCATTCCTCTTCCCTCTCCCGATTATCCGCCCAGTCGTGCGATCGGCCGTGCCGGTCGGTCGTGCGTGTCAGTCATGCTTCAGGGCGATCGTCTTGACGGCGGAGAAGCCGTAGAGCGCCTCGAACCCCTTTTCCCGGTTGAAGCCGCTGCGCTTGACGCCGCCGAAGGGCAGTTCCACCCCGCCGCCGGCCCCGTAGTTGTTGATGAAGACCTGCCCGGCCTGGAGCTTGTGGGCGAGGCGCATCTGCCGGCCGCCGTCGCGCGTCCACACGCCGGCCACCAGCCCGAAGGGCGTGCCGTTGGCAAGCCGCACCGCCTCCTCCTCCCCGTCGAAGGGCATGGCGGCGAGCGCCGGGCCGAACACCTCCTGCTGTTCCAGCGCCGAGCCGGGGGCGACGTCGCCGAACAGCGCCGGGGTGACGTAGAAGCCGCCCTGCGGCGCACCCTCGACGATCCGGCCCTCGGCCAGCAGGGGGAAGCCCGCCTGCCGCGCCGCCGCCACCATGCCGGCGACGCGGTCGCGCTGCCTGGCGTTGATCAGCGGCCCGAGGTCATGGTCCTCCAGCGCCGGGCCGACCCGCAGGGCCTTGAACCGCTCGGCGATCATCGCGGTGAACCGCTCGTAGACCGGCCGTTCGATCAGCACCCGGCTGCCGGCGGAACAGGTCTGGCCGGCATTCTGGACGGCGGCGCGCACCACGAAGCCCAGCGCCTGTTCCAGGTCGGCGTCGGCGAAGACGATCTGCGGCGACTTGCCGCCCAACTCCAGCGTCACCGGAACGATGTTGGCGGCGGCGGCGCGCTGCACCAGGACGCCGACCTCCTGGCTGCCGGTGAAGGAGATGTGGTTGATGCCGGGATGGGCCGACAGCGCCGCGCCCGCCTCCTCGCCATAGCCGGTCACGACGTTGATGGCGCCGGCCGGGAAGCCGGCCTCGCTCGCCAGCCGCGCGAGGAAGAGCGTGCTGAGCGAGGCGTCCTCCCCCGGCTTGACCACGCAGGCGTTGCCCATGGCGAGCGCCGCGCCGACGCTGCGCCCGATGATCTGCAGCGGGTAGTTCCACGGCACGATGTGGCCGGTGACCCCGTGCGGCTCGCGCACGGTCATCACGGTGTAGCCGGTGAGGTAGGGGATGGTCTCGCCATGCACCTTGTCGGCCGCCCCGCCGTAGAACTCGAAATAGCGGGCGCAGGCGACGGCGTCGGCGCGCGCCTGGGTCAGCGGCTTGCCGACGTCGCGGGATTCCAGCTGGGCCAGCGTCTCGGCAGTCTCCAGGATCCGGGCGGACAGGCGCAGCATCAGCCGGCCGCGCTCCGCCGCGGTCAGGGCGCCCCAGTCGCCCTCGAACGCCCTGCGGGCGGCGGCGACCGCCCGGTCGACGTCGTCGGCTCCGCCGCGCGGCAGGGCGGCGAAGCGCTCGCCGGTCGAGGGGTCGATGCAGGGGATGGTGCCGCCGCCGGCCGCGTCCACGAAGGCGCCGCCGATCAGCATCTTGGTTTCCATGGGTCCGGACCCTCAATAGACAAGGTTGCGGAAGAACAGCGTGACCGCCGGGACGTAGGTGATGACCATCAGGCAGGCGAAGACCACCAGCACGAAGGGGATCAGCCGGCCGACGATCCGCTCCAGACTCAGCCCCGCCACCTGGCAGGCGGCGAACAGGTTCACGCCGAAGGGCGGCGTCACCATGCCCAGCGCGAGGTTGACCACCATGATCAGGCCGAAATGCACCGGGTCGATGCCGAAATGGACGGCCACCGGCGCCAGGATGGGCGCCAGCACGATGATGGCGGCGGAGGTCTCGACGAACATCCCGACGATGAAGAGGAACAGGTTCACCGCCAGCAGGAAGGCGGCCCCGCTGCCGAAGGTCTCCGCGATCCAGGCGCCGATGGCGGCCGGCACGCCGGCCCGCGTGATCAGGAAGCTGAACAGCCCGGCGGCGGCGATGATGAACATGATGATCGCCGACGACAGCACCGACTTCTTCAGGATCGGCCCGAGGTCGGTCAGGCCGATGGCGCGGTAGACGCCCATGCCGACGATGGCGGCGTAGAAGACGGCGACCACCGACGCCTCGGTCGGGGTGAAGACGCCCTGGTAGATGCCGCCGATGATGATGACCGGCATCAGCAGGGCCAGTGCCGCCCGCTCCGTCGCCTTGACGAAGCCGAGGTTGCCGTCGCCGTCCTGCCTGCCCCAGCCGTTCAGCTTGCAGGTGATATAGACGAAGACGGTCAGCGCCCCGCCGATCAGCAGGCCCGGCCCGATGCCGGCGGCGAACAGCTCGCCGATCGACACCTCCGCCGACACGCCGTAGAGGATCATCGGGATCGACGGCGGGATGATCACCCCCAGCTCGGCCGAGGTGGCCTGGAGCGCCGCGGCGAACTCCGCCGGGTAGCGATGCCGGATCATCGCCGGGATGATGATCGAGCCGATGGCGAAGGTCGTCGCCACGCTCGACCCCGAGACCGAGGCGAAGATCATGCAGGTCAGCACGCAGGAGCAGGCGAGGCCGCCCTGCACGTTGCCGACCACCGCCTTGGCGAAATCGACCAGCCGGTGCGAGATGCCGCCGGCCTCCATCAGGTTGCCGGCCAGGATGAAGAAGGGCACCGCCATCAGCGGGAAGCTGTCGATGGTCGTCACCAGCTTCTGCGCCACCACGATCAGCGGCATGCTGGTGAAGACGGCGATGCCGCCGATGCTGGCCGCCGCGACGGCGACGGCGATCGGCACGCTGAGCGCGAAGAGGCCCACCATGACCAGCAGCATGAAGCTCGTCATCGCTCAGACCTCGTAGATCTCGTGGCGCGACGTTTCGGTCAGGCGGCGGTGATGCAGCGCCGTCGCGATCTCCTCGGCGGCGCGGGCCAGCACGCCGACGATGGCCAGCGCCGCGCCGACCGGCACCGCGGCATAGACCAGGGCGATGGAGATGCCCTCGCCGGTGAACGGGTTCTCGACGCCCGCCAGCATCTGGAAGCGGACGCGCAGCGCCATCTCCCAGCCGTACCACAGCATCACCGACAGGACGCCCAACGACAGGCCGGCGACGGCCACCAGCAGCACCGCCTTGGCCGTGCCGTGCAGCCGGTTCATCAGGAACTCGACCGCCATCAGCGAGCCGGTGCGGAAGGCGACGGCGACGCCGAGATAGACCATCCAGATGTCGAGCGACCGCGCCGCCACCTCCGACCAGGTGGAGGGTTCCTCGAACAGGAAGCGCGTCGCCACCTGCCAGAGCGAGATGAAGGCGGCGAGCACCAGCAGAGCCATCGCCACCCGCAGCGTCCAGCGCATCAGGAAGGATTCGAAGGCCGAAAGGGCTGTCAGCATGGGACGTCCTCGTTGCGCCAGCCTGCCGTGTCCGGACGGGCGCCCCGACACGGCAGGGTGCCGGTTGGGCTCAGAACCTGTAGTTCCGGATGGCGTCGATCTTGTCCTGGCCGAACTTCCTGGCGTACTCGGCATAGGCCGGCTTCAGCGCCTCCTGGAAGGCGGCGACGTCGACGTCGGTGACCACCTCCATGCCCTGGCGCTTCAGCTCCTCGATGCCGTTGGCGGCGTCGTCCTCGGCCTTCTTGCGCATGGCCTTGGCGCCGGCCAGCGCGGCCTGCTTGAACCAGCCCTTCTCCTGGTCGTTCAGCTTGTTCCACACCGAGGGCGACAGGATGATCAGGGCCGGCGAATAGACGTGCTGCGACACCGTCAGGTACTTCTGCACCTGCGAGAACTTGGCGCCGAGGATCACGCCGATCGGGTTCTCCTGGCCGTCCACCGTGCCCTGCTGCATGGCGGTGAACAGCTCCGGAAAGGCCATGGGGGTCGGCAGCACGCCCAGCGTCTTGAAGGCCGTCATGTGCACCTGGTTCTCCATGGTGCGGATCTTCAGGCCCTTGGCGTCGGCCGGGGTCCTCACCGGCCGCTTGGCGTTGGTCAGATTGCGGAAGCCGTTCTCGCCCCAGGCCAGCGCGATCAGCCCGTGCTTGGGGAACTGGTCGAGGATCGCCTGCCCGATCGGACCGTCCAGCACGGCATGGGCGTGCTCGTAGCTCTTGAACAGGAACGGGATGTCGGTGATCAGCGTGTCGGGAACGAAGTTGCCGACCGGGCCGGAGGAGGTGGCGACGATGTCCACCGTGCCGATCTGCGCGCCTTCCACCATCTCGCGCTCGCCGCCCAGCGCGTTGGCCGGGAACTGCTTCACCGTCCATTTTCCGCTGGACAGCTTCGCCAGCTCCTCCGCCATCGCGGTGACGCCGACGCCGTAGTGGGAGGTGGCGGGCAGCGAGTAGCCGGCCTTCAGCTCCTCCGCGGCGGCGGGCAGGGCCAGCAGGGCGGTCAGAACGGCGACGGTTCCGGCCAGCCTGCGGGCAAGCGTCTTCAGCTCCATCAGGTGCATCCTCCCCCATATCCTCCGCTTGCGGCAGCAATCGGTCGCCGCGCGGATTGTTGATGACGGAAAGGATGTTACCCCGATATGCGAACGAATGGGATAGTTTCCTTTGCGCTGTGACGCGCAAACGAAAACGCGACCGGGCAGGCTCCGTTTTGCGGAACCCCGGTCGCGGCGGCCATTCCCTCTCGGAAATATTCCCCCTGCGGAGGGGGGAGAATGGCGCGAGTGACGGGACTTGAACCCGCGGCCTCCGGCGTGACAGGCCGGCGCTCTAACCAACTGAGCTACACCCGCGCTGGCTCCCGATGCTGGACTCGAACCAGCGACACGCGGATTAACAGTCCGCTGCTCTACCGACTGAGCTAATCGGGAACGGAGGTCGCCTTATAAAGCGCCCTCCGGACCCTGGCAAGAGGTTTCTTTCATCCCCCCGTCATTTTTTCGGCGGAGGGCCGGGAGGCCGTGACAAAGCTCGCCGATCGCACGCCGTGGTTGACAGTCGGGGGTGGTTTCAGGTTTCTGCGCGTCCTATCCCCCCTGTCATTTCCCGCGCAGGACCCGATGTCCGACGTCGTCCCCTTCGCCGCCGCCCGAGAGGCCCTGCTGGCCCGGCTGACCATGCAGCTCCCGCCCTCGTCCGAATGGGCGGGCCGGCTGATGCTGATGCCGGAGGGCACGCGGGTGGAGCCGATGCCGGCGGCCGAGGCGGCGGAGACGTTGCGCGCCTTCCGCGGCGGGCTGGGGGAGGCGATCGGCGCCGCCGCCTGTTCGCTCGGCGGCGTCTGGGTCTCGCGGGAGGACTGCCTGGACTGGGACGGGCTGCTGGCCCCGCTGGCGGTGGCCGCCGCCTATGTGGTCGGGCGCAACGCGCCGGCCGGCGGTCTGGCGGCCGAGCTGTTCCGCTGCAAGCAGGCGCTGGCCGGGTGGGGCGTGCGCGGCCTGCGCGGCGAGCCTGCCGTGGCGCGGGCCGCCGGCTATGCCGTGGTGACGGTCAGCCGTCGGCCGGACGACCAGGAGATCGTTCTCGACCGTGTGCTCGACACCTTCCGTTTCGTCATGAGCAGCCTGGGCGAACCGACGGTCGCACCCGACGACCTCGACCGCCGCCTCGTCCGTCGCGCGGTGCCGGCCCGGCGATGACCGGCATGATGGCTAACACGGCCGGACGGCCCGGTGGCTAGACCGTCACCGAAACCAGGGCGCCGGTGCTGCCGCCGAAAGACCCCCCGCCGGCGGCCGGCGGACCGGTGATGCCCGTCGGGCCGCCGGAGGGGGCGCCTCCGCCGCTCGATGGGGCGATGCCAACGGCTCCCGCCGGTCCCCCGCTGGCCGCGCCGCTTGCCCAACCGCCCCCCGTCCCGCCGCCGGCCGGTACCGCAGCCCCGAAGGCAGGGGAGGCGCCATAGCCGGGAAGGCCAAGGCTCGGGCCATCTCCCGCCGTTCCGCTCCCGGAGGCCCGGCCGGCCGCCGAACGCTCGCCGCCAGCAGCGGTCGCGGTCCTGGCGTCACCAGCAGCCGTCTGGCCGGCGGTCTCGTCCTGTCGGGCGGTCTCGCCCTGCCTGGCGGTCAGCCGGCTTGCGGCGCGGCGATACTCTTCCACCACGCGGGCCGACGGAATCTGGGATTGGGTTTCGCCGGTGTCGGTGTCGCGGAAATAGAGCACCGCGACGCGGGCGAGCTGGTCGTAGCGCAGGAAGGGACTGATGTAGCCACCGCCGGACGACCCGCCGGTCGGCGCGTCGGAACTCGCGGCGCCGCCGGACGGCGGTCCGGGCTGCACTCCGGACTGCGATGCGGACGGGGCGGCAACAGGGACGGGACCGGCCGGAGCCTCGGTCAGGGGGGCTACGCCGCGGCTTACCGGTACGCTGGAAACACTGCGGATTTCCATCGGTGCCTCCCGCCGTTCCCTGTCCGCATGGGCCGGCCCGTCCGGGGTCGGATCCCGGATCGGTCCTGCCGCGACCGTGACGGGCCGCTTCGTCGCCCCCGGTCGGTCAGACCGAGATGTTCAGGTTCTGGCCACGCGTCGGCGTCGTGTTGCCGCCGGTCGCGGTGCTCGCCTGCGCTTGTTGCTGGCGGCGCGTACGCTCCGTCTCGTCCTGCTGCTGGGCTTCGGCCTGCTGGGTGGGTTGGGTCTGCTGAACGGCGGCCGGGCCGCTGCTCAGCGGAGTGGAGTAAGGCTGCGGGTAGGACCCGTAGCCGCCGACGCTGCTGACGCCCATGATATGATTCTCCCTCGGCCTCATCGGACCTATCCGAAAGAGTAGGCAATTTTTGCCCGCCTTTCAAGGGAACTGGCGTCGCAGGAGACTCGTCCTGCGGGAATCGGCGGTTTCCGGGCCCGGAGACGGCCCGCCGATCCGCTCCCGTTCGACCACCGCGCGACCCTGCCGCGGCCCCGGCTGGAATAAACCGACTCGGGGTGATTGACGGGGCGCACTATCGGATCCACCATCAAAGCCGGTACGAAACTTTGCGAAAGGAGGTGATCCGATGTCTCATGGAGCCAGCCCGGTCGTAGCCGCGCTGTTCGGTCTTGCCGCTCTCCTGACGGCAGGGGTCGCCAACGCGGACTGCTCGCCCACCCACAGCGCGAGCACCTCCACCCCACCGGCTGCCGACGGCAAGGCCGGACCGACGACGCCGACCCGCGGGTCGGTGCCCGGCTGAACCAGCGGCTGCGGGGTCGGAACAGGATCCGACCGGCAGCACCCATGTCCAAGCGGGCCGCCTTCCTCACCGGGGGCGGCCCGTTTTCTTTCCGGGTCGCAAATTCTTCCGGATCATAAGAATTTATTTGCATTCTATGTATTTCGCCGGCGGCGGAGCCGTGGCGGGTGGATTTTACTGTCGCCCGGTCAGTCCATTTATGTCGGCTCGCCCGTGACAATGCTGCGAAGTCGGTTCCGGACGCTTCGCGACGGATGGTTTGATCTTGAACAACCCCTGGTATCTCGTGAATATCCGGACGAATGACGCCGGAAGAGGCAACCCTTTGGCGTCAGCGTTCTCACCGACCGGGCCGCCGGCCCCGCCATATCAGGGGACATCGCATGCACCATCCCGAGCATACCCACGGCTGCTGCCACGCCGAGCACAACTCGCGCCGCACGTTCCTGAAGCTGGCGACGCTGAGCGCCGGCGTCGCCCTGCTGTCGCCGATGGTGGCGGGCAGCGCCCGCGCCGCCGGCAACGTCGAGGCGCTGCTGCTGTCCTGCATGGACTATCGCCTGATGGACGAGGTCGCCGCCTACATGCAGGGCCGCAACCTGCTGAACAACTACGACCACATCGTGCTGGCCGGTGCCAGCCTGGGCGCGCTGACCGACAAGAAGCCGGCCTGGAACGAGGCCTTCTGGGACCATGTCGCGGTCGCCAAGGACCTGCACCACATCAAGAAGGTGATCGTCATGGATCACCGCGACTGCGGCGCCTACAAGGTCTTCCTCGGCATGGACCTGAAGGACGACAAGGCCAAGGAGGCCGAGGTGCACGGCCAGTACCTGACCAAGCTCGGTGCGATGATCAGGCAGAAGCACCCCGACCTGGAGGTCGAACTGCTGCTGATGGGCCTGGACGGCAAGGTGGAGCCGGTCGGCGCCTGACCGGCGGCGGCCCCCGGAAGGGGGCGGGCAGGAACGGAACCGGCGCCTGCCACCCCGGCCGGGGTGGGGCGCCGGTTCTCATTTTGGGGGCTCGCCCGCTGTCGCGGGACGGCCGCGCCCGTCAGTCGTGGCTGCCGACCAGCGTTCCGGTCAGCCGGGTGCGGATGGCGGTGACCGCGCATTCCAGCGGGCGGTCGGCGTCCGGCTTCGACTGGTTGGCCGCCACCTCCGGGCACATGTCCTCCATCTTCCAGGTGCGGACGGGCGGCGGCGGCGGGGCGTGCGGGTCGCAGGTGGCCGGGTCGGGGTGGGTCTCCTCGGCGTTGCCGTTGGCCGGCTTGATTTCCAGGTTCGGGGAAACGCCGAAGCAGTCCACCAGGGCGCCGGACGGCCGGAAGTAGCGGGCGGTGGTCAGCCGGATGCCGGTGTCGGCGCTGAGCGAGGAGATGGTCTGCACCGAGCCCTTGCCGTAGGAGCGGGTGCCGAACAGCAGGGCCCGCCCGTGGTCCTGCAGGGCGCCGGCGACGATCTCCGACGCCGAGGCCGAGCCGCTGTTGATCAGCAGCACGATCGGCAGGCCGGGCAGCAGGTCGCCGGCGGTGCCGTGATGGGCGCGCGTCTCGTCGGGGTCGCGGCCGCGCACGGTGACGATGTCCACCGCCTCCAGGAAGCGGTCGGCGACGTTGACCGCCTGCTCCAGCAAGCCGCCGGGATTGTTGCGCAGGTCGACCACCGCACCGGCCAGCCGGCCGTTGGTCTGGCGCCGCATGTCCTCCACCGCCGCGTCGAGCGCGGTCGAGGTCTGCTGGTTGAAAGTGGCGATGCGGATATAGGCGACGTCGCCCTCCAGCCGGTAGCGCACCGGGTGGATCTTGACGATGGCGCGGGTCAGCGACACCCGGGTGGTCGGGTCGTTGGCGCCGCGCCGCAGCGTCAGGGCGACCGAGGTACCGACCGGCCCGCGCATGCGCGCCACCGCATCCTGCAGGTTCATGCCCTTGACCGCCACCTCGTCGATGCGGGCGATCAGGTCGCCGGCGCGCAGGCCGGCGCGGGCGGCGGGGGAGCCGTCGATGGGCGAGACGACGCGGATCAGCCCGCTGTCCTCGTCCATCGTCACCTCGATGCCGAGCCCGCCGAACTCGCCCTGCGTCTGCTCGCGGATGTAGCGGTAGCGCTCGGAGTCGAGGAAGCTGGAATAGGGGTCGAGCGAGCCCAGCATGCTGTCCAGCGCGGCCTCGGTCAGGGCGCGGTCGCCGGCATGGGAGTTCTCGGCCTTCTTCTTCTGCAGGCCGGCCACCGCCTTGTCGACGAGATACTGCGGGTCGAAGGGCTTCACATGTTCGGTCAGGACCCGCCGCATGGCGTCGGAGAACAACACGTAGTTGCGGTCCGAGGAGGACAGCGCGCCATAGCCGCGGACCTTGGCGAATTCGGTCCTGTACCGGTCGAGCGCCGCCACGGTGTCGGCCCGGCTGGTCGGCGCGACCGCGCAGGCCGGCCCCATGGCCACCATCATCAGCAGCAGAGCCGCCAGCAGTTTCGCCATCCTTGGCCCCTTTCGACTATCCGGTCCGGCCGGCGGGTTCGACAGCATCAAGATAACATACCAGCGGTTCAGCGGATCAGACGAGTCAGAACGCCGCCGGCACGGGGGCGTGCCGACGGCATCGGGGTGACCCTAGCATGCCGTTGCGCCGATCTCCAAGGCTGCCCGGCACGGAGTTCCCGTAGGGGCGGCCTCACGGTTCTGCAACGGCAGGGTGCAGTGCAAGGAGGCAAGGGGGCAGCCGGCGGGTCAGTAGGCTCCCCGGCCGGTGACCATGACGGCGGCGGTGCGCAGCAGGATGCGGATGTCGCCCCAGAAGGTCCAGCCCACCGCATAGGCGGTGTCGAGCTGCACCCGGCGGACATAGTCCACGTCGTTGCGCCCGCTGACCTGCCACAGGCCGGTCAGGCCGGGCCGGCAGCGCAGGTAGAAGGGATAGCAGGCCTGATAGTAGCCGATCTCGTCCTCCACGATGGGGCGCGGGCCGACCAGGCTCATGTCGCCGCGCAGCACGTTGAAGAGCTGCGGCAGCTCGTCCAGGCTGGAGCGGCGCAGGAAGCGGCCGACCGGGGTGATTCGCGGGTCGTTGCGCAGCTTGCGCGTCGCCAGCCATTCCGCCCGCGCCGTGGCGTCGCGCGCCAGGAGCTCCTCCAGCACCTCGCCGGAGTTGACCACCATCGACCGGAACTTCAGGCAGGTGAAGGATCGGCCGCCGACGCCGATCCGCTTGTGCCCGAACACCGCCGGGCCGCCGTCGCGCACGATCAGCAGGGCGATCAGCAGCATCAGCGGTCCGAAAAGCAGCAGAAGTCCGAGAGCGCCGACGACGTCGAACGCCCGCTTGACCCGATTCCGGCACAGCGGCTCCGTCGCCGGCAGGCGCGCCACGGCGTCCTCGGCCGACGCGGCGCCGGCGAGATCGACGGGGTCCAACCGGGGGACGCCCAGCCGGACGGACTGCGGAAGTGCCATCTGTTCCTCTCGGTTCGCAATTGAACGGTGCGCGCATGGCAACACAGGCAGCCGCAGGTTTGTTCGCCCGCATCGGCGGAAGACGGTGGCAACGGCGCGGTACGCCGGTGGGAGGGGATGTCCGGAGGAGCAACCCGCCCGGTGATTGCTGGTCCTCCGGATCATGGGGGCGCGGTCCGGATTCGGGGTGCGGCAAGGGCGCCGCACCGCCCGGCTGCCCGTCCGTCCGGCTCCCGCACCGGCGCAACCGCAGCCATGCAGGAATCCGGGTTCCCAGGCTGAACGGTTGCGCTGCAGCCTGTTCAGGAGCTATAGCCTCGACGCCCCCGCCCGGGGGCCGCCCGGAAGCGGTCATGCCGGCCGCCGGAGAAAGGGATTTCCCGCCGTGTTCGATTCATTGATTCCGGAGCTGATCGCGCTCGGTCAGGTGGTCTTCATCGACCTGGTGCTGGCGGGCGACAACGCGATCGTCGTCGGCATGGCGGCGGCCGGGGTGGCGCGGGCGCAGCGGGCCAAGGTGATCTTCTGGGGCATCGCCTCCGCGGTGGTGCTGCGCATCCTCTTCGCGCTGGCGACCACCTGGCTGCTCGACATCATCGGCCTGACGCTGGCCGGCGGCATCCTGCTGATGTGGGTGTGCTGGAAGCTGTTCCGCGAGCTGCGCGCCCAGCACGAGGAGGCGCAGGCCGCCGCCCTGATGGCGGAGGAGGATGGCGGAGGTTCGGCCGAAGGCAGCAAGCCGGTCGGCACCGCGGTGTGGGAGGTGATCGTCGCCGACGTGTCCATGTCGCTGGACAATGTGCTGGCGGTCGCCGGCGCGGCGCGGGAGCATCCCTGGGTGCTGGCGCTGGGACTGCTGATGTCGGTGGCGCTGATGGGCGCCGCGGCCAGCGTGATCGCGCGGCTGCTGAACCGCTTCCACTGGATCGCCTACATCGGTCTCGCCATCATCGCCTATGTCGCGCTGAACATGATCTGGCGCGGCAGCCTGGAGATCCTGTCGGCCGCAGCCGCCTTCTACTGACGGATACCGCAGGCAAGTCCTGGGCTGCGGCGGCGGAACCTTCGCTGCGTCGCCGTGTTGCTTGCCGGCAGCCTCAACAGAGGAACGCCGGCATGAGCAGCAGCACCGACACCTCTCACGACCCCTCCGCAGCCGCCGGCTCGGCGCGTGGCCGCCGCCGGCCGGAAGACATCGAGCAGGACATCCGCGCGATCCGCTCGCGCATGGACCATGTGCTGGACGAGATCGAGTACCGCCTCTCGCCGGGACAGCTTTCCGGCGGCGCGATCGAGGTGGCGCGCGACGTCGTTCAGGGCAATCCGACGCGTATCGCCCGCGCCATCCGCGGCAACCCGCTGCCCGTCGCGTTGATCGGCATCGGCGCGTTGTGGCTGGCCTGGGCGATCTCCCGCACGCCGCCGCTGGTGACCGGCGCTCCGCCCGAAGCGCTGCAGGACCCGGTCTCCCCGCAGCGGGCGCGCATCCTCCTGGTCGGGCTGGCCGGCGCCTGCCGCCAGGGGGCCGAGCGTTTCCGCCAGGCCGACCTGCGGCTGGCCGACACCGACCTGTCGCCCCGCCTGTCCCAGGTGGCGACCCAGCTCGAACGCAGCGCCCTCGCGCTGGAGGAGGAGCTGTACCGCCTGGGCGGCCAGACCGAGCCGGACGCCCCGGTGCACCCGGTCTGGCACGACTTCGCCCGCGAGCCCGAGGGCGGCCGGTCGCGCACCCTGACCCTCGCCGGTCTCGAATCCGGCCTCGACGGCACGCTGCAGCAGTTCCGCGAGGTGCTGCACGAGCCCTTGCCGGAAGACCTGCGCGTCGTCGTCGGCACGCATTTCCACGACATCGAGATGGTGCGCTACCGCGTCGGCGCCCTGCGCGAAGCTCTGGCGTAAGGGTGGGCCGATGCTGGGGTTGAGCCGCCGTCACCATTACCAGTACCCCCGCATTTCCACCCAGGGACGCGGCCGGACCGCCGAGCGGCCGGGCGACATTCCTTCCAAAGGCTGGAAGGACATCCTCTGGCGCACCTACGAGGAGCAGAGCAAGGACAACATCTCCATCGTCGCGGCGGGGTGGCCTATTATGCCCTGCTGGCCCTGTTCCCGGCCATTGCGGCGCTGGTGTCCATCTACGGCCTCGTCGCCAACCCGGCGGGGGTGGAACAGCAGCTCCAGCAATGGGCCGGCCTGCTGCCGCAGCAGGTCATCGACATCGTGCGCGACCAGACCCAGAAGGTGGCGAGCGCGCCGCCGCAGGGGCTGGGGCTGGGCGTGCTGATCGGCCTGCTGCTGACGCTGTGGAGCGCCTCGCGCGGGACCAACTCGCTGATCACCGCCCTGAACATCGCCTATGGCGAGGAGGACCGGCGGAGCTTCGTCTGGCTCGCCATCCTGTCGCTCGCCATGACGGTCGCGGGGCTGCTGTTCATCATCGTGACGCTCGGCCTGATCGTCGCGGTTCCCGCCGCGATCGCCATCGTCGGGCTGGAGGATACGGTGATCGGCTGGGTCGCCCGGCTGGCGCGCTGGCCGATCCTGGCGGTGGCCATCATCCTCGGGCTGGCGGCGCTCTACCGCTACGCTCCCGACCGGCGCGAGCCGAAATGGCGCTGGGTCTCCTGGGGATCGGTGATCGCCACCCTGGTCTGGCTGCTGGGCTCGGTCGGCTTCTCGCTCTACGTCTCGTATTTCGGCAGCTACAACGAGACCTATGGTTCGGTCGGCGCCGTCGTCGTCCTGCTGCTGTGGTTCAACCTGACGGCCTACGTCATCCTGCTGGGGGCCGAGCTGAACGCCGAGATCGAGCACCAGACGGCGCGCGACACCACCGACAGCGGGCGCGGCGAACGGCCGCTCGGCCACCGCGACGCCTATGTCGCCGACACGGTGGGCCGCCGGATGGGGAAATGACCGGCGGCGGTCCGGGTCAGCCCCCGCCGCAGCTCCGCACCGCCTCGCCGATGCTCTGCCGCCCGGGGCCGTCCAGCCGGTCGGCCAGGAAGGCCTCCCACTGGCCGGCGCGGGTCAGCTCGCGCTGGACGCAGCGGCAGTTCGCCTGACACTGGTCCAGCCCGCCGCCGGACTGGGTGCAGGCCGCGATGCAGGAGGCATGGAACTCCCGCACCGTCGCGGGCTCCGTCCCGACCGCCTGAGCGGCCAGCCAGAACAGGCCGAACAGGACCGGCTGGTGCACGAGATAGACAGAGAGGCTGTGACGCCCGCCCCAGGCCAGCGCCCGGCCGATGCCGCCCGCCGGCGCTTCCCCGCGGCCGATCCCCGGCCAGAGCCGGGCCAGCGCGATGCCGGCCAGCACGCCGGAAAACCATGGGAACAGCGGCACATAGTCGTTGGAGTTGGGCGGGACGGTCGCCATGCCGACCCAGATCAGCCAGGGCTGGTCGAAGGCCGGGAAGGACAGCGTATCGCCAACCAGCCCGACCGCGAGCGCCGCCGCCAGCGTCACCAGCCCCGGCAGCCGGACGAAGACCAGCCCCAGGATGCTGGCGACCGCCAGATGGTGCAGCACGCCGAAGAAGATCGGGCTGTCCGGGAACAGCAGGTAGGAGGACAGCGAGACCGCCACCGCCGCCGCCGCCAGCATCGCCAGCCGGCGCAGGAAGCGCAGCGGGTCCAGACCGCCGCGGCTGGCCAGCACGAGGCTGACGCCGGCCAGCAGCAGGAAGCTCGACAGGATGACGGTGCGGGCGGCCAGCCACAGCGGGTCGCCCAGCAGGTCGAAGGACGCCAGGCCGAGGAAGGTGGCGTTCCAGGACCCGTGATAGAGCGCCATGGCGACCAGCGCCACGCCGCGCGCCACGTCGATCAGCGGCCGGCGCTGCCGCGGGCTCTCGGCCGGTGCCTTGACCGGAGAGGCGGCGGTGATCACAGCCAGTCCGGCATCCGCTCCGCCGCCAGCATCTCCTCCACCGTCGGGCGCGGCCGGATGACGGAGAAGCGCTCGCCGTTCACCAGCACCTCGGGCACCAGCGGGCGGGTGTTGTAGCTGGAGGACATCACCGCGCCGTAGGCGCCGGCCGACAGGAAGGCGACGAGGTCGTCGTCGCGCAGCGGCGGCAGCGGACGCTGCACGGCGAAGGTGTCGCCGCTCTCGCAGACCGGGCCGACCACGTCGTAGGGCTGCTCCACCGCGCCCGCCTCCGGCTCCGCCACCGGGACGATGCCGTGATAGGCCTCATACAGGGACGGGCGGATCAGGTCGTTCATCGCCGCGTCGACGATGGCGAAGCGGCGGTGCAGCCCCTGCTTCACGTAGATGACCTTGCTGACCAGGATGCCGGCATTGCCGACCAGCGAGCGCCCCGGTTCCAGCGTGATGCGGCAGCCGAGGTTGCCGGTGATGGAGCGGACCATCGCGGCGTAGTCGGCGAGGTCGGGCGGCCGTTCGCTCTTGTAGGTGATGCCGAGGCCGCCGCCGAGGTCGAGCCGCTGGATGTCGTGCCCGTCGGCGCGGAGCTGGTGCAGCAGGGCGGCCACCCGCTCGTAGGCCGCGCGGAAGGGGGCGAGGTCGGTGAGCTGCGAGCCGATATGCACCGCGATTCCCACCGGCTTGATGCCCGGCAGGGCCGCCGCGCGGTTGTAGACCTCGCGGGCATGGTCGTAGTCGATGCCGAACTTGTTCTCCTTCTTGCCCGTCGCGATCTTGGCATGGGTCTTGGCGTCGACGTCCGGGTTGACGCGGAAGGCGACCGGAGCCACCACGCCCATGGAGTCGGCGACCTCGCTCAGCGCCTCCAGCTCCGGGATGGATTCGACGTTGAGCTGGTGGATTCCGGCCTCCAGCGCGGCGCGCATCTCCTCGCGGGTCTTGCCGACGCCGGAGAAGACGATGCGCTCCGCCGGGATGCCGGCCGCCAGCGCCCGCTTCATCTCGCCGACCGACACGACGTCGCCGCCGGCCCCCAGCCGTGCGAAGGTGCGGATGACGGCGAGATTGGAGTTCGCCTTCAGCGCATAGCATACCCCGGCATCCTGCCCGGCGAAGGCGCCGGCATAGGCGCTGTAATGGGCCTCCAGCGCCGCCGTGGAGTAGAGGTAGAAGGGGGTCCCGACCTCGCGGGCGACCGCGGCGAGCGAAACGGACTCGGCGTGCAGGACGCCGTAGCGGTAGGCGAAGACGCTCATCGGCGGGCTGCTCATGGGAACGTGAAACCGCTGTCGGGCTGGCCGGGCTTGGGATCGGTGGAGGGCAGGGGGTATTTCCGCGGATAGGGATCGACCTGCCCCTCGGGGCGCGGGTAATCGACCAGCCCCGGCTTCTTGCCGCAGCCGGCGAGCGCCAGCGATGCGGCGAGCGCCAGCAGCGCGAGGGCGGCGGGGCGGCGGATGCGGGTCATGCGGGGGCTCACAGGAAACGCTCCCGGGCGACCTTCACCGCCTCGCGGACGCGGTCGGGCGCCGGGCCGCCGTAGCTCGACCGGCTGTTCAGCGAGGATTCGATGCTCAGCGCCGGATAGACCGCCTCGCTGATGCGCGGCTCGATCGACTGCAGCTCGGCCAGCGACAGGTCGGTCAGCCCGACGCGCTTCTCCTCGGCCATCTTCACGGCGCGGCCGGTGATGTGGTGCGCCTCGCGGAAGGGGATGCCCAGCTCGCGCACCAGCCAGTCGGCGAGGTCGGTGGCGTTGAGGAAGCCGCGCGCCGTCGCCTCGCGCATCGCCTCGCGGTTCGGCTCCATGTCGCGGACCATGCCCTCCATGGCGGCGATGCACAGGCCAAGCGTGTCGTCGGCCTCGAACACCGGCTCCTTGTCCTCCTGCATGTCCTTGGAATAGGCCAGCGGTAGGCCCTTCATGGCGATCAGCAGGCTGTTCAGCATGCCGATGACCCGGCCGGCCTTGGCCCGCACCAGCTCCGCCGCGTCGGGGTTCTTCTTCTGCGGCATGATGGACGAGCCGGTGGTGAAGGCGTCCGACAGCCGGATGAAGCGGAACTGGACCGAGCACCACAGCACGATCTCTTCGGCGAAGCGCGACAGGTGCACCGCGCAGATCGAGGCGGCCGCCAGATACTCCAGCGCGAAGTCGCGGTCGGAGACGGCGTCCAGCGAGTTGGCGGTCGGGCGGTTGAAGCCCAGCGCCTCGGCCGTCATGAAGCGGTCGATGGGGTAGGGGGTGCCGGCCAGCGCCGCCGAGCCCAGCGGGCACTCGTTCAGGCGGGCGCGGGCGTCGGTCAGCCGGCCGCGGTCGCGCCCGAACATCTCGACATACGCCAGCAGATGGTGGCCGAAGGTGACCGGCTGCGCCGCCTGCAGGTGGGTGAAGCCCGGCATCAGCGTGTCGGCATGCTGCTCCGCCAGGTCGATCAGGGCGGTCTGCAGCGCCTTCAGCCCGGCGTCGGCGCGGTCGATGGCGTCGCGCACCCACAGCTTGAAGTCCGTCGCCACCTGGTCGTTGCGCGAGCGGGCGGTGTGCAGGCGCTTGGCCGGCTCCCCGATCAGCTCGGCCAGCCGGGCCTCCACATTCATGTGGATGTCCTCCAGCTCGACCTTGAACTCGAAGCGGCCGGAGTCGATTTCTTCCTTCACGCGGTCCAGACCGTCGCGGATCGCGTCGGCGTCCGCTTGGCTGATGATGCCCTGCCGTGCCAGCATGGCGGCATGCGCCTTCGACCCGGCGATGTCCTGGTCGGCGAGGCGCTTGTCGAAGCCGATGGAGGCGTTGATCTTCTCCATGATGGCGGCGGGGCCGCTGGCGAAACGGCCGCCCCACATCTGGCTGGCGGCAGAAGCGTCCTTGGCGGCGTCCGGGGCGTGCTTGGTCTGTTCGGCGCTCATTTCGGGGCGGATTTCGGGTAGGGAGCGGAGAGCGTGAGTATGCGGACTTTGGCGGCCACCGCAATGCTTTGTGTGGGTCTGGCAGGGGTCGGTTTATGGACTGCCTTCGCGCGTCCGGCCGGCCCGGAGATCCTGCGGCTCGACCAGCCGGCGGGCGGGGCGGCGACGCCGGCGGCGGGGCTGGAGAAGTTCCGCGGGGCGGAGGCGCCCAAGCCGGTCCCGCCGCTGACCTTCGTGGACGGCGACGGCCGGCGGGCCGACCTTGCCGACTTCAGGGGGCGGCTGGTGCTGCTGAACCTCTGGGCCACCTGGTGCGGTCCCTGCGTCAAGGAGATGCCGTCGCTCGACCGGCTGCAGGCGCAGCTCGGCGGCGATGCCTTCCAGGTGGTCGCCCTGTCGCTCGACCGCGGCGGGCGCGACGTGGTGGCGCCCTTCTACGAGCGCACCGGCGTGAAGAACCTGTCGCTGTTCCTCGACCCGGCGAGCGGCGCCATGCAGACGCTGGGCCTGCGCGGCCTGCCGACGACGCTGCTGGTCGACCAGGAGGGGCGGGAGCTCGGCCGCGTCGAGGGGGCGGTGGAGTGGGACTCCCCGGCCGTCACGGCCTTCCTGAAGAAGCACATGGGCGGTAGTGGCGGTGCGCCGCAGGGGCGCGGACCGGCTGTGGTCAAGACCGGCGGGTGAGGAAGCCCGCTCACTGAAAAGAAAAAGCCCCTCCTCCCTGGGGAAGAGGGGCTTTCCGGAAAGAAACCTTACCGGGTCGGGACCGGCGGGTTCTTCGAATAGTCGTAGAAGCCGCGGCCGACCTTGCGGCCGACCCAGCCTGCCTCGACATACTTCACCAGCAGCGGGCAGGGGCGGTACTTGCTGTCGGCGAGGCCTTCGTAGAGGACCTGCATGACGGCGAGGCAGGTGTCCAGGCCGATGAAGTCGGCCAGCTCCAGCGGGCCCATCGGGTGGTTGGCACCCAGCTTCAGCGCCGTGTCGATCGCCTCGACGCCGCCCACGCCCTCATACAGGGTGTAGACCGCCTCGTTGATCATCGGCAGCAGGATGCGGTTGACGATGAAGGCCGGGAAATCCTCGGCGACCGCAGCGGTCTTGCCGATCCTGGCGGTCAGCTCGCGGACGGCCTCGAAGGTCTCCTCGTCGGTCGCGATGCCGCGGATCAGCTCGACGAGCTGCATCACCGGCACCGGGTTCATGAAGTGCATGCCCATGAACTTGGCCGGACGGTCGGTCGAGGCGGCCAGGCGGGTGATGGAGATCGACGAGGTGTTGGTGGCGACCAGCGCCTCGGGCTTCAGGTTCGGAACGAGCTTCTTGAAGATGTCGCGCTTCAGGTTCTCGTTCTCGGTCGCCGCCTCGATCACCAGGTCGGCGTCGCCGAAGACCGACAGGTCGGTGCCGGTGGAGATGCGGCTCAGCGTGGCGGCCTTCTCCTCCTCGCTCAGCTTGCCCTTCTGGACCTGACGGTCGAGGTTCTTGGCGATGTTGGCGAGGGACTTCTGCAGCACCTCCTCGCTGATGTCCGACACGATCACGTCGTAGCCGGACTGGGCGCAGACATGCGCGATGCCGCTGCCCATCTGGCCGGCACCGATGACGCCAATCTTCTTGATCTCAGGCATTGGAAGTTCCCGCAATATTTTGTGGAGGAGTATCTATCCGCGCCTTACAGGGCCTGCGTCAGCTCCGGCACGGCCTTGAAGAGGTCCGCGACGAGCCCGTAATCGGCGACCTGGAAGATGGGCGCTTCCTCGTCCTTGTTGATCGCGACGATGACCTTGCTGTCCTTCATGCCGGCGAGGTGCTGGATCGCACCGGAGATGCCGACCGCGATGTACAGCTCGGGCGCCACGATCTTGCCGGTTTGCCCGACTTGGTAATCATTGGGCACGAAGCCCGCGTCGACCGCCGCCCGGCTGGCGCCGACCGCCGCCCCCAGCTTGTCGGCCAGCGCCTCCAGAAGCACGAAGTTCTCGCCCGACTGCATGCCCCGGCCGCCCGACACCACCACCCGCGCCGCCGTCAGCTCCGGACGCTCCGACTTCGTCAGCTCCGCCGACACGAAGCGCGACAGACCGGCCGCCACGTCCTGCGCCGCCGCCACGCTCTCGACCGCCGCGGCGCCGCCTTCGCCGGCCGCCGCCTCGAAGGCGGTGGTGCGCACGGTGACCACCTTCACCGCGTCCGGCGACTGCACCGTCGCGATCGCGTTGCCGGCATAGATCGGCCGCTCGAAGCTGTCCGCCGACACCACCGCCGTGATGTCCGACACCATCGCCACGTCCAGCAGGGCCGCCACCCGCGGCAGCAGGTTCTTGCCCATCGACGTCGCCGCCGCCAGCACATGGCCGTAGCCACCCTGGGCAAGCCCCACCACCAGCGGCGCCACCGCCTCGGGAAGCTGGTGGGCATAGGCGCCATCGTCGGCCAGCAGCACCTTCGCCACACCGGCCACCCTGGCCGCCGCCGCCGCCGCGGCCTGCGCCCCCTGGCCGGCCACCAGCACGTGGATCTCCCCACCAATCTTCCCGGCCGCCGTCACCGCATGCAGCGTGGCGGGCTTCAGCGTCGCGTTGTCGTGCTCCGCGAGAACAAGAATGCTGGCCATGGTCAGATCACCCGCGCTTCGGTCTTCAGCTTGTCCACCAGGGCGGCGACGTCCGCCACCTTCACGCCGGCCTTGCGCTTGGCCGGCTCGGCCACCTTGAGCGTCTTCAGCCGCGGCGCCACGTCGACGCCCAGGCTGTCGGGCGTCACGGTCTCCAGCGGCTTCTTCTTGGCCTTCATGATGTTGGGCAGCGAGGCGTAGCGCGGCTCGTTCAGCCGCAGGTCGGCCGTCACCACCGCCGGCAGGGCGAGCTCGACCGTCTCCAGACCGCCGTCGATCTCGCGCGTCACCGTGACCTTGCCCTCGCCGGCCTCCAGCTTGGAGGCGAAGGTGCCCTGGCCCCAGCCGAGCAGGGCCGCCAGCATCTGGCCGGTCTGGTTGCAGTCGTCGTCGATCGCCTGCTTGCCCAGGATGACGAGCTGCGGGCCCTCCTTGTCGACCAGCGCCTTCAGCGTCTTGGCCACCGCCAGCGGCTGGGTCTCGGCGTCGGTCTGCACCAGGATGGCCCGGTCGGCCCCCATCGCCAGCGCCGTGCGCAGCGTCTCCTGCGAGGCCGCAGGACCGATCGACACCGCCACGATCTCGCTCGCCTTGCCCGCCTCCTTCAGACGGACCGCCTCCTCGACCGCGATCTCGTCGAACGGGTTCATGCTCATCTTCACGTTGGCGGTCTCAACGCCGGACCCATCCGCCTTCACGCGGATCTTCACGTTGTAGTCCACCACCCGCTTGACCGGGACCAGAACCTTCATGACCCACCTTGCTTGCTGTGGCCCTGCCTGCCGGGACATCCGTCCGGCGGACACAGAGACAAATTGCTGTGGTTGCGAACGGACCATAGGGGCCGCCGTTTCGGCTGTCAATGTCGCCCAAGCTCAAGGCAAATGCCGGATATCCGGCCTCTAGCGGTTTCCGCCCGGCACCCAGAGCACGTCGCCGGCCCCCCTGTCGTTCACGTGGCGGCTGAGGACGAAGAGATGGTCCGACAGACGGTTCACGTATTTCAAGGCCACCGGATTGACCGTCTCCGTCCGGGAAAGGGCGGTCATATGCCGTTCGGCACGGCGCGCGACGGTGCGGGCGAGGTGCAGGTGGGCCGCGGCGGGCGATCCGCCCGGCAGGATGAAGGAGGTCAGCGGCGCGAGCTCGGCGTTCATGGCGTCGATCTCCCGCTCCAGCCGGTCAACCTGCGACTGAACGACGCGCAGGGGCGGGTATTTGGGCTCCGGCTCCTCCGGGGTGCAGAGATCGGCGCCGAGATCGAACAGGTCGTTCTGGATGCGCCCCAGCATGGCGTCCACCTCGGCCATGCCGGCGGTATGGAGTCGCGCGATGCCGATGGCGGCGTTCGCCTCGTCCACCGTGCCGTAGGCGGTGACGCGCAGGTCGTGCTTGGGTACGCGGGTGCCGTCGCCGAGCGAGGTTTCTCCGGCGTCGCCGCCGCGCGTGTAGATCCGGGTCAGCTTGACCATCGCGCCCTCACGCCCGCGTCAGGATGGCGATGAGGAACAGCAGGAGCGCCGCACCCTGCAGCACCACGCGCATGCGCATCGCCTTGTTGGACCGGCGCGCGTCGCCCTGGCCGCTCCGCGCCATGAAGAAAAGGCCCGAGAACAGCGATGCCACCACTGCCAGCAGGGCCATGACCATGAGGGTCGGAAAAAGATGTGTCATGCCGATGACTATAGCGCGCCACCCCTGCCCCGCCTATCCCGGCGGCGGGTTCCTTTTTTCTCCGCGGGACCGTTCAATCGGCATGAGCCGCGTTGCGAAAGCCGCCGATCTCCTTACATTGTCGGCGACGAGCGGGGAGGGCGAGGGCGCCGCCCCGGTTTCACCGGGTCATCGACGAGGCTTTGTCATGCAGAGGCGGACCTTCCTGAAGGCGGCGGCAGCGGCGGCCCTGGCCCCGTCCCTTCCGGCGATCCAGGCCGGCGGCGCCGCGCGGGCGCTGGCGGCGGACGGCGGGGCGGAGGTGCCCACCATGCCGGACGGGTTCCTCTGGGGCTGCTCCACCTCCTCCTACCAGATCGAAGGGGCGGTGGCGGAGGACGGACGGGCGCCCAGCATCTGGGACAGCTTCAGCCATTCCTTCGGCCGTGTGGTCAACGGCGACACCGGCGACGTCGCCTGCGACCACTACCACCGTTATGGGGAGGATGTGGAGCTGATGGCGCGGGCCGGCATGCGGGCCTACCGCTTCTCCGTCGCCTGGCCGCGCGTCCTGCCGGAGGGGGTGGGGGCCGTCAACGCCAAGGGCCTCGATTTCTACGACCGGCTGACCGACGCGCTGCTGGCGCGCAACATCCAGCCCTGGCCCTGCCTCTACCACTGGGACCTGCCGCAGGCCCTGCAGGACAAGGGCGGCTGGACCAACCGCGACATCGCCAAGTGGTTCACCGACTACGCCCTGATCGTCGCCGGCCGCATCGGCGACCGGGCCAAGCACTGGTCGATGCTGAACGAGCCGTCGGTCCACGCCATCTTCGGCCACGGCTACGGCACCCATGCGCCGGGGCTGACCGGGCAGGCCAACTATTACAAGGCGATCCACCACCAGAACCTCGCCCAGGGCATGGCGATCAAAGCGCTGCGCAAGGCCGGCGGGGCGGGGGGCTGGCAGCTCGGCACCGTGCTGTCGCTGCAGCCGGTCTGGCCGGTCGGCGGGCTGGAGTCCAACTATCCGGCCTCGCTGAAGTGGGATGCGCTGTGGAACCGCGCCTGCCTCGACCCGCTGCTGAAGGGCAGCTATCCGGAGTTGCTGGCCGCCGAGTTCGCCCCGCTGGTCAAGGACGGCGACCTGAAGCTGATCCGGCAGCCGATCGACTTCCTTGGCGTCAACTACTACAGCCGCATGCACCAGCAGCCCGACCCGCAGGGCCTGTTCGGCACCGGCTACGGCATGGCGCCGGAGGGAACCCGCCGCACCGGCATGGAATGGCCGATCGAGCCGGACGGGCTGGCGGAAATCCTGGTGGAGCTGAAGGAGAGCTACGGCAACCCGCCGGTCTACGTCACCGAGAACGGCGCCCATTTCGAGGATCGGCCGGGGCCGGACGGGCGGATCGACGACGGCGACCGCATCCGCTTCATCCGCGACCACCTGATGGCCGCCCGCCAGGCGATCGACGAGGGGGTGAACCTGAAGGGCTGGATGGTCTGGACCCTGCTCGACAATTTCGAGTGGGCGGAGGGCTACCGCCGGCGCTTCGGCCTCGTCCAGGTCGACCGCAAGACGATGAAGCGCACGCCCAAGGCCAGCTACGACTGGTACGCCAGGGCCATCCGCGCGAACGGTCTGCCGCCGGTCTGATCCGGCGGGTTCAGCCGAAGCGCTGCATCTCCCGCTCCACCCGCGACAGGAAGCGCTTGCGCGTGGCGTCGGTGGAACGGTCCATGTCGTAGTGGGCGAGATAGCGGAACGATGCCGTCGGGGCGCAGGCCGTGAGGATGCCGTTCTTCAGGATGCGCCGCGCCGGGTTGCGCATGTGGAGGTTCACCACCCACCAGGGCGAACCGAAGCTGGTCAGCACCGCCACCCTGCGCAGCCCGGTCAGCAGCGGGACGATCCGACCGCCGGCGGGATCGTGGCGGAAGGCGACGCCCGGCGCCCACACCCGGTCGAAATAGCCCTTCAGCACTGCCGGATAATTGAACCACCAGTGGGGATAGCAGAAGACCAGCCCCTCCGCCTCCAGCAGGCGCTCGACCAGCGGGGCGACCGGGCCGGTGTCGTAGTCCGGGTCGAAATAGCGTGCCCGCTCCGCCGCGGTCAGGGCCGGCTCGAACCCCTCGGCATAGAGGTCGGTCTCCGTCACCGTGTGGCCGGCGGCGCGCAGGCTGTCGGCCGCGGTGCGGTGGACCGCGGCGGCGAAGCTGTCGGACAGCGGATGGGCGAGGATCGTCTGGATGCGCATGGTGGCCGCAACCATAGCATGGAGGGCCCGCTGTGCTAGAGTGCGGCGCCCGTTCCCGCCTCCCTCCTCCCGCTCCCTCCTGCCGCACTGAGCCCATGCCGTCCAGCCGCCCGCCCCAGCCGCCCCGCTACGCCATCCAGAAGGCGCGCGGCAAGGGCTGGAAGACGCTGGAGGTGGGGGAGGACCCGGACCAGGCCAAGGCGCGCTTCGACCTGATGGTGAGCGTCAACCCGCGGGCCTATTTCCGTCTGATCCGGCTCGATTACAACGACCAGTCCGACTATCAGGGGATGGAGTTCAACTGGACCCTGATCGAGCTTCACGATCCCACCCGCAAGGGCGCCCGCCCGCCGGCGGCGCGGAAGCCGTCCGCGAAAGCGCCGCGCACCGGGGAGAAGGTCGGGCTGCCGCTGCGCTTCTACCTCGCGGTGATCCTGATCGGGGCGCTGGTCGGCGGGCTCGCCTATCTGCGCTACGGCCTGCCGGCGCACTGACGGCCGGGCGGGAGCGGTCAGTCGGGCTCGTATCCCTTGCGCCGCATGCACTGGGAGAGGATCTCCTTGCGGTAGCGGTATTGCGGCGTTTCCGGCAGCGGGCGGTAGGGATAGCCGCGCAGCCGCATGATGCTGTCCACCTCCTCCGTGCACTCGTCGAAGGCGATGTTGGGGGTGTGGTTGCTCGCCGTCCACTCCCGATAGGACGGGTTGCCGCCGCAGCCGGCCAGAAGCAGGACCACCCCCAGCATCAGTCCCGGCGCAAGGGCCAGTCTCGCCACCGACATGCTCGCTTCCTCCCCCCGTTGCGCGGACCGGGGAAGGCTATCACGCCTGGGGTCCGCCCATCCATTTTCGGGCGCGCTTTTTCGGCAACGGTGCGTGCGCCGCAACACTGGGGCACAAAAATCGCCACCGGAAATGCGCCGCAATCTGGTAATTCAATTGGGACGGTTTTGTTGACGATTTCGAGTCGCGAACGGAGGAAGGTGCATGTCTGGGGGATCGCGGCGCGCGCGGCTGCTGATGGCGCTGACGGTGGCGGTTCCGGTCCTGGCCGCGGGAGCCCTGCCGGTGCGGGCGGAGCCGGGAGCGGCCGACATCCAGTGGGCGCAGATCATCCTGAAGGAGAAGGGCTACAACATCGGCGGCCGGGCCAACGGCCAGATGACGGCCGAGACGCGGTCGGCGCTCAGCTCCTACCAGAAGGCGTCCGGCCTGCCGGTTACCGGGCAGCTCGACAAGGCGACCGTCGCCCACATGATGGGCGAGCGGGAGAAGAAGGCCTCGCCGACCATGGGCTCGCTGTCGAAGAGCCAGATCGGCCAGACGCCGAAGGAGAAGGAGGTGGCGCCGCGCGCCGCCCCGACCACCCGCGTCGACAGCGGCAACGAGTCGGTGGGCGGCTATGCCCAGTTCGGCAGCGCCCCGCCGGCCAGCCGCAGCAGCGGCTCGGCCTCCTCCACCGCAGCGGCTCCCTCCGCGTCCGTCTCCCCGGGCCCGGTGTCCTCCGGCGCCCCTGCTCCGGCCGCTGCCGCCCGCGGCACGGCAACCGCGTCGGGCCACGCCGGCAATCCGGCCGACGGCCCCGTGCCCCAGGCCGCCCCGCGTGCCGCGGTCACCGCGACCAACGCGGCGGGCGAGCAGGTCTCCACCGTGCCGCAGGCGGAGATGGGCTCCGGCCCTGCCGGCTGGATGACCAACCTGATGCGCTATGGGGTGATGGGGCTGCTCGCCGCCACGCTCGGCGGCATCGGCTTCGCCTGGTGGCGCAGCGGCCGTTCGGCCGGACTGGCCTCCGTGCCCGAGGAAGACCGCCCGCGCGAGGACCGCCGCGAGCCGAGCTTCGGTTCCGGCCGCCGCGAGGAGCTGCGCATCGCTCCGGGCTTCACCGCCGAGCCGCGCGTCGCGCGTCGCCGGTAAGGGGAGCGCCGCCAGGGAGCGGGCCCCGGCCGGGCGGAACCGGCCGGAGGCGTCACGCGACGCCGCGCAGTTCCTCCGCGCCCCGCAGGTCGACGCTGACCAGTTGCGAGACCCCGCGTTCGGCCATCGTCACGCCGAACAGCCGGTCGACGCGGGCCATCGTCAGGCGGTGATGGGTGATGATCAGGAACCGGGTGTCGCCCTCCCGCGCGATGTCCTCGACCAGATCGCAGAAGCGGCCGACATTGGCCTCGTCCAGCGGGGCGTCCACCTCGTCCAGCACGCAGATCGGCGCGGGGTTCGACCGGAACACGGCGAACAGCAGCGACAGCGCGGTCAGCGCCTGCTCGCCGCCCGACAGCAGCGAGAGGACCTGCAGCTTCTTGCCCGGCGGGCTGGCGTAGATCTCCAGCCCGGCCTCCAGCGGGTCCTCCGCGTTGACCAGTTCCAGATGGGCCTTGCCGCCGCCGAACAGGCGGGTGAACAGGTCCTGGAAGTTGCGGTTGACCGTGTCGAAGCTGGCGACCAGCCGTTCCCGCGCCTCGCGGTTCAGGCTGGCGATGCCCTGGCGCAGCCGGGCGATGGCGGCGACCAGATCGGCGCGCTCGGTCTGCAGGCCGGTGATCTGCTGCTCCAGCTCCGCCGCCTCGATCTCGGCGCGCAGGTTGACCGGCCCCATGGTCTCCCGCTCGCGCACCAGCTTGTCCAGCCGGGTCTCCAGGGCGGCGGCGTCGGGCAGCGCCTCGCCCTCCTCCAGCTCGGCCGCCTTGCGGGTGTCCTCCGGCCGGCAGTTCAGCCGCTCGGCGATGCGCTCGGTCAGCGTCTGCTGCTGCTGAAGGGCGGCGGAGACGGCGGCCTCGGCACGGGCGCGGGCCTCGCGGGCGTCGGCGAGCCCGGCCTCGGCCTTGTGGAGGGCGGTTTCCGTTCTGGCGAGCAGGGTTTCCGCCTCGGCCAGCGCGTCGGCGGCGCGCTTGCGGCTGCGCTCGGCCTCGGCGATGCGGTTCAGCAGGTCCTGCCGCTCGGCGGCGATCTCACCCGGCCGGCTCTGGAGCTGCGCCAGTTCGGCCTCGGCCGCGTCGGCGCGTTCCTTCAGCTCACCGATCCGTCCGCCGGCGCCGGCGGAGCGGGTGCCCCAGGAGGCGACCTCCTGCGCGATGGCGGCGAGGCGCTGGCGGCGGGCCTGCGCCTCGCGGGTCAGCCGGTCGAGCGCATTCTGTTTCTCCGCCAGCCGCGTGCGCTGTTCCGCCAGCGCGGCGCGCCGCTCGTTCACCAGCTCGCGCCCCTCGCGCGGGTCCGGCAGGCCGTCGAGCGCCGCCCGCGCCTCGGCGAGCCGGGTTCCCGCCTCGGCCCGGTCGGCCGCCAGCCGCTCGACCGCCTCGGTGAGGGCGGCGAGGCGGGAGGCGGCGGCGTCGGCCTCGCGCGCCAGCTTGGCGTGGCGGTCGCGGGCGGCGTGCAGCCCGGCGAAGGCCTCGCGCACGGCATCGCGGGCGCGGCGGTCGGCCTGGGCGGCCTCCTCGGCGGCCTGCTTCGCCTCGTCGAGCGCACCGCGCGCCGTCTCCACCTGCTCCTCGGCAAGGTCGAGTTCGCCGCGCAGCTCGGCCAGCCGGTTGCGCTGCTTCAGCCGGATGGCGGCGGCGGTCGGGGCGCCGGCCTGGACGGTCAGCCCGTCCCAGCGCCAGGCGCCGCCGTCGCGGCTGACCAGGATCTGGCCGGGCGACAGCGCGGGGGCGAGGCTGGCGCCGGCCGCGGCGTCGGCCACCACCCCGATATGGGCGAGTGCGCGGGTCAGCGCCGCCGGTCCCTGCACGCGCGCCTCCAGCGTCTCCACCCCCGCGGGAAGCGGGGCGACGCTGGCGAAGGCCGGGAACCGGCGCCAGTGGACCGGGGCAGCCTCGTCCAGCGGGGCGGTCAGCGCCTCGCCGAGGGCCGCGGCCAGCGCGCCCTCGTAGCCGGGCGCCACGGCCACCGCATCGACCAGCGGCGGAAACAGGTCGGAGGAGCCCGCCGACAGCAGTTCGGCCAGCGCCCTTTCCTCGGCGCGCAGCTTGGCGCGGGCGGATTCGGCGGCATGCAGGGCGTCGCGGGCACGGGCCTGGGCGGGTTCGGTGTCGGCCTTCGCCCGCTCCGCCTCCTCGGCGGCCTCGCGGGCGTCTTCCAGCCGTTGCTCGGCAAGCTCGACGGCCATCTCCGCCTCGGCGAGGTCGCCGCGGGCCGCCATCTCGCCCTCCAGCGCCGAGCGCTGGGCCCGCTGCTCGTCCAGCCGCCTGGACAGCGCGGCGGCGCGACCGTCCAGCTCGGCGACCTGCCGCTGGATGGAGCCGCGCCTGGCCTCGTCCGCCGCCACCTGTTCGGTCAGGCGGGTCAGCTCGCGGTCGAGCTCGTCCACCGCCTCGCGCGCTTCGGCCAGCGCCTCGCGGGCGGCCTCCTCCAGCATCTCCTCGTCGGCCTGGGCCTCGGTCAGCCGGTCGCGTTCGGCCTCCAGCCGGGCGAGCGCGTCCCCGGCGTCGGCGGCCAGCGCCTCCTCGCGGCCGAGGTCGCCGGCGATCTGCCGCAGGCGGGCCTGCAGGGCGCGCTGCTGCTCGGCGACGCGCTTCTCCTCGGCGTCGAGCTGTTCCTTGGCGATCACCAGCCGCTGCAGCGCGGCGGCGGCCTGCGCCTCGGCCTGCCGGCGCTCGGGCAGCCCGGCGGCGTCGCTGGTCCGCCGGGTGGTGAGCTGGGTGACCGACAGCATCAGCTCCCGCACCGTGCCCTCCGCCGCCTCGAAGGCGGTGCGGGCGCGCTGAAGCTCCGCCTGCGAGGCGATCCAGCGTAGGTGCCACAGCACGGCCTCCGCCCGGCGGATCTGGTCGGACAGGTTGCGGTAGCGGGCGGCCTGCCGGGCCTGCTTCTTCAGCCCCTGGAGCTGGGTGTCCATCGCCCCGATCACGTCGTCGAGGCGCATCAGGTTGGTTTCGGCGGCGCGCAGCCGCAGCTCCGCCTCGTGACGGCGGGAATGGAGGCCGGTGATGCCCGCCGCCTCCTCCAGCAGCATGCGCCGGTCCTGCGGCTTGGCGTTGATGATCTGGCCGACCTTGCCCTGGCTGACCAGGGCCGGCGAGTTCGCGCCCGAGGCGTTGTCGGCGAACAGGAGCTGGACGTCGCGGGCGCGCACCAGCTTGCCGTTGATCCGGTAATCGGAGCCCGACCCCCGCTCGATCCGGCGGGTGACCTCCAGCTCCTCATGTTCGTTGAAGGCGGCGGGGGCGGTGCGGCTGTGGTTGTCGATGCACAGCGTCACCTCGCCCAGGTTGCGGGCGGGACGGTTGGACGTTCCGCCGAAGATGACGTCGTCCATGTCGTCGCCGCGCATCTTCTTGGCGGAGGTCTCGCCCATCACCCAGCGCAGCGCCTCCACCAGGTTCGACTTGCCGCAGCCGTTCGGGCCGACGATCCCGGTCATGCCCGGTTCGATGACCAGTTCGGTGGCATCCACGAAAGACTTGAAGCCGGACAGGCGGAGGCGCGTGAAATGCACCGGACGATACCCTTCGTAACTACTTCAGCAGCTTGTCGATGGCCTTGGCGAAGGTCTCGAAGGACTGGGCGCCCTCGATCCGCTCCTTGCCGTCGTTCAGGATGAAGGTGGGGGTGGCTTCGATCTTGTGCTGCTGCTCGCCGGTCATGCGGCTGGTCAGGATGCTGTCCTCCAGCGCCTTGTCGGCGATGCAGGAATCGATGGTCTGCTGGCTCATCCCCGCCAGCTTGCCGTACTGGGACAGCGCCTTGGCCGGGTCGGCCGCCCGCGTCCACTGGCCCTGGTTCTTGAACATCACGTCCAGCAGCGGGTAGTAGCGCTCGGCCGGGGCGCAGCGGGCGATCTGGCTGGCACGCAGCGCCGCCTGGTCGAAGGGGAAGTCGCGGAAGATCAGCTTCACCTTGCCGGTGTCGATGTACTTCTCCTTGATCTGGGGAAGCACGGTGGTGTGGAAGGTGGCGCAGTGCGGGCAGGTCATCGACGAGTAGTCGAGAATGGTGACCGGGGCGTTCGGATCGCCCAGCACCCGGTCGCCCAGCCGGTCGGCCGCGGACGGCGTGGCGGCCGGGGCAGCGGTCTGCGCGGCGGCCGGCGTGACGGAGCCGGTCAGGCCCGAAGCAAGCAGCCCGGTGGCGAGCAATCCGGCGAGTCCCAAAATTTTGCGGTTCACGTTGGTCTCTTCCCTACCAGATGTTGATGTATAGCCAAAGGGGCGGCGGCCCGGCAAGGGGCAGCCCGATCCCGTTCCCGGCCCGGGCATCAGCGCCGCGCCGGCTTGGGCCGGGCCAGCAGCGACCGGCCGAACCGTTCCAGCGTGGCGCGAAGCTCCTCGTCCTCCACCCTGGCGGTGGTGGTGATGATCGACAGCTCCTCGTCCATGCTGAGGTCGCGCGGCCGGACCACCGCCGTCGGGCGCTGGGGCAGGGCCGCGTGGATCAGCTTGATCTTCGCCACGGCGCGGTAGCCGAAGAAGCTGTTGATGCGCTCGATGATCTGCGGCTCCAGATGCTGCAGTTCCAGCGCGATGGCGCCCATGGCCCGGATGTGCAGCGTCGCCTCCTCCCGCTTGCCGCGGGGGAAGCTCAGCTTGTCCGGGGCGGTGCGCAGCGAAAGCTGGTGGCCGACGATGGCCGGCCAGTCGGTGATCAGTGCCCCGAAGGCGAGCCCCCGCTTGCCCAGCACCTTGCCGGCGACCTCGGGCACGGTCTGGCCGATCCGTTTGGGTCCGCTCATGGTGGTCGCTCTTCCGTCCAAATCGCTTCTCTCGGTCCGGCCGCACGGTAGCGCAAGGCGGCATCCTCATCCAGCCCGCCCGCCGCCGTCCGCGCCCCGTCAGGCTGAAACCAAACCGTGGCGAAGCGGTGGCGCTTTATCAGACGCGGCGGAGCGCCTATGTCTTCCCTCACGATGATCCGCGATTCCCGCAAGGCTGCCGCGCAGCTTCTCTCCTGGTACGACCGTCACCGCCGCGACCTGCCCTGGCGCGCCAAGCCGGGGGAGACCGCCGATCCCTACCGGGTCTGGCTGTCGGAGATCATGCTGCAGCAGACCACGGTCCCCGCCGTCGCCCCCTATTTCCGCAGCTTCACGGAGCGCTGGCCGACCGTCGCCGACCTCGCCGCGGCGCCGCTCGACGACCTGCTCGTCGCATGGGCGGGGCTCGGCTACTACGCGCGGGCGCGCAACCTGCACAAATGCGCCAGGGTCGTCGCCGACGGGCATGGCGGCCGCTTCCCGGAGACGGAGGCGGAGCTGCTGGCCCTGCCGGGCGTCGGCGCCTATACCGCCGCCGCCATCTCGGCCATCGCCTTCGACCGCAAGGCGACCGTGGTGGACGGCAACGTCGAGCGGGTGATCGCCCGCATCTTCGCGGTGGAGGAGCCGCTGCCGGCCGCCAAGACCACCCTGCGCCGGCTGGCCGCCACCCTGACCCCGGACGGGCGGCCGGGCGACTACGCCCAGGCGATGATGGACCTCGGCGCCACCGTCTGCACGCCACGCAAGCCCAGATGCATGCTCTGCCCCTGGGCCGACCTGTGCGACGCCCGCGCCGCCGGCATCGCGGAGGAGCTGCCGCGCAAGGTTGCCAAGGCGGAAAAGCCGACCCGCCGCGGCGTCGCCTACTGGCTGCTGAACCCGGACGGCGCTGTCCTGCTGCGCCGACGGGCGGAGGAGGGGCTGCTGGGCGGGATGGCGGAAATCCCCTCCACCGGCTGGGGACCGCAGGCGCCGGATGCCGCCGCCGTGGCCGCCCAGGCACCGCTGCCGGCGGTCTGGAAGCGTCTGCCCGGGCTGGTCCGCCATACATTCACCCACTTCCACCTCGAGCTTGAGGTCGTGGCGGCGGTGGCCGGCGACGGCTGGCGCCAGGCCGACGGGCGCTGGATTCCGATCGACCGGCTGGGCGATCAGGCCTTGCCGACCGTTATGGTGAAGGTGGTGCGGCACGCGCTCGCCCACGCCTGATCGTTCCTTCATGGCGAGGCAGGTCCTCGCGGGGGTGGGTGCGGCATGATCCGACACGCGGTGCTGTTCGTCGTGCTTCTTCTCGCCGTCATGGCCGGGCCGGCCGACGGCCGGGCCGAGTCGAAGACGGGAGGCAGGGCCGGCCCGTCGCGGGCGGCGGTGGAACTGG
The DNA here is from genome assembly GCF_003130795.1 of Azospirillum thermophilum. Lineage (NCBI taxonomy): Bacteria > Pseudomonadati > Pseudomonadota > Alphaproteobacteria > Rhodospirillales > Azospirillaceae > Azospirillum > Azospirillum thermophilum. The sequence goes on from NZ_CP029356.1 coordinate 493,857, forward strand.
TCCTGGCGCTCGACCGCTCCGCCTCCATCACCGACAGCGACCTGGACTTCCAGCTCCGCGGCCATGCCGCCGCCTTCCGCGACCCCGACGTCGCCGCCGCGATCGGCAACAGCGAGGTCGCGGTGACGCTCGTCTCCTACTCCGGGCCGCGGTCGCTGCAGGTGCATGTGCCCTGGCGGCTGCTCCGCTCCGAGGCCGATGCCAGGGCCTTCGCCGACGCCATCGACGGGCTGCCGCGCAACCACCAGGGCGACTCCACAGCCATCGGGGCGGCAATCGAGGATGCGGCGGCGCTGTTCGGCGGCAGCGGCTATGCGGCGCCGCGCAAGGTGATCGACATCGTCTCCAACGGCTTTTCCAACAGCGGCGTCGATCCCGTCACCGCCCGCGACCGGGCGGTCGCCCGCGGCATCACCATCAACGGGCTGGCGATCCTCGACGAGTTCCCCTGGCTGGAAGACTACTTCAAGGACAACGTCATCGGCGGCGACAACTGCTTCGCCAAGTCGGCCACCGACCAGGAGAGCTTCATCGAAGCCCTGCGGCAGAAGCTGATCCTGGAGATCGCCGCCCGGCCGGCGATCCCGACCACGGCGGTCGCCGCCCGCTGATCCCGCCCCGCTGATCCCGCCCCGCTGACGCCCGGCTCCGCCGCCCGCACCCCCCGGACGGGCGGAGGCTCCCGCGCGGGCGTGGTGTGGCGAAATATCCTAGCCGCCCGCCCGATTGCGCGGGTAATGTCTGCTTCTGACGCAACCATTTATAACGTCGCCCTGCGGGATCGTCCCGCAGGCGGGGCCGATGCCGGCTTCGGGCATGCCGGAAAAGGGAAGGATCGCGGACGGGGGTATGGCGGACGGCGCGCCGGACATGGGATCGATGACCGGGGCGGCGGCGACAACACGCCCCGGCGGCATGGCCGCGTCCCGGCGCGGCGCGGCTCCGCCACCGCGCCTCCGGCCTTCGGGCAAGCCGCGTCTGCAGACCGCGGCGGCGGCGCTCGTCGGGACGGTGGCGCTGGTCCTGGCGGCGCTGGCCGCGGTGGTCGGAGCCGCCCTGCTGGGCATCGTCTCCATCGCGGAGGAGGCTCGGCAGCAGACCGTGCCGCGCGTCGTGCTGCAGCAGCGCGACGCCCTGGCCGCCGCCCAGCTCGGCCGCCTCGCCGAGGTGATCCTGAACAGCCACGACCGCGGCCGCCGTGCCACCGCGCTGGAGGAGGCGGAGACGCTGGCCCTGCAGTTCGCCGAGCGGGCGGACCGCGCCGCGGTGGAGCGGCTGGACCGTGCCCTGGCGGCGGTGCGCTACAGCAACCACCGCGCCGACCTGATCGACTCCCTGTCCAACAGCGTGCGCGAGGGGCTGGGCGCCGTCGACGAGGTGCTGGCCCGCGCCACCCGCCTGCTGGCCGAACCGGACAAGGCGATCCAGGACTATGCCTTCCTCAGCAACCTCTACCAGCTCCGCCGCCTCTACGGCGAGGCGGTGGTCGCCGATACGCCGGAGCTGCTGGGCGCCCGCGACCAGGAGATCCTGACTCTGATCCGCGCCCAGCGCGCCCTGCTGGACGAGCTGTCGCCCGCCGCCGCCGCCCATATGGAGGAACTGGTCGACCTGCTGCAGCGCATCTCCGATGCCCGGACCCTGACCGACCTGCACCGCGGCCGGCTGGCGGTGCAGCGGCAGATGCGGCAGGACATCGACACCGCCCACCGCCTGCTGCGCGAGCTTGCCGAGGGCCTGGCCAGCGGGGCGGCGTCCTCGGCGCTCGCCACCGCGGACCGCATCGTCGATTACGGGCGCCGTGCCCTGTGGACCGGCATCATCGGGGTCGGCGCCACCTTCCTGGTCCTGCTCGGCGTGGCGGTGCTGCTGCTGCGGCATGTGGTCCGGCCGGTGCGGACCCTCAGCGACCTTCTGCAGCGGCTGCCCGACGATCCGCAGCCCGTGACGCCGCCGCGCGCGCTGCTGGAGGAGTTCGACCGCATCGGCCAGGCCGTCACCCGCTTCGCCGGGACGCTGGTGGCGCTGCACGCCCAGGCCGGGGCGCTGCGGACGGGGGAGGCGCGGCTCGGCACCATTCTGCATTCCGCGCCCTTCCCGATCATGATCGCCCGGCGCTCCGACGGGGTGATCCTCTTCGCCAACGCCCCGACCGGCGAACTGCTCGCCCTGCCGCCGTCCGTCCGGACGGAGGCGCTGCGCCTCGGCCTCGCCGACTTCCTCGACGATCCGGCGGAGGCGATGGCCCTGCCGGCGACCCTCTACCGGCTGAACCGCGCCACCAGCATCGAAACCCGCTTCCGCTCCGCCGACGGCCGCGTCTTCTGGGGAATCCTGACCGCCGTCGCCATGGAGTACGAGGGGGTGGGGGCGATGTTCCTGGCGGTGCAGGACATGTCGCTGCGCAAGGACGCCGAGAACGCGCTGCGCGCCGCCAAGGAGGAGGCCGAGGCCGCGCTGACCGACCTGCAGCGCACCCAGCGCAGCCTGGTGCAGGCGGAGAAGCTGGCCTCGCTCGGCGCGCTGGTCGCCGGGGTGGCGCACGAGATCAACACGCCGGTCGGCATCGGGGTCACCGCCTCCTCCTTCCTGGCGGAGGAGGTGCGGAAGTTCCGTTCCACCATGTCGGAGGGCAATCTGCGCCGCCGCGACCTGGAGAGCTTCATGGACCGGGTGCAGGAGGCCTCGGCCATCCTGCTCGCGAACCTGGAGCGGGCGGGCACGCTGGTGAACAGCTTCAAGCAGGTGGCGGTGGACCAGACGTCGGAGGCGCGCCGCAGCTTCGAGCTGCGCGGCTATCTGGAGGACGTACTGGGCAGCCTCGCCCCGCACGTCAAGCGGACGCGGCACCGCGTCTCGCTCGTCTGCCCCGACGACATCGTTATGGACGGCTACCCCGGCGCCCTGTCGCAGGTGGTGTCCAACCTCGTCATCAACGCGCTGACCCATGCCTTCGCGCCGGACCAGGCGGGCGCGGTCGCCGTCGCCGTCCGGGCGGACGCGGAGGAGGGCTGGATCCTGCTGGAGGTCGCCGACGACGGGGCCGGCATTCCCTTCGACCTGCGCGAGCGGGTGTTCGAGCCTTTCTTCACCACCCGGCGCGGTGACGGCGGCAGCGGGCTCGGCCTGCACATCGTCCACAACATCGTGGTCGGCACGCTCGGCGGCGCCATCACGCTGGCCTGCCCGGCGGAGGGCGGCTGCCGCTTCACCCTCAGGCTGCCGCTGCAGGCGCCCGTGCCGCTCCCCGGCCCGGCCTGACGGCGGCGGCTACCACACCACCCGCGGGACCGAGGCGACCTTCACCGGGCCGAGGAACAGGGCGCGGTCCTGCACGGTCACCGGGGCGGTGATCACCGGTTCCCCCGCCGGCCCGGTCGGGCGGGACAGCATGGTCAGCACCGTGCGGGCCATCGCCACCTCGTTGGGGCGCAACATCGGCTGTACGGCGCCGAGCACCGCCTGGGCGCCGTGCACCTCCGCGGTCAGGGCGGCCTGCGGCTGCAGCTCGCCGTCCAGCGCCAGCGTGCCGTTCACCATCATGCGCAGCGGTCCCCATTCCAGCCCCAGCCGGTCGAGCTCCACCGTGCCGCCGTCGCGGCTCCAGGCCGACAGGCTGGCCGGCTCGATCCGCGGCGGGCGGCCGAGGACGCGGGCGGACAGCTCCGCTTTCTGGATGTGGCGGCCGAGCGTCGGCGGCGCGGTCTCCGGCAGGGTGACGCCGATGGCGGTCAGCGTCAGGGCCATGCCCGTCGCGGTATGCCCGGCCGGGCTCTGCGGCGGCTGGGTGGCGGCGACCTCCAGCGTCGCGACCGGCAGCCGCTCCGCCGACGGCTGGGCGAGCAGGTCGGTGAAGGACAGGCGGATCTGCTCCAGCGTGCCGCCGGTCTCGCCGCCGATGGTCCACAGGGCATGGCCGGCGCCGCCGCCGCGCGACAGGATCTCCAGCGGCGGCTGGCCGGGCTGGGCGACGATGGCGCGCTGCTCGCCCGGCAGGGTCAGGGCGACGCGCGTCACCGCCCAGGGCGGCGCCTCCGCCACCAGCCGGGTTCCCTGCCATTCCAGCCCGCGGGCGGCGAGGTGCGGCTTGTCCACGGTGGCGCGCAGGGCGAAGGGGAAGCCCTCCACCGCCAGCGCCGCATACTCGACCAGCATGCCCTCGGCCCGGCGCTGTTCCGCCCAGGCCAGCACGCCCTGACGGACCATGCCGGCGGCCCACCACCACCAGCCGGCATAGCCGGCGACCAGCAGGGCGGGCAGCAGAAGCGCCAGCAGGGCGGCGCGGCGGGAGGGCTTGCGGAGTCGCATCGGTCGCTGTTCCAGTCGATGAAGCCTCTTTTATAGCGATCGGCGGGGTTGCGTGCTAGGTTCGGGGTTTCGGGGCGCAGTGGACGCGCCCGCAGCGCTGCACGCGGACATGCTGCTGAACGGCCGTTCCCCCAACGCCTCCTTCCTCTCCTCCTCCTCCGATCTCCAGGCGGACAGCCGCCCCGATCCCGGCCGCCCCGATCCCGGTTGCCCCGGTGCGGTCTGGACCCGCGACATCACGGTGATGGGCGGGCAGGACGTCTGGGTCTTCGGCTACGGCTCGCTGATGTGGAACCCCGGCTTCCCCTTCCGGGAGCGGCATGCCGCGGTGCTGAACGGCTATCACCGGCGTTTCTGCGTCTCCTCCCACCGCTACCGCGGCACGCCGGAGCGACCGGGCCTCGTGCTCGGCCTCGACCGCGGCGGGTCGTGCCGGGGGATCGTCTTCCGCATCGCCGCCGCCGACGTGCCCCGGGCGCTCGACTATCTGTGGGAGCGGGAGATGGACAACCGCGTCTATCTGCCGAAGATGCTGCGCGTGCGCCTGCGCGACGGGCGCACCGAGGCTGGGGAGGCCGCGGTGGAGGCCTGCTGCTTCGTCGTCAACCGCGCCCACCACCAGTATTGCGGCTTCCTCGACGAGACGGCGATGATCGAGCGGATCGCGGGCTGTTGCGGCCAGCGCGGGCCGAACATCGACTATCTCGCCAACACGGTCGAGCATCTGGAGGAGCTGGGCATCCGCGACACGGCGCTCTACCGGCTCTACCTCGCGGCCACCGGTCGGGGGTAGTCCTTTTGGTCGCGGTGATAACCTAAGCGTTAGTTCTTTTGACAACGATTAGGTGCCTGTGCATTTTAAGCCTGAATAATAATCGGGACAGGCGAGACATGCACGACGTCGGTATTCGCATAAAATTCGTCTTACTTTCTGCAATCACGGTCCTGGCGCTGCTGGTGGTCGGCGGCATTCTGCTGTCGGCGCTGCACAATGCGCAGGTGGACAGCCACAAGGGCCGCATCCGGGCTATCTCCGAGGCGGCCGTCGCCATCATCAAGGACTACGAGGCGCGCGCCGCCCGCGGCGAGCTACCGGCGGAGGAGGCGCGGACCCGCGCGCGCAACACGCTGCGGGCCATGCGTTATTCCGGCGACGAGTACATCTTCGTCAACGCGCTGGACGGCAACACCATCGTCCATGGCGGCAAGCCGGAGATGGAGGGCAGGAACATGATCGCCGTCACCGATCCCAACGGCGTGCCCTTCTTCCGTGCCCTGAACGAGGCCGCCCAGGCCGGCGGCCGCTTCGTCGAGTATTCCTGGTCGAAGCCGGGTGCCTCGTCGCCCAGCCCGAAGATCGGCTATGCCCTGCTGTCGCCGGACTGGAAATGGGTGGTCGGCACCGGCGTCTATGTCGACGACATCGATGCCGAATTCCGCCGCCATGCCCTGCAGGCCGGCGGCATCGGGCTGCTGGCGGGGGCGGTCGCCCTGGCGCTGGCGCTGCTGGTCTCGCGGTCGATCACCGGGCCGCTGCTGCGCCTCAGCGCGGCGATGCGCCGGCTGGCCGACCATGACCTGACGGTGACGGTGCCCGACACCGGCCGGCGCGACGAGATCGGCGAGATGGCCCGCGCGGTCGACATCTTCAAGGAGCGCGGCGAGGAGAACCAGCGTCTGCGCCGCGAGCAGGAGGAGGCCGAGGAGCGCTCGCTGGCCGAACGCAAGGCGATGCTGGTGCGGCTTGCCGATTCCTTCGAGCGGTCGGTGCGCGACGTCGTCTCCGTCGTCGCGGACTCGGCGACCGAGATGCGCACCGCCGCGGAGTCGCTGTCGGCGACCACCGAGACGGCCGCGGCCAAGGCCGCCGCAGCGGCGCTGGCGGCCGACGAGTCCTCGGCCAGCGTCAACACGGTGGCCGGGGCGACGGAGCAGCTCTCCTCCTCGATCCAGGAGATCGGGCGGCAGGTCGCGGCGTCGCACGGCGTGGCCGCCAAGGCGGTGACCGAGGCGACCCGGACCAACGACCTGATGAGCGGCCTCGCCCGCGCCGCCAACGAGGTCGGCGACGTGGTGAACCTGATCAACTCCATCGCCGGCCAGACCAATCTGCTCGCCCTCAACGCCACCATCGAGGCGGCGCGCGCCGGCGAGCACGGCAAGGGCTTCGCCGTCGTGGCGAGCGAGGTGAAGAGCCTCGCCAACCAGACCGCCAAGGCGACCGAGGACATCCAGGCGAGGATCGCCGAGATCCAGCAGGCCACCGGGACGGCGGTCTCCGCCATCCGCGACATCGGCGACGTGATCGGCGAGATGAACAGCATCACCAGCACCATCGCCGCGGCCATCGAGCAGCAGGGCGCCGCGACCCGCGACATCAGCGGCAACGTCACCCAGGCCGCCCAGGGCACGCGGACCGTCTCCGCCAACATCACCACGGCCAACCAGGCGTCGGCGGAGGCCGGGGCCGCCGCCAGCCAGGTGCTGGGCGGCGCCGGCCAGCTCGCCCAGGCGGCGGAGAAGCTGCGGGCGGAGGTCGACAGCTTCCTGGCCGGGATCCGGGCCGCCTGATCGGGGCGGCCTGAGCGGTCCGGCGCGGGTGGAGGCATCGGGCGGCTTGGCCGGACCGGCTCCGGCCCCATATGCTGGGGCATGACCATCCGGATCCCCGCCCGCATCGCCACCCGTATCGCCGGCCACGTTGCCGCCGTCCTGCTGCTGCTGGCCGCCGCCGCGCCGGCCGCGGCGCAGCCGGTTCATCACGATCTGGAACTGTCGCTCGACCCCGCCGCCCGGCGGATCGAGGCGACCGACCGCCTGACCCTGCCGCCCGGCCGTCACGAGCTCCGCCTGCTGCCGGCGCTTGCCGTGGCGGAGGCTGTGCTGGACGGCAGGCCGCTGGCGGTGGAGCGTCGCGGCGACCTCCTCCGGTTGACGGTGCCGGCGGGGGCCGGGCCGGTGACGCTGCGTTATGGCGGGACGCTCGACGCGCTCGACCCCTCCGGCGGCACCGGGCGGCCGATGGCAGGGGCCGAGGGAGCCTATCTGCCGGGCCTTGCCGGCTGGCTGCCCTCGGTGGGAGAGGAACCGCCGACTTGGCGTCTGTCGGTGCGGGTGCCGGCTCCCTTCCTGGCCGTCGCCACCGGCCGGCTGGTGGAGGAGGAGACCGGTCCCGGCGGCTACCATGCCGTCTTCGCCGAGGACCGGACGGTCGAGGAGCCCTCGCTCTTCGCCGGGGTCTGGACCGTGACCGAGCGGCGGGAGGGGGCGCTGCGCCTGCGCGCCTACCTGCACCCGGAGCAGGCTCCCCTTGCCGAGCCCTACCTGGAGCTCACCGCGCGGGCGGTCGACCGCTACGCCGCGCGGATCGGCGACTATCCCTTCGACGGCTTCTCCATCGTGTCGGGCGCGTTGCCCGTCGGGCTCGGCTTTCCCGGCCTGACCTACATCGGGCGGCAGGTGCTGCCGCTGCCCTTCATCCGCGACCAGTCGCTCACCCACGAGATCCTGCACAACTGGTGGGGCAACGGCGTGCGGGTCGGCGAGGGCGGCAACTGGTCGGAGGGGCTGACCACCTACATGGCCGACTATGCAGCGGCCGAGGACCGCGGGCCGGACGCCGCGCGGGCCATGCGGCTCGACTGGCTGCGCGACTATGCGGCGCTGCCCGCCGGGCGCGACCGGCCGCTGACGGAGTTCCGCGGCAAGACGCACGACGCCTCGCAGGTCGTCGGCTACGGCAAGGCGGCGATGGTCTTCCATATGATCCGGAACGACATCGGCGAGGCAGCCTTCACCGAGGGGCTGCGCCGCTTCTGGGCGGACCGGCGTTTCCGCGACGCCGGCTGGACCGACCTGCGCCGGGCCTTCGAGCAGGCCTCCGGCCGCGACCTGTCGGCGGTCTTCGCCGCCTGGCTCGACCGGCCGGGCGCGCCGTCCCTGCAGCTTGCCGCAGCGAAGGCGGAGGGGACCGCCTTGCACCTGACCCTGCGGCAGGAGGGGACACCCTATCCTCTCGGCGTGCCGGTGACGGTCACCAGTTCGGCGGGGGAGGAGCGGCACGTCGTCCGCCTCGACGGGCGCGAGGCCAACGTCACGCTGACGGTGCAGGCGCCGCCCACGGCGGTTGCGGTCGATCCCGCCTTCGACCTGTTCCGCCGGCTGGCCCCCGGCGAGGCGCCGCCGATCCTGCGGGACGTGACGCTCGACCAGGGCAGCGCGCTGGTCATCGCCGCCGACGGCGAGGCGGGTGAGGCCGCCCGCGCGCTGGCCGCCCGCCTGCTGGAGGGGCGGACCACGACGGTCGCGGCGGAAAAGGCCGATCCGGGCAAGCCGCTGCTGCTGGTCGGCACCGAGGACGCGGTCGGGCGGGCGTTGCAGATGCTGAAGCTGCCCGCGCCGCCGGACGCCGTCGCCGGGCGTGGCAGCGCACGGGTCTGGACGGTCCGGCAGGCGTCCGGACGGGCGGCTCTGGTGGTGGCGGGGCGGGACGCCGCGGCGCTGCAGGCGCTGCTGCGTCCGCTGCCCCATTACGGCCGGCAGAGCTGGCTGGTCTTCGACGGCGCCAAGGCCGCCGACCGCGGGGTATGGCCTGCGGGGGAAAGCCCGCTGCGGGCGGTCCTGAACTGACCGCCTGCCGGCAGGCTGTTCGGGCTCCCCGGGCCGATCAGTTCTTCACGACGTACTTCTGCGACCAGGTCAGGCCACCGTTGGTGGTGGACTGATCGAAAAGCTGCGAGGAGCCGTTGATGTCCAGGCTGCCCTTGTAGTGCCCGCGGCCCTCGGTGTTCACCCCGACGATGAGGATCTGGTTGTCGCCGGACGACAGGTACGGGGTGAGGTCGTGAGTGCCGCTGTCGTTGCCGCTGATCGAAGCGACCTGGACACTGTTGACGAAGGCGACGACTTGGTCGTCCGCGATTTCAACCTTCAACGTGACGGTGGTCATTGGTTTCCCCCTTGTCGTTTATGGGTGTCGTCCATGGGTGTCGGTATGGGCGACGGGGGAGAGGGTATGACAATTTCAAAGGGTATCAAAAAGCAAAAACTCAACAAAATGAGTCATGAAGTTTGCCGAACGGGAATAAAGGTTGAATAACTGTATTATTCATCCACTCCTATGCGTGTATTCGCCTTCCCGAGTGCCGGCGGCCCGCGGGGGATCGCCGGCATCCGCCGACGATCCCCTTTCCGGTGCGGGCCGAGTCCCTTGGCGGCTCAGGAGTAGGTCAGCTCCGTCGCCTTGCCGCGGAACACGCGGTAGACCAGCAGCGAGTTGCCGATCACCATCGGCAGCACGACCAGCGCCCCGACGAAGATGATCATCAGCGACTCCGGCGCGCTCGCCGCCTGCCAGACCGTCATCCGCTCCGGCACGACGAACGGGTAGAAGGAATAGGCGAGCCCGTGGAAGCCCAGCGCGAAGATGGCAGCCACGACGGCGAAGGGCAGCCAGTTCAGCCCGTCCCCCGCCAGCGGCATCCGGCGCAGCAGAAGCCACAGCCCGGCGAACAGCAGCACCGCCACCGCCGGGATGGGGGCGAGCAGGAACAGCTCCGGCAGGGCGAACCATTTGGCGAGGATGCGCCCGCTGACCAGCGGCGTGACGGCCGACACGGCGACCATGCCGAGCGCCGCGAGCCACAGCGTCCGCCGCGCCCAATCGATCGCCCGGCGCTGCAGCGGCCCCTCCGTCTTCAGGATCAGCCATGTGGCGCCGATCAGGGCGTAGGCGGCGGTCAGGCAGACGGCGACCAGCGCGCCGAACAGCGCGGTCCCCAGACCCGGGGCGAAGCCCAGGATATAGGCGCCGAGCATGTAGCCCTGGCTCAGCGCGGCGGTCAGGGAGCCGCCGACGAAGGCGCGGTTCCACCAGGGCTTGGCGGCCGGGCCGGCCTTGGCGCGGAATTCGAAGGCGACCCCGCGCAGGATCAGCGCGATCAGCATCACCGCCACCGGCAGGTAGAGGGCGCCGAGGATGACCCCGTTGGCGGCGGGAAAGGCCACCAGCAGAAGCCCGACCGCCAGCACCAGCCAGGTCTCGTTGGCGTCCCAGAAGGGGCCGATGGAGGCGACCATGCGGTCGCGCTCGGCCTCGCTGGCCCCGGCCATCAGGATCCCGACGCCGAGGTCGTAGCCGTCCAGCACGACATAGGCGAGGATGGCGATGCCCATCAGCACCGCGAAGGCGACCGGCAGCCAGTGGCCGGCCCCCGCGGCGGTCTCGATCATCAGCGTGTTCATGACGTCACCTCAGGTGCGGAGCGCGGCAGCGGGGGGAACCGGCAGGGCGGCGGCGGGACGGCCCGCGTCGGCCCCCTTGCGGGCAAGGCGGAACAGCACGCCGACATAGGCGGCGAGCAGCCCGGCATAGAGCAGCAGGTAGAGCCCCAGCGTCAGCCCGATGGAGGGGGCCGGCACCGCCGAGGCGGCCTGCGCGGTGGTCAGCACGCCGGTGACCAGCCAGGGCTGGCGCCCGATCTCGGTCACGTACCAGCCGGCCAGCGTGGCGACCCAGCCGGAGAACACCATGGCGGCCAGCGCGCGCGCCACCCAGGGCGACAGGCCGCCCGGCCGGCGCCAGAGCTGCCAGGCGGCCGTCCAGGACACCGCCAGCATCAAAAGCCCGACCCCGACCATCACGCGGAAGGCGAAGAAGACCGGCGCCACCGGCGGATGCCTGCCCTCGAACCGGTCGAGGCCGGGGACCACGCCGTCCGCGTCGTGACGCAGGATCAGGCTGGCGCCGTCGGGCACCGCGATCTCGAACCGGTTGTCGCGCGCCTGCTCGTCGGGCAGGGCGAACAGGACCAGCGGGACGTTCGGTCCGGTCCGCCAGTTGGCCTCCATCGCCGCGATCTTGGCCGGCTGATGCTCCAGCGTGTTCAGGCCGTGCAGGTCGCCGGCCAGGATCTGCACCGGGATCAGCAGGGCCGCCATCGTCACGCCGGTGCGCAGTGCTGCGGACACGTCGGCGCCGCGGTCGCCGCGCAGCCAGCGGTAGGCCGACAGGCCGGCGACCAGGAAGGCCACCGTCAGGCCGGAAGCCAGCAGCATGTGGGTCAGCCGGTAGGGCATCGACGGGTTGAAGATGATCGCCCACCAGTCGGTGGCATGGGCGACGCCGTCGCGCATCTCGAACCCCGCCGGGGTCTGCATCCAGGAATTCAGCGCGATGATCCAGAAGGCCGACACCGAGGTGCCGACCGTCACCACCAGCGTCGCCAGCGTGTGCAGCCAGTTCGGCACGCGGCGGAAGCCGAACAGCATGATGCCGAGGAAGATCGCCTCGAAGAAGAAGGCGGTCAGGATCTCATAGGCCAGCAGCGGGCCGGCGATGTTGCCCACCGTCTGCATGAAGCCCGGCCAGTTGGTGCCGAACTGGAAGGACATGGTGATGCCGGACACCACGCCCAGCGCGAAGGACAGGGCGAAGACCTTCACCCAGAACCGGTAGGCATCCATCCACTTCGCGTTCCCGCCGGCATTGAAGCGCAGCTTGAAGAACAGCAGCACCCAGCCCAGCGCGATGGTGATCGTCGGGAACAGGATGTGGAAGGAGATGTTCGCCGCGAACTGGAGCCGCGCGAGCACTAAAGCGTCCATCTCGTCTCTCCGTTTCGTTATTCATTGTCGTGCTCCGCCTTGCCGGACTTCTTCTTGCCGCCGGGCAGGGAGAGGAGCCGGTCCTTCATCTCGAGGACCTTCTGCACCCGTGAACCGAGGGTGAGGAGCTGGACGAGCCGGTCGGTCTCCAGCCGCTGCACGTCGGCATGCCAGCGTGTCAGCAGCTCGATCAGCTCATGCATCTCGCGCATGCGCTCCTGCGCGTGGCGCTCCTCCTCGCTGGCCGGCGACTGCATCAGCAGCTCGCGCAGCATGGAAAGGGTGGGATCGACCTCGCGCTTCTTGCGCTCCTCCACCAGGGTCCGGACGATCGTCCACAGATCGTCGGGGGTGGAGAAATACTCCCGCCGGTCGCCGGGCCTGTGCTGCAGCCGCACCAGATTCCAGGACTGCAGCTCCTTCAGCCCCATGGAGACGTTGGAGCGGGAGAAGCCCAGCCGGTCGCAGATGTCGTCGGCGTTCAGCGCCTCGCTGCTCAGGAACAGCAGGGCATAGATCTGGCCGACGGTGCGGTTGATGCCCCAGCGGCTGCCCATCTCGCCGAAATGCAGAACGAAGGCCTGGACGAGCGGAGGGAGGTTCATGGCTTCCTCAGTTTTCAGGAATTACTGAAATATCGAAACGTTCTAGAGTTTGTAAAGCCCTTGCGCGGCGCTCAAGCTTGCAGCCGGCGCATGGCTCGGCGCAAGGAACGCAAAGCCTTGTTCGGGATGTGGGTATCAGGGGTGGCCGGCATGACGTTCTGCCGGCCCGTCCGGCGGCCTCAGTTCACCGCCTTCGGCGCCCGTGCCCGCAGGGCGTTCGGCGACAGGCCGTACCAGCGCCGGAAGGCGCGGCTGAAGGCGCTGACCTCGGAGTAGCCCAGCAGGAAGGCGATGTCGGCCACCGGCACGTGGCGCTGGCGGACATAGATGGTGGCGAGGTCGCGGCGCACCTGCTCGACGAGGTCGGAGAAGGCCAGCCCCTCGTCCGCCAGCCGGCGCTGCAGCGTCCAGCGGGCGATGCCCAGGCTGTCGGCCACCTGCTCGACATAGGGGCAGCCTTCGGGCAGCCGGGCGCGGATCTCCGTCTTCACGCGGTCGAGCAGGCCGGGCGGGCCGGTGTCGCGGGCGATACGGATCAATCGGTCGCTCAGCTCCGTCAGCCGGCCGAGGTCGCCGCCGGGCATCCGGCGGTCGAGGTCGCGGTTGCGCATGATCAGTGCGTTGGTGCGCTGGCCGAAATGGGCGGGCGCGTCGAACACCGCCTCGTGCTGACGCCATCCTTCCGGGCGGGCATGCTCGAACTGCACCTCCTCCGGCATCCAGCCGGGGCCGAGGCAGGCGCGCACGACGTTGGCGAACATGCCCATGGTCAGTTCGGCATCCTGCCGCCGCTCCACCACCCGGCCGTCGAGGATGCGGTATTCCAGCCGCAGCAGATCGCCGTCCCGGCAAAAGCGCGTCTCGGTCGCCTGCTGGTGGAAGGGGAAGAGCCGGGCGAGATTGTCCAGCGCCGCCCCCAGCGTCGGCGAGGCGAGGGCGATGGAGCCGATCAGCCCCAGCATCTCCGGCTGGAACTGGCGGCCGTAGAGCAGGCCGAAGTTGTCGTTGCCGGTATCCTCGGCCGCCGCCTCCATCATCGCGACGTAGGAGCCGAGGTCGAGCGGCAGGGTCGGCTGGTCGAGCGAGCGCTCGTCCACCCCGGCCCGGCGCAGCACCCGGTCCGCGCGGCCGCCCTGCCGTTCGATGAAGCTCGTCACGCCGCAGGCCGCGGCCGCCAGGATGTGGCGCTGCACAATCGGGGGGCAGCGGCCGGGCTCGGAAACAGGGAATCGCCCAAGGGATAGGCTGTGCGACGTCATGACACCGCCCTTTTCCAGACACACGGCGGGATTCAGCAAACCCTGTGCCGGGCGAGGATGCGCCGCAAGCTTGTACTGTTCAATTGACAAATAGTTTGATAGGGCCGTCATCACGAGGGAGGGCGGCCCCATCGGGCAGGCTCAGGTTCCGGAAGCGGCGCCGGACCCGCCGCTCAGTCGGTCAGGGTGCGCGCCTCGACCTGGGCGAGATCGGCGGCGCTCAGGTTCAGCAGCGGGTCGAGCGTGCCGGTGGTGCGCAGGCCGGCGGTCAGGCGGTAGATCACCCAGGCCGCCGCCAGCAGCCCGACGAACAGCCCGAAGACCAGCGGGTTGAAGTAGATCATCGTGCCGAGCGCCAGCACCGCCAGCACCAGCGAGATGGCCGGGAAGACGGGGTAGAAGGGCGCCCGGAAGGGCCGCTCCAGCCCCGGCTCGACGGTGCGCAGGCGGAACAGGCTCGCCATGCTCATGATGTACATGACGATGGCGCCGAACACCGACATGGTGACGATGTTGGCGGTCAGCGGCTGGCCGCCGATGGTCACCAACTCGTCGGAGTAGATGGCGGCGATGCCCACCACGCCGCCGGCCAGCGTCGCCCAGTGCGGGGTCCGGCGGGTCGGGTGCAGCGTGGCGAAAACCGGCGGCAGGTAGCCGGCACGGGCCAGCGCGAAGATCTGCCGCGAGTAGCCCATGATGATGCCGTGGAAGGAGGCGATCAGCCCGAACAGGCCGATCCACACCAGCATGTGCAGCCAGCCGCTCGACTCGCCGACCACCGCCTTCATCGCCTGCGGCAGCGGGTCGTTGATGTTGGAGAGCTGCGTCCAGTCGCCGACGCCGCCGGCGAAGATCATGGTGCCGAAGGCCAGCGCCACCAGCGTCAGGATGCCGCCGATATAGGCGCGCGGCACGGTGCGGCGCGGGTCCTTGGTCTCCTCCGCCGCCATGGCCGCCCCTTCGATGGCGAGGAAGAACCAGATGGCGAAGGGGATCGCCGCGAAGATGCCGCCGAAGCCCTCCAGCGTCAGCGTGTCGGACCCGGCCCAGCCCTTGGCCGTGAAGTTCGCCCACGAGAAGCCCGGCGCCACCACGCCCATGAAGACCAGCAGCTCGAAGATCGCCAGCACCGTGACGAACAGCTCGAAGCTGGCGGCGATCGACACGCCCGCGATGTTCAGCCCCATGAACACCACATAGGCGCCGACCGCCACCAGCTTCGGGTCGAGCGCCGGGAACTGGACGTTCAGGTAGGCGCCGATCGCCAGCGCGATGGCCGGCGGGGCGAAGACGAACTCGATCAGCGTGGCGAAGCCGGCGAGGAAGCCGCCGTTCGGCCCGAAGGCGCGGAAGCTGTAGGCGAAGGGTCCGCCGGCATGCGGGATCG
Source organism: Azospirillum thermophilum (assembly GCF_003130795.1). Classification (NCBI taxonomy): domain Bacteria; kingdom Pseudomonadati; phylum Pseudomonadota; class Alphaproteobacteria; order Rhodospirillales; family Azospirillaceae; genus Azospirillum; species Azospirillum thermophilum. Next base: position 509,021 of record NZ_CP029356.1, read on the forward strand.
CCGTCGTCAGCTCGGTGAAGCTGAAGATGAAGGTGGTGTACATCAGGGCGATGAGGATCGTCGTGACGAGGAACCCCAGCGTCCCCGCCGCCGCCCAGCCATAGCTCCAGCCGAAATATTCGCCGGAGATGACGAGGCCGACCGCGATGCCCCAGAGCTGGAGACCGCTCAGGCTTTTGCTCAGTTCGGGTTTGCTGCTCCCGGACATGGTTTGCCCTCCTGTTCAAGGTTGTGCAGGTGCAATCGGGCGCGGTTCTTCCGTCCGCGCTTCTTGTCGGTAAGGGGGGTCAGCGGCCGTCGAGGACGGGCGGGAGGCCCGCATCCGGCCGCGGCAGGGCGGGGGCGTCCTCCTTCAGGGCCACCCCGGTCAGCTTCAGCCGCGCCGCCTCGGTGGCGAGCCAGCAGAGCTTGTCCGCCGCCGCCCCGATCGGCAGGCCGTCGGCATGGATGTTGGAGATGCAGTTGCGTTCGGAATCGAGCCGCCCCGGCTTCGGATCCCAGGTGAGATAGACGCCGAGGGAATCGGCGACCGACAGGCCGGGCCGTTCCCCCACCAGCATGGCGACCAGCCGTGCCCCCAGCCGCTCCGCCACCTCGTCGCCCAGCGCCACGCGGCCCTGCCCGGCGAGCACCACCGGGGCGATCTCCCAGCCCCGCAGCCGCTCCGCGCAGGCCCGGACGAGCGGTGCGGCATGGGCCTGGACCGCGGCGGCCGACAGCCCGTCCGCCACCACGAAGACGATGTCCCAGCGCCCCGCCGCGAGCGCCGCGCGGCTCGCCTCGTCCAGCCGGCGGCCGAGGTCCGGGCGGCGCAGATAGACCGCGCGGTCGGCGGCGGCGCTGTGGACGCGCAGGCTGGGCAGGGGGGCAAGGTCGGCGGCCAGCCGGTCGAAATCCACCGCGCCGTGCACGGCGTCCCTGGCGCGGGCATGGGCGAGCTGGAAGTCGAGCAGCGCCGCCGTCGGCAGCCCGTCGCCGCTGCGCCCCAGCCCGATGCGGGCGCGGGTGGCGGTGCGGAAGCGCGCCCAGGGGTCGGGGGGAAGGCCGCGGTCGGTCATGCCGGAATCCTCCCGAGCAGGGCGGAGACGGTGGAGCTCTGGTCCGGCCAGGGCGGCAGGCGGCGCCGGTCGTCCAGCCAGCCGGCGCGCTCCAGCCACGCCTCGAACTCCGGGGCGGGCGGGCGCTTCAGCAGGTGCCGCAGGCCCAGCACGTCGTGATAGGACAGGCTCTGGTAGTTCAGCATGACGTCGTCGGCACCGGGCACCGCGATCAGGAAGTTCACCCCGGCGGTCGCCAGCAGGGTCATCAGGACGTCCATGTCGTCCTGGTCGGCCTCGGCATGGTTGGTGTAGCAGACGTCGCAGCCCATCGGCACGCCGAGCAGCTTGGCGCAGAAATGGTCCTCCAGCCCGGCGCGGATGATCTGCTTGGCGTCGTAGAGGTATTCGGGGCCGATGAAGCCGACGACCGTGTTGACCAGCAGCGGGTCGAAGGCCCGCGCCACCGCATAGGCCCGCGCCTCCACCGTCTGCTGGTCCACCCCGTGATGGGCCTCGGCCGACAGGGCGGCCCCCTGGCCGGTCTCGAAATACATGACGTTGCTGCCGACCGTGCCGCGCTTCAGCGACAGCGCCGCCTCATGCGCCTCGCGCAGCAGGGCGAGGGTGACGCCGAAGCCGCGGTTCGCCTTCTCGGTCCCCGCGACCGACTGGAAGACGAGGTCGACCGGCGCTCCCCGCTCGATCGCCTGGATGGTCGTGGTGACGTGGGCGAGCACGCAGGACTGCACGGGGATGTCGAAGCGGCGGCGCACGGTGTCCAGCATCTCCAGCAGGGCGATGCAGGCGGGCAGGTTGTCGGTCGCCGGGTTGATGCCGATCACCGCGTCGCCCATGCCGTAGAGCAGCCCGTCGAGCACGGCGCCGGCGATGCCGGTGGGGTCGTCGGTGGGGTGGTTCGGCTGCAGCCGGCTCGACAGCCGGCCGGGAAGGCCGACCGTGGTGCGGAAGCCGGTGACGACCGGGCATTTGGCGGCGACCGTCACCAGATCGTGGTTGCGCATGATCTTGCTGACCGCCGCCGCCATTTCCGGCGTCAGGCCGGGGGCGAGCGCCGGGAGGGCGGCAGCGTCGGCCTCGTAGGACAGCAGCCAGTCGCGGAACTGCCCCACCGTCATGTGGGCGACGGGCCGGAAGGCGCCGGCATCGTGGCTGTCGAGGATGAGGCGGGTGACCTCGTCCGTCTCGTAGGGGATCAGCGGCTCTTCCAGGAAGGTCTTCAGCGGCAGGTCGGCGAGCACCCGGCGGGCGGCGACCCGCTGCTCGTCGCTCTCCGCCGCGAGGCCGGCCAGCTCGTCGCCCGACCGGCGGGGCGAGGCGCAGGCCATCACCGCCTTCAGGTCGGCGAACCGGTAGCTGTTCTGTCCCAGCCTGTGCCTGTACTCCGCCATGGCGTTTCCTCCATGTCCTCGTGCTGCGACGAAGGCAGCGTGACACGGGTGGGCCTGCGGCGAGTTGACACTGGAACACAAAATTCGCAGGAGGGACGGGATGGAGCCGGGCGGTACCGGGCGGCCGTCCGGCGATCTGCCCGAAAAACGAAAGCCCTCCTCCCAGGCGGGAGAAGGGCTTTGCGGTGACGATGCGCGGCGGAGTTACTTGAACTCTTCCATCGTGCCGATGATGTGGCTGACGATGCCGTATTCCTTGGCCTCGTCCGCCAGCATCCAGTAGTTCCGGTCGGTGTCCTTCGACACCTTCTCCAGCGGCTGTCCCGTCTCCTGCGCGATGATCCGGTTCAGACGCTCGCGCATGCGGATGATCTCCTTCGCCTCGATCGCGATGTCCGTCGCCCGTCCGCCCGTGCCGCCCAGCGGCTGGTGGATCAGGAAGCGGGTGTTCGGCAGGCAGAAACGGTTTTCCTTCCTGGCCGCCAGATAGATGTGGCAGCCGGCGCTGGCGACCCAGCCCGTGCCCAGCATCTTCACCCGCGGCTTGATGAAGCGGATCATGTCGTGGATGGTGTCGCCGGCCTCGACATGGCCGCCGGGGGAGTTCACCACCACGGTGATGTCGTCGTCGCTCTCATGCGCCAGCGCCAGGAGCTGCGCCGAGACCGCCTGCGCCAGCTTCATGTCGATCTGGCCGAAGATCAGCACGGTGCGCGCCTTGAACAGGTTCTGCTGCACGGCAGCGAACGGCGGCTGGGCGCTTTCCTTCGACTTCTCGTCCGGTTCCTGTTCGGGCTCGTCGTCGAACCGGGTGTATCCGTCCTGCGCCATCGTTGTTCTTCTCCCTGGAATCGGACCTGAGCCGCACTGCGCCTCAATAGCTCTCTCCACATAGCCCGTATCGGGCGGATGTTCAACGTCCCGCCGGGCGAAAAGCCGGCCCGTCCGCCCGCCGTCCTGCCGGACCGGTTGACGCGGCCTGCGGCCATTCCGCACACTCCCGCTCAGCGGAACGGGCGGGGTGGCGAGGATGGACGGGGTTGTTGCCGGCGCGGGGGTTTCCGTCCTGATCGCCGCCCACCGGGCGCACGGCACCATCGTCCGCGCGGTGGAAAGCCTGATGGCGCAGAGCTGGGGTGCATGGGAAGCGGTGATCGCCAGCGACGACGGCACCGACTACCGCGCGACGCTGCTGGCCGCGGGACTCGACGATCCGCGGCTGGTGTTCACCGGCACCGGCCGCATCGGCGCCGGGGCGCCGGCCGCCCGCAACGCCGCGCTTCGCGCCTCACGCCTGCCGCTGGTCGCTCCGCTCGACGCCGACGACCGCTTCGCGCCGGACCGCCTCGCCCTGCTGGCGCCGCTCGCCGCCCGGCACGGCGCCGCGGCGGACAATGTCGCGGTGGTGCGCGACAGCGACGGCCGGCCGCTCTCCACCCTGTTCCCGGAAACCGGGGGCACCGGCTGGCTGGACGCCGACGCGTTCCTGCGAACCTCCGTCCCGATGTTCCCGGTGGTTCGCCGCGACCTCGACCCGCTGTGGGAGGAGGATGTGACTTTCTGCGACGACGTGGTGTTCAACGTCCGCGTCCTCGACCGCGCCGGCCGCATGGCGCTGGTCCGCCGGCCGCTCTACGAGTACCGGCAGCGCGAGGGATCCATCACCTTCTCCGCCGACAGCGGCGACCGGGCGGAACGCTGCTACCGCCATGTGCTGGCCCGGCTGGAGGGCGACGGGCTGGGCATCGCCGATCCGGGCCTGCGCGCCCGCTTCGCCGCGGCGATCGCGGCCAAGCGGGCGCTGAACGCTGCCTTCGAGGAGGCCTTCCGCGCCGGCCGCTGCGCGAACTTCCAGGAGTTCCTGGCGCTGCGGCCGCAGCCGGCGGCGGAAGGCGTGGTCTAGAAGGGCACCCCGCCTCCGGAGAGCGGCAGGGGAAGCCCGCCCGCCCCCGACGTGTCGCTGCCGGCGAAGACATAGTCGCGCCCTTCGGTGAAGGCCGGGGCGCCGATCGAAACGCCGGTGACATGCAGGGAGGAGCCGTCCCTGAAGCTGAAATCGGCGGCCCACTGCACGGTGCCGGGATTGTTGGGCAGCGCACCGAGGCTGGTCACCGTCACCGCCCCGGCGAGGTCGTCGCGGCCGTATCGGCTGAAGACGATCCGGTCGTTCTCGTCGTTGAACCCGGTCAGCTCGTCGGTGCCGAACCCTCCCACCTCCTTGCTGAAGAGGAACAGGTCGCCGGGGTCGCCGAAGTCGACCGCATCCCATCGCGTCGGCGTGCCGCCGCCGTCGATCCGGTCGTCGCCCCGTCCGCCGATCAGCGTATCGCGGCCGGCGTTGCCGTACTGGAAGAGGTCGTGCGCCGTCAGCACGTCGTCGCCGTCGCCGCCCATCAGCAGGTCGTCGCCCGAACCGCCGGTCAGCGAATCGGTCCCGTCGCGGCCCAGCAGCACATCGTCGCCCGACTGCCCGAGCAGCGTGTCGTTGCCCGCCATGCCGTCCAGCGTATCGTCCCCACCGCCGCCGGCGAGCGAGTTGGCGCCGGAATTCCCCCTGATCCCGTTGGACAGCCCGTTTCCGATGAGCAGCGAGCGGGATCCCGGATCCTGCTCCTGCGCGATCATCCGCTCGACATTGGCGGCCAGCCACCCGCTGCCCTTGATGTAGACGGTGTCGGTCCCGCCGCCGGCGCCCTCCTGGACCGTGTCGCGCAGGGCGTCGATGCGGTCGGGAGCGGTGCCGTTGATCCAGTAGACGTCGTTGCCGAGGCCGCCGGCCAGCGTGTCGGAGCTGGCGTCGTCGCCGGCATAGAGCGTGTCGTTGCCCGCTCCGCCGAACAGCCGGTCGCTGCCGCTCCCCCCGCCCATCAGGTCGTTGCCCGTCCCGCCATAGAGCCAGTCGTTGCCGGCGCCGCCCCACATGGTGTCCCGGCCGTCGAGGCCGAGCAGCGTGTCGTTTCCCGCCAACCCGTCGATGCGGTTGCTGCCGCTGTTGCCGGTGATGCGGTTGGCCAGCTCGTTGCCGGTGGCGCTGCCGTTGGCGGTGGCCCCGGCCTCCTGCAGCACCAGGTTTTCCAGGTTCCGGCCGAGTATCCAGGAGGACCGGGCATGGACCGTGTCGGTGCCCTGGCCCCGCTCCTCGATGATGCCGTCCTCCGGGCCGTTGACCCAGAAGCTGTCGTTCCCGGTTCCGCCGATCAGCAGGTCCCGGCTGGCGTCGTCGCCGCCATAAAGGACGTCGTGGCCCGAACCGCCCTCCACCGTATCCGATCCGTTGCCGCCGCCCAGCGTGTCGTTGCCGTCGCGGCCGAAAATCCATTGCGAGCCGCGGCCACGGAAGATCCGGTCACTGCCATTGGACCCGTAGACGTATTCGACTGCCATTGGAAAGTCCTCCCCGCACGCACGGAGCCGCCATCACCGGCACGGGACGAAGTGACGGCTTGATGCGGCGCACCAGTTCTTTGGGTTGTTGCACCGTCATCGACACGATGGCCGTTGACGACGCGCGCACTCCCAAAGCATGAGAGTGCAACCGGGCGAGTCAACTCGCCTGTTTTAGTGCTGTGCTTTCGAAATAGGCGCGTCGGGAGCGATTATTTGAAGGCCTTTCCGGGGAAGTCGCCGACCGGGCTCAGGTGGGTGACCAGCCCGACATCGGGGCGATGGAGGTGCAGGGCCACCGCCGGCGGCTCCTCCGTCCAGCGGTAGGGCGGCTTCGGCGCGAGGTCGAACGCGATGACGTAGGCGGAGGACGGGGCGACGAAGCCGGTCAGTCCACCCCAGTTCACCGTCGCCTGCCGGTGGATGTGGCCGCAGACCACGCCCAGCACCTTGCCGTGCCGGCGCAGCATGGCCCCCAGCTCCTCCGCCCCCTCGATGCAGCGCATGGTGTCGAGGAACTGCATCCCGATGGGGAAGGGGGGATGGTGCAGGGCGACCAGCGTCGGCCGGTCGGGCTGTTCGGCCAGCCGCGCCGCGATCCAGGCGAGCCGGGCCGGGCAGAGCGCGCCGACCGGCGACCCGGGGATCACCGAATCGAGCATCAGGACGCGGACGGGGAACTCCTCCACCGCATAATGCAGGAACTGGCCCTCCATCGGCAGCCAGCCGCGATCGCCGAAGGCCCGGCGCAACCCGGCGCGGTCGTCATGGTTGCCGGGCAGCACGCGGAACGGGATCTCCAGCGGCTCCAGCCCTTCCAGCACCGCCTCGTACTCGCCCTCGGCCGGCCCGTTGATCAGGTCGCCGGTGATCAGCACCAGGTCGGGCCGCGGGGTCATCGCGTTCAGATGGGCGACGGTGGCCGCCAGACGCTGGTTGGTGTCCGCCGCCGGGAACGGGCGGGTGCCCCTGGCGGTGACGTGCAGGTCCGAGATTTGCGCGATCAGCATGGGAGGTCCGCAATCGGTCGCCGAAGGTCCCGAGCATCGCCAAGCCCGGCGCCCGCCGCAACAGCGGAGTGGTGCCGCGGGTGGGAATGGGACGGGCCGGCCGGAAACGGGCGGGTGCGACGATGGCGGCTCAGCGCCGTCCGCCGGCCAGCCGTTTCGCCTCCGGCCGGCCGCGCAGGCGGAGCATGGCCCAGATGCCGACCGCCGGGCCGAGGGCGAGGACGGCCGGGGCGACGGACCAGCCGGCCGCCGCGGCAAGCTCCGGCAGCAGATGGATCGACAGCAGCGTCAGCGTGAAGCCGCCGCAGACCTGGGCGGTGAGGATGGTGCCGAGATGCTGCGGGACCGCCAGTTCGGTGGCGGCGGCGGAGAACTGGGCGGAGTCCGCGACGGCGCTCGCCCCCCAGACGAGGCAGAGGGCGGTGGTCAGCGCCGGGGCGGCGCCGAAGCTGGTTCCGGCCAGCAGGGCGCAGGAGCCGCTGATCGCCAGCGCCCCGGCGGTCACCGCCGTCCGGCCGATCCGGTCGGCCATCAGCCCGGCCAGCACGCAGCCGATGCCGCCGACGGCGACCACGGCGAAGGTCGCGCATTTCGCCCAGAAGGCGGCGTCGCCCGGTGGCAGGCTGTGCGCGAAACTGGCCTGGAGGAACACGCCGACCCAGGCCCACAGGGCGTACAGCTCCCACATGTGGCCGAGGTAGCCGAGATTGACGAGGCGCAGGCTGGGGACGCTCCACACCTCCCACGCCGTGGCGAGCACGAAGCGCCGGGGGGCCGCGGCATTGGGGCCGAGCGACACGGAGGCGGCGACCAGGGCCGAAAGCCCGGCAAGCAGCGAGGTGAAGGCGATGGTGGAGCGCCAGCCGACCCCGCCGAGCGCGCCGATCAGGTGCGGCGACGCCGACCCCACCGACAGGGCGCCGACCAGCAGCCCGACCAGCAGGCCGAGGTCGCCGCGCGCCCAGCTCGCCGCGATCTTCATGCCGACGGGATAGATGCCGGCCATGCAGGCGCCGGTGACGAAGCGCAGGGCCAGCGCCACCATGCCGGCCGGATCGACCAGAAGCAGTGCTGCGTTGGCCGCCCCGGCCACCAGGGCCGAGGCCATGAAGAGCCGCCGCGGGTCGAGCCGGTCGGCAAGCCCGAGCAGGGCGCTGACCAGGGTGCCGGCGACGAAGCCGATCTGCACGGCGCTGGTGAAGGCGGCGGCCTGGAAGTCGGTCAGCCCGGCCTCGGCCCGCAGCGCCGGGACCACCGCCGTGCCGGAGAACCACAGGCTGAGCGCCAGGACCTGCGCCAGTGCAAGGGCGGCGATCGAGCGGCGCTTGGCGTCCCAGTGATTCTCCCGCGTCTCGATCACCGTGCCGGTCATCGCGCCGCCATGGCGGCGGTTGCGAAGGGTGGGACTGGCCCGCCGGACGGGCGAATGCTGCGAGCGCGCATGATGCTCTCCTCCGCGACACCTCCGGGACACCGGCCGCCGCTCCGCCGAGCGTGCCGGCACCCAGTGTAAGCGACCGGCGCGCCCGCCGTCGAAGGATTAGGAGGATCGATCACCAATTTGCAACGGTGATGATGCGTATGACTGAATAGAACCGGACCCGGGGCGTGCGGCGGCGCGGCCGGCGGTGCTGTCGGTGACCGGGCATCAAGGGTCCTGGGCATTGCCGGGCAGGAGGACGGCTTGCCGAACATGCGCAAGTATGGCCAGACCGCGCAGCTTCAATGAGGCCTGGGCATTACTGCCCAGGAAGACCAGTTTCACGTACAACAATCTGCTGATGCGCCAATGGCAGCTTCAATGAGGCCTGGGCATTACTGCCCAGGAAGACTCGCGCGCTGGTACACCAGCCTTGATGAGACCGGCCGGCTTCAATGAGGCCTGGGCATTACTGCCCAGGAAGACGGGCGCTGCGCTATAGTCATCGCCACCCAGCTTGGCGCAGGCTTCAATGAGGCCTGGGCATTACTGCCCAGGAAGACAGGGTACCGCGTACCCCGTTGGAAAGACGCCCGAATCGGAGGCGGATTCGAGCGGTCCGGGATCTTGACCGATCGGTCAGGAAATCCGGTTCCGTTTCGTTCTCTACGATGTCCAAGAACCCTGGAAAATCAACGCTCTGTCCGTTGCGAGCGGGTCCGGGGGTTTTGCGGCTACCGGACCGCTCGCACGGCAGCGGCAGCCGGGCGGCATGCTAGCACACGCGCAGCGGGATGCGACAGGGCGATGTTCGCGGCGGCATGGCGGCACCCTCGGCGGAGGCCGCCCGCCGTCGCCCGGACCGTGCGTGCCCGTCCCCGTCCGGGACCTCGCGGCGCTTCAGCCCAGCAGCTCCGCCGCCTCGCGCCACAGCCGCCCGGTCAGCGGGGTGGCGGGCTCGGCGCGGGCGAGCGCGGCGGACTGGCCGGCCCAGGCCTGCATGCGGGCGAGGTCGCCGGCCTTCGCCGCGGCGCCGCGCATCGCCGCGGTCAGGGCGCGCTGGACCGGGTAGGGGGCGGGCGGCGGGGCGTCCGGCGCGCCGGCGGCGCGGGCATAGGCGGTGGCGATGCTGCGCCCGGCCCGGCCGCTGAAGGCGCGGGTGACCAGCGTGTCCTCGGCAGCGTCCGCGCCAGCGCGTCGGCCCAGGCGGGGGGCAGCCCGGCCTCGGGACAGCGCAGGAAGCCGGTGCCGATCTGGACGGCGCTCGCCCCCAGCGTCAGGGCGGCGGCGATGCCGCGGGCGTCGGCGATGCCGCCGGTCGCCACCACCGGGAGCCCGACCGCATCGGCCACCGCCGGGATCAGGGAGAACAGGCCGACCATGGCGGACTCGGCGCGGGCGGCGTCGAAGCAGCCGCGATGGCCGCCGGCCTCCATGCCCTGGACCGCGACGACGTCGGCGCCGGCCGCCTCGGCGGCGCGGGCCTCGGCGACGGTGGAGACGTTGGCGATCCACAGGATGCCGCGCTGCTTCAGCCGGGTGACGAACTCCGCCGGGTAGAGCCCCATGACGGAGGAGACCATCGGCGGGGCCGCCTGCAGGATCGCCTCGCACTGGGCGGCGAAGTCGCGCAGCGGGGCGTCGGCGGCCTCCGCCGGGACCGGCGGACCCCAGCTGCCGAGGAAGGCGCGGACCTCCGCCTCGCGCGCCGGGTCGCGGACGGGCGGCGGGTCGGGGATCCACAGGTTGATCTGGAAGGGGCCGCCGGCGCCGGCCCGCACCTCGGCGGCCCAGGCGGCGATCTCCTCCGGTGCCATCAGCAGCGCGCCGCAGGCGCCGAGCCCGCCGGCCTTCATGACGGCCATGGAAAGGGAGGGCGGGCAGGCGCCGGCCATCGGGGCCAGCAGGATCGGCAGGCGCAGGCCGAAACGGGTGCAGAAGGCCTCGGCACGGGCGCGGGCGGCGTTCATGGCGTGTCTCCTTCGGGGGGGCCGGCTGCGTCGAGGGCGGCATCGATGGACGAGGCGGTGAAGACCGGCGCCTCCAACATCATGTAGTGGCCGGCCTCGCGGCAGACCCGGACGGCCAGGGCGGGATAGAGCGGCTCCAGCGCCGCGCGGATGCGGGGCTCGCGGTAGGGCTCGATGTCGTGCTCGCCCAGCAGGGCCAGGATCGGCAGGGGAAGGCCGGCCGCCTGCGCCGCGAAGTCGGTGCCGGTGAACATGCGCAGATAGCCGCGCATCGCTTCAGGCCGGGCCGAGCTGCGCAGCAGGGCGAGCTTGCGGTCGAGCCAGACCGCGCCGTAGCGGTGGCCGGTGCGCGCGGCGATGGCCTCGCGCGCCGCCACATCGTCGTGGATCAGCGCCGCCATGCGGTCGAGCGTCGCCGCGTCGGCCCGGAAGCCGGAGGGCGGCACGGGGGAGATCAGGACGAGGCGGCCGACCCGCTCCGGCGCGTCGAGCGCGACGCGCTGGGCGATCATGCCGGACATGGAATGGCCGACGAGGTCGAAGCGCCGGTGCCCCAGCCCGTCCATCAGCCGCAGCACGTCGGCCGAGGCCTCCGCCGCGGTGAAGTCGCCGGGAAGATCGCGCGACAGGCCGTAGCCGCGCAGGTCGGCGAGGATCCAGGTGAAGCGCCCACCGTCCAGCCACCCAGTCATCGCCGCGTAATTGCGGTGGTCGGCCAGCCATTCATGCAGGACCACCACCGGCCGCGGGCCGGAGCCGACGCGCAGATGGCCGAGGAGGGAGCGGGAGGGATCGGCGGGGATGGCGTGCATGGCGCCCGAGTCTAGGGGGCGGCTGCGGGGCCGGGAAACGAATTCTCGTGATGGTTTCGTTCTGCGATCGAGATGGCAGGCACGGGCAGCGGGCCGGGCAGCGGGCCGGGCAGCGGACGGGATTGCGGGGGAAGCCAGCTTAAACCGGGCTTTAACCCTTCCCTGCTCGCCAGCCCTCGATTGCTCGGCTATAACACCCAAAAGTTGGTTAAGGCGTCTTAACGTCCCCGCTCGGAAGGTGTCACCCATGGCCCGGTTGCTGGCGTTCCTCCTCGTCGTCCTCGTCGCATCCTTCCCGGTGCGGGCGGAGTATGTGCCGGCCGGCCTCGGCAACGAGGCCGGGGCCTATGCCGACAGCCTGCGCGCCAAGGCGCCGCCGCAGCCCAACCCGCAGCAGCGGGCGGACGCGCTGAAGCAGGCGCGGACCGCGCTGCAGCAGGGCAACGCCGCCGCCGCGGTGCCGAAGTTCGAGCAGGCGATCACGCTGGGCGCCGTCGCCCCCTCGGTCTGGCTGGAGCTGAGCAACGCCTGGATGGCTCTGCCGACGCCGAACAAGGAGCGCGCGCTGCAGGCCGCCCGCCTCGCCTATATCGCCGACGGCAAGGACGAGGACCGGGTGGCCGCCCTGTGGCGGATGGGCGACCTGCTCGACGGCGCCTTCGGCCGGCCGGGCGACGCGGCCATGGTGCTGCGCGACATCCAGACGATGGCGCCGCGCCTGGACAAGGCCCTGCTGGAGGCCCGCGCGCCGGGGCTGGACGCCCGCGTGCTGGCGCTGCGCCAGAAGGCGGGGCTGTCGCTGCGCTCGGTCCGCGTCAACCCGGACGACGAGTCGCCGCGGGTCTGCTTCACCTTCTCCGACCCGCTGAGCAGCAAGCGCGGGCTGCGCTTCGACGACTTCCTGCGCATCGAGCCGCAGGCCCAGGTGGCGGTGGAGACGCGCGACCGCGACCTCTGCCTGCGCGGCTTCGCCCACGGCAACGGCTATGCGGTGACCCTGCGCCAGGGGCTGCCGGGCGAGGACGGGGTGCTGCTGAAGGCCGACGAGACGCAGCGCATCCGCATTCCCGACCGCACGGCCATGGCGGCCTTCCGCGGCTCCGCCTTCATCCTGCCGCGCAGCGGGGCGGACGGCATCCCGGTCGTCAGCGTCAACACCGAGAAGCTGAACGTCGCGGTCTACCGCATCGCCGACCGCAACCTCGTCCCCGGCTCGCATGACGGCCGTCTGTTCAACCCGCTGACCGGCAGCGCCGCCGAGGCGCTGGCCGAGCAGCATGGCGAGCTGGTGTGGAAGGGCACGCTGGAGACCAAGGGCGAGCGCAACAAGGAGAACACCACGGCGCTGCCCTTCCGCCAAGCGGTGGGCGACACGCCGAAGGCCGGGCTCTACGTCGTCACGGCGGAGCCGGCGGACGTCGAGCCGGCGGACGAATGGTCCGACCTCGCCACGCAATGGGTCGTGGTGTCGGACATCGGTCTCACCAGCTTCCGCGGGGCGGACGGCATCACCGTCTTCGCGCGGTCCTACGGGACGGCCAAGCCGATGCCGGGGGTCGAGGTGGCGCTGGTCGCCCGCAACAACGCGGAGCTGGCGCGCGTGACCACCGACCAGCTCGGCCGGGCGAAGTTCCCGGCGGGAGTCGTGCGCAACCGCGGCGGCAACACGCCGGACATGGCGATGGCCTATGCCGGCGCCGATTTCGCCATGCTGGACCTGACCAGCGCCGCCTTCGACCTGTCGGACCGCGGGGTCGGCGGGAGGGCGGCCCCCGGTCCGATGGACGCCTTCGTCTATACCGACCGTGGCGTCTACCGGCAGGGCGAGACGGTCAACCTCGGCATCCTGCTGCGCGACGACAAGACGGACGCGGTGGAGAACTTCCCGCTGACCGTCAAGGTGCTGCGGCCGAGCGGGACCGAGTATTATTCCGGTCTTGCTCCGGCCCATCCGGCGGGCGGCTTCTTCCTGCCGCTCAGCCTGTCGAAGACGGCGCCGCTCGGCGGCTGGCAGGTGCTGGTCTATACCGATCCGAAGGGCGAGCCGGTCGGCCGCGCCAGCTTCCAGGTCGAGGATTTCGTGCCGCTGAAGCTGGCGCTGGAGGTGGCCCCCTCCGCCCCGATCCTGACGCTCGGCCAGCCCTTCGAGGTGGTGGCGAGCGGCCGCTTCCTCTACGGCCCGCCGGCCGCCGGGCTGGACGGCACGGCGGAGGTGGCGCTGCAGCCGGACCCGCTGCCCTACCCGCAGTTCAAGGACTACCGCTTCGGTCTCGTCCAGGAGCAGATCGACAGCCGGCTGGAGACGCTGGAGTTCCCGACGACCGACGCCGAGGGCAAGTCGCACATCGCGGTCGCCCTGCCGGGCCTGCCGGACACCAGCAGGCCGCTGCGCGCGGAAATCCGCGTGACGCTGGCCGAGCCGGGCGGGCGTCCGGCGCGCAAGTCGGTGACCGTGCCGGTGCGCAGCAAGTCCTACGCCATCGGCCTGCGCCCGCAGTTCCGCGACGGCCATATCGGCGAAGGGCAGGAGGCGGCCTTCGACCTCGTCGCCCTGGCGCCGGACGGCACGCCGGTCGCCAAGCAGACCCTGACCTGGGAGCTGGTCGAGGAGCGCGTCACCTTCCAGTGGTACCGGCAGAACGGCCGGGTGAACTACAGCGCCGTGACGCGCGACATGCCGATCACCTCCGGCACCGTGACGGTGGGTGCCGACAAGCCGGCGGTCCTGTCGGTCGGCAAGCGCGACTTCGGCCGTTACCGGCTGGAGGTGACGGACAAGGCGTCGGGGGTCGCGACCTCCATCCGCTTCTCGTCGGGCTGGTCGATCGCCGAGGATGCCGGCAACACGCCGGACAAGCTGGAGGTCACCACCGACAAGCAGGCCTACAAGCCGGGCGAGACGGCGCGGCTGAAGATCACGCCGCCCTTTGCGGGGGAAGTGCTGCTGACCGTCGCCACCGACCGGTTGTTCGACGTCCGCACCCTGTCGGTGCCGGCCGGCGGGACGACGGTCGAGGTCAAGGTGGACTCCGCCTGGGGGCCGGGCGCCTATGTCACCGCCACCGCCTTCCGCCCGCCGGTCAAGGGCAAGGAGCGGCAGCCGGTGCGCGCCATCGGCCTCGCCTGGCTCGGCATCGATCCGGCGGTGCGCACGCTCGACGTCGCGCTGGACGCGCCGGCGGTGATCCGGCCGCGCGGCCCGGTCGAGGTCGGCGTGAAGGTTGCGGCGGCCGGCGGCGGTTCGCTGGACGAGGCCTATGTGACGCTGGCGGCGGTCGACGAGGGCATCCTGCGCCTGACCGACTTCGTCAGCCCGCAGCCGGGCAAGCATTTCTTCGGCAAGCGGATGCTCGGGCTCGACATCCGCGACGATTACGGCCGGCTGCTCGACGCGCTCGACGGGCCGTTCGGCGCGCTGCGCCAGGGCGGCGACGCCAGCGGCGCCGGGCTGCCGGTGGTGCCCTTCACCGTCGTGTCGCTGTTCAAGGGGCCGGTCAAGGTCGGCGCCGACGGGACGGCGCGCATCAGCTTCGACATTCCCGACTTCAACGGCGAGCTGCGGCTGATGGCGGTGGCCTACAGCCGCAGCCGGGTCGGCTCCGCCGCGCAGCCGCTGACCGTGCGCGACACGCTGGTGGCCGACGCCATCACGCCGCGCTTCCTGGCGCCGGGCGACGACAGCCGCGTGACGCTCAACCTCCACAATGTCGAGGCCGCCGAGGGCGCCTATGCCGTGACGGTGGAAGGCCGCGACGCGGTGACGGTGGAGGGCGGGCAGATGTCGGTCCCGCTGGCGAAGGGCGAGCGCAAGACGCTGGTCCTGCCGCTGAAGGGGGTTGCCGCCGGCATCGGCCGCATCGCCCTGTCGGTGAAGGGGCCGGACGGGCTGTCGCTGTCGCACGAGTACGGCATCACGGTGCGCCCGGCGCGGCCGGTCGAGACGCAGTTCGTCACCAGCCAGGTCGGGCCGGGCGAGCAGGTTCGCTTCGACGGGGCGCAGCTCGCCAGCTTCGTGCCGGGCACCGGCGGACTGTCGGTCAGCTACAGCACGACGCCGCCCTTCGACGTGGCGGGGATCCTGCGGTCGCTCGACCGCTATCCCTACGGCTGTGCCGAGCAGACGATCAGCCGCGCCCTGCCGCTGCTGGTGGTGCGCGACGTCGAGCTGGCGATCGGCGCCGACCGCAAGCCCGACGACGGGCTGGAGAGCCGGGTGCAGCAGGCGGTCGCCCGCACGCTGGACCGCCAGCGCTTCGACGGCAGCTTCGGCCTGTGGAGCGCCTATGACTCGACGGACGCCTGGCTGACCGCCTATGCGACGGAGTTCCTGATCCGCGCCAAGGAGAAGGGCAACCCGGTGCCCGACAAGCCGCTGGCCGACGCGCTCGCCTGGCTGCGCCAGCGCGCCATCGCCAGCGCGTCCGAGCCGGGAGAGCTGGCCGTGCGCGCCTATGCCCTGCATGTGCTGGCGCTCGGCGGCATCTCGCTGCCCGGCCCGGCGCGCTACCTGCACGACACGGCGCTGGAGCAGCTTCCGACGCCGCTCGCCAAGGGGCAGCTCGGCGCGGCGCTCGCCCGCATGGGCGACCTGGAGCGGGCGAACAGCGCCTTCGACTCCGCGGTCGGCCGGCTGGCGCGCAACGAGTGGTACGCCGACTATGGTTCGACCACCCGCGACGCGGCGGCGCTGATCGTTCTGGCCTCGGAGGTCAACATGCTGGGCAACCGGCTGCCGGCCCTGCTCGATCGCCTGCCGGCCTCGGCCACGGCGGCCAACCGGACCAACACGCAGGAGAAGTCCTGGGCGGTGCTGGCGGCCGACACGCTGCTGCGCGGCAGCCCGACCCCGGTCGAGGTGGCGCTGCCGGGCGGCGTCAAGCGCAGCGGCAAGCGGGTGGACCTGACGCCGACGCCGGCGCAGCTTTCCGGCGGCCTGCCGGTGACCAACAACGGCAAGGCGGCGATCTGGCAGGCGGTATCGGTCTCCGGCGTGCCGAGTTCGCCGGCGCCGGCGGCGCGCGAGGGGCTGCGCATCAAGCGCTACTTCTTCAAGAAGGACGGCAGCCCGGTGAACCTGGACGAGATCCGCCAGAACGACGTGTTCCTGGTGGTGATGGAAGGTGAGTCGACGACGAAGCTCTATCACCAGCTCGTCGTGACGCATCCGCTGCCGGCCGGCTGGGAGATTGAGAACCCGCGCTTCGGCGCCGGGGAACCAGCGACTTCGAATGGCTGACGGACCTGTCCGCCCCGATCAGCTTCGAATCGCGCGACGACCGCTTCACCGCGGCGCTCGACATCGCGGAGGACGGACCGCAGACCTTCAAGCTGGCCTTCCTGGTCCGGGCGGTGACGCCGGGCAGCTACGAGCTGCCGGGCGCTGCGGTCGAGGACATGTACAAGCCGCGCTTCTTCGCCCGCCAGGCCGCCGGGCGGATCGCGGTGAAGCCGGCACAATGACCGGGGAGCGGGGGCGAGGGCACGCCCCTCCCCCCGCGGGGACGGGAGCAGGCGACGTTGGCGCAGGCTGCTGGCGGGCGCCGCCGCAGGGGTGGGGCTGCTTGCCGGCGGCCTCCTCACCCTGGACCTGCTGTTCCCGCCGCCGCTGCAGCGGTTGCAGGATCTGTCGGTGACCGTCACCGACCGGACGGGGGAACCGCTGCGGGTCTTCACCAACCGGGCGGGGGCGTGGCGGCTGCCGGCGGCGGCGGAGCAGGTGGCGCCGCTGTTCGTCGATCTGCTGCTGGCCTACGAGGACCGCCGCTTCAACGACCATCCCGGCGTCGATCCGCTGGCCGTGCTGCGGGCGGCGGGGCAGAACCTGACGGCGGGGCATGTCGTCTCCGGCGCCTCGACCCTGACGATGCAGGTCGCCCGCCTGCTGGAGCCGCGGCCGCGCACCCTGCGGTCGAAGCTGATCGAGATGGCGCGGGCGGCCCAGCTCGAATGGCGCTACGACAAGCAGGCGATCCTCGGCATGTACCTGACGCTGGCGCCCTATGGCGGCAATGTCGAGGGCATCCGGGCCGCCTCGCTGACCCTGTTCGGCAAGCCGCCGAAGGAGCTGACCCCGGCGGAGGCGGCGCTGCTGGTCGCCCTGCCGCAGGCGCCGTCGCTGCTGCGGCCCGACCGGGCGGCCGAGCGGGCGCGGGCGGCGCGCGACAAGGTTCTCGACCGCGCCGTGCTGGCCGGTGCGCTCTCCCCGCGCGCCGCGCAGGAGGCGAAGCAGGAGCCGGTGCCGGCGGGCAAGCTGGCGCTGCCGGCCTCCGCCCCGCATCTGGCAGACCTGCTGCGCGCGGCGCATCCCGGCGCTCCGCTGGTGGCGACCACCCTCGACGGCGGCCTGCAGCGCTCCGTCGAGCTGCTGGCCCGGCGCGAGGTCGAGACGCTGCACGAGCGGGCGGGGATCGCCGTCCTGGTGGTGGACAACCGGACCCGCCGGATCCTCGCCTGGGTCGGCAGCCCGGATTTCCTCGACGAGCGGCGGCAGGGACCCATCGACATGGTGCGGGCCGTCCGCTCGCCGGGGTCGGCGCTGAAGCCCTTCATCTACGGGTTGGGCTTCGACGACGGGGTGATCCACCCGCTGACCCAGGTCGCCGACGTCTCCACCCGCTTCGGCGACTATGCGCCGCGCAACTTCGACCGCGGTTTCAGCGGCGACCTGACGATCGCCGAGGCGCTGCAGCGCTCGCTGAACGTGCCGGCGGTGCTGGTGCTGGACCGCGTGGGACCGGTGCGCTTCGCCGAGGCGCTGCGGCGGGCGGGCGTCACGCTGGTGATGCCGCCGGGCACGACGCAGCCGGGCCTTCCGGTGGCGCTCGGCGGTGCCTCGATCAGCCTGCTGGACATGGCGACGCTCTATGCCGGGCTGGCGCGCGACGGCCTCGTCGCGCCCCTGCGTGCCGACCCGGCGGCGGAGGGAAAAGCGCAAGAGGGGGAGGAGGTCCGGCTGCTCTCCTCGGCGGCCGCGCAGCAGGTGCGGGCGATCCTGGAGGGGGCGCCGCCGCCGGCCGGCGTGGTGCAGGACCAGGGGCAGCAGGCGCTCGGCCCCATCGCGCTGAAGACGGGGACCAGCTTCGGCTTCCGCGACGCCTGGGCCTTCGGGGTGACGGAGCGTTTCACGGTCGGCGTCTGGGTCGGCCGTCCCGACGGAACGCCGAGCCCCGACCGCTATGGCCGCAACACGGCGGCCCCGCTGCTCTACCGCGTCTACGACCTGCTGCCGCGCGACCGCGGCCGGCCGGCCGGACCGCTGGCCGCCGGCAATGCGCCGCCGGTGCTGCTGCGCCGGCTGAACGCCGGGGACCCGACGCTGGCCGCCGGGCCGCGCCAGCCCGACCGGCTGCGGCTGGTCTTCCCGTCGAACGACATGGTGCTGGAGGCGCTGGGGCCGGACGGGCAGGGCGATCCGCTGACCCTGTCGGCGACCGGCGGCCGGCGCCCGCTGTCCTGGCTGGTCGACGGGCGGCGGGTGGCGGTGACGCCGATCCGACGCGACGTCGAATGGCGCCCGGACGGCGCCGGCACCGTGCGGATCACGGTGCTGGACGCCGACGGCCGAAGCGACAGCGCGACGGTCGAGATCCGGTGAGCGGAACGGCCGGTGCCGGCCGTCAGGCCGCCATCGCGGACCGGCTCTTCGCCACATGGGCGGCGATCAGGTCCATCAGGGGCGGCGACAGGCAGTCGTAGGGCTCCAGCCCCAACTCGCGCAGGCGGGCGCGGACCGCCGGCATCATGTCCGGCGAGGCGCCGGATTCGATGATGGAGGAGACGAAGGCGGCGAATTCCGGGGCGCTCCACCCCTCTTCGTCCGACAGTTCGGTGTGGACGAAGTCCAGCCCATAGAAGGGATGGTCCTTGTTCTCGATCCGGCCGAACATATGGACGCCGCAGTCGCGGCAGGCATGACGCTGGATCGTCGCCGCGGGATCGACGACGCGCAGCTTGTCGCCGTTCGCCGTCACCTGGAGATTGTCCCGCGGCACCACCGCGACCATGGAGAACAGGGCCCCGGACGGCTTCCAGCACTTGGTGCAGCCGCAGACATGGTTGTGCGCGGTGTTGCCGGTGATGGTGATCTCCACCGGGTTCTCGGCGCAGTTGCAGTGCAGGCGGCCTCCGGCGAAGGCGGGGTCGCCGTGCCGGATGCCGGTGTCGACCGACGGGTGAATCCGGATGGTCTGGTCGTTCATGGTGACGTTTCCTCCCGATCATTGGGTGGCGATACGATCACGTCATCCCGCATGTCCTTGTTATGCTGCCTGCTTTCCTGCAGGTCCCGTTCGGTCGCCGAGGCAATGACGGTGCGGTCCGGCGCAGGCCTGCGCCGGGCTTGTCTTCAGCGGATTGGACGCGGATCGATCCGGTCAGCGTCGCACAGCTTCGCCGGCCGTTCCATTATCTGGAAGGGACGGGCCGTTGATCATTCGGACTGTGGGGGAGACGGAATACGACCGATCAAGCGGATAGGGCGGAAGGTCAGGAGGCGCGGAGCAGATCCGTGCGCTTGCCCGCCATGGCGCGACGGCCGCCGGACGCATCGCTCCACATCCGCAGGCGCACCCGCATCTGCTTGCGGCAGTCGCTGGAGCAGTAGAGCGGGGCCGGTCCGCGGTTGGACGGGCGGGCGAAGGGGCGGCCGCAGCAGGTGCAGTGCAGAGTCCGGCCCGGACGGACGGAGGCGATCATGACCTTGGAGACCCGTTGTTTCGACTGGCCCGGACTATAGGAACGCGATGTTGCAGTTTGATGCTCGCCTGCGTGACTACTCCCATTGAGAGGCGGCTCCGCCGCAGCGGTCCCGGCGCCGCTGCCGAACCGACCGCCCGGCTGCCGAGTGCATCGCCGTGACGGGCAACGGGGACGGGAGCAGGGCGGGGACGGACGGCTCGCCAACGGTGGTCGCGACGGTGCTGAACGAGGCCGCGTCATGGTGCTGGGCACGCAGGTGCCGGTCGGCACGGCCGGCGGAGCCGGGGCGCTGCTTGCGCTGATCCCATCGCCATGGTTCGGCTTCCCGCTGGCGATGCGTGCGAGGCGGAGAGGCTGATTGACCCGGCGGGGAGGCCGCCTTATCTCCAGCACATGACGGCTGGCAGGAACAGGCAAGGACGGCATGGCGGCGCGGGCTGGGTGCTCGTGGCCGTTCTGCTGCTCGCCGGGATGCTGCTGGGTGGTGGTGCGCCGGCCGCGGCCATGGACGGGCACCGTTCCGGATGGCATGGGGGCACGGTGCGCCGCAGGTACCGGGCGTCGCTTCGCACTCCGCCGTGTCCGGACCGGCTGCCGTGGCCGCATTGGGCGTGTCCGCATCGGGCGTCTTGGCGGCTGGCCGATCCGATCATGGGCCGCCGCGGCATCACGGCGGCGGTCCGCCCCTCTGCTGCAGCGGCGTCGCCTGCCTGATCATGCATGCCGGTCTGCCGGCGTCCGACGGCCTGCCCTGGCCGAGCGCCGCCGGGCGCAAGCTGCCGCTGCCGGCCGAACGGCTGGCGGAAGGGCTGGGCGTGCCGCCCGCGCTCCGACCACCACGCGCGACCGCCTGACCGGCGCGGACGGGGTCCGTCCGTCGCCGGAGCATCCGCATGCCCGCCGGGCGCCGGTCCGGCGCCGCGGGCCTTCAGGCACACCCATCGACGGATCGCGCATCATGACGATTTCCCGACGCCAGTTCCTCGGCACCGCCGGGGCCGCCCTTCTCGTTCCCGCCCTGCCCGGGGGCCTGCCTGCCGCACCGCCTGCGCCGCGCCCGCTCGCCATCGAGCGCCGGACGCTGGAGGTGAAGGGCCGGGCGGCCCGCGTCTTCGGCATCCGCCAGCCCGACGGCACCTCCGGCCTGACGCTGGAGCCGGGGCGGCGCTTCCTGGTCTCCCTGGCCAACCGGTCGGGGGAGGAGGCGATCATCCACTGGCACGGCCAGCGGCCCCCCTACGTGCAGGACGGCGTCGCCGACCGCAACCGGCCGACGCTGCCGGACGGGGCGGAGCAGCTCTACGACTTCGCGGCACAGCCGGGCACCCACTGGATGCACTCCCATTTCGGGCTGCAGGAACAGTTGCTGATGGCCGCCCCGCTGGTGGTGCGGAGCGAGGAGGATATCCGCGCCGACCTGCAGGAGGTGACGGTCCTGCTGCACGACTTCACCTTCCGCGATCCGGCCGAGGTGCTGGGGGCGCTGACCGGCGGCATGATGGCGCATGGTGCTCACGGGGGCGGTCATGGGGGCGGTCATGCCATGCCGGGGCACGGGACGCCGAACCACGCCATGCCGCAGGGCATGGCGATGGACCTCAACGACGTCGAGTACGATGCCTATCTCGCCAACGACCGGACGCTCGACGATCCGGAGGTGGTGCGGGTCGAGAAGGGCGGGCGCGTGCGGCTGCGGCTGATCAACGGCGCCACCAGCACCGCCTTCCACATCGAGCTCGGCCGGCTGACCGGGCGGGTGGTGGCGGTGGACGGCCTGCCGGTCGAGCCGGTGGAGGGCAGCCGCTTCGGCATGGCGATGGGCCAGCGGCTCGACATCCTGCTGAGCCTGCCGGCGGAGGGCGGCGCCTTTCCGGTCCTCGCCCGCCGCGAGGGGGAGCGGCAGCGCACCGGCATCGTCCTGGCGAGCGCCGGCGCGCCGGTGGCCCGGCTGGCGGGCGAGGCGGAAACCGCCGCCGGCCCGGTGGACCTGTCGCTGGAGCGCCGGCTGGTGCCGCTGGCGCCGCCCGCCGCCCGGCCGGCCGACGTGACGGCGACCCTGCGGCTGACCGGCGGCATGATGCCCTATGTCTGGACCATCGACGACCAGCCGTTCGGCGAGCACCGGCCGCTGCGGGTGGCGCCCGGCCAGCGGGTGGAGGTGACGATGGTGAACCAGAGCCACATGGCCCACCCGATGCACCTGCACGGCCACCATTTCCAGGTGGTGGGGCTGGACGGCACGCCGCTGGCGGGGGCGGTGCGCGACACGGTTCTGGTGCCGGTCGGCGGCTCCGTCACCATCGCCTTCGACGCGGACAATCCCGGCCGCTGGCCGCTCCACTGCCACAACCTGTTGCACATGGCGGTGGGGATGATGACCGAGGTCGTCTATGACGGCTATGCGTGAGCGGCCCCGTCAATAGTCCCCGTCAGTAGTGGGGCGGCGGCGGCTCGTCGATCGGCGCGCGGGCGGCGCTCGATTCCAGTTCGAGCAGCCGGTCGCGCAGCCGCTTGATCTGCTGGGCCATGCGGTCGATGGTCCGGCCCTGCTCGAACAGGACCTGGGACATCTCTTCGGCCATCTTCTCATGGTGGGCGAGGCGGATTTCCAGATCCGTCAGGCGCTGGTCGGTGCTGGGGTCGGGTGTGTCGGCCATGGGTCCTCGGTCCGCGTGTTCCGGTGGGGCGGCACCCTGAACCATCGGGCGCTAGAGGTCGAGTGTCCTGTCGAGCGTCACGGCGGCCGGCGCGAAGGCCTCGCGCCAGACCGGCAGGTGGCGGGCGTCGCCGAAGGCGGGGATGACCTGCCGCGCGCCGGTGGAGCGGACCAGCGCGGCGTTGTCCGACAGCCGGGGATGGACGTTCCAGCGGCGCCAGACCGCCCGGCCGCTCTCCACCAGCCGCTGCGACGGCGTGCCGGCGGCGCGGTATCCGGTGAAGACGATCGGCGGCCCCGGCTGCTCCTCCCACGCCGCGACCAGGGCGGCGGCGGTGCCGCCGGTGGCGTTGGCATCGGCGGCGAGCACCACGCGGTCGGGGCCGGACGAGGGCGGCGGCGCATCGCCGAACAGGCGGGCCAGCCCGTCGCGCGCCTCGTCCCGCACGTAGGCGGCGTCGGGGCCGAGCAGCCGGCCGAGGGCGCCGCGCACCGCGTCGTCCATCATCGGGGCGGGCCGGCCCATGGACAGGATCAGCAGCGCGATCTCCGGCCCGCGCCCGCCCGCCGGCACCGGCAGCAGGGCGGGACCGCTCAGGAACGGCAGCAGCCCCTCGCGGCAGGCCCCCATCCCTTCGTCGTAGATGCCGTAGGAGGCGTCGAGGATGATCGTCCCGGCGCGCGGCGGCGCATCGAAGGCATAGACCGGCGATTCGACGCAGACGTCGCCCATGTACAGCAGCCCGTCGCCGACCGCCAGATGCAGCCAGACGCCGCCCGGCGCGTGGCCGGCCCGGCCGGTGGCGACGGCGACGTCCACGATCTCGACGGCGCCTTGCGGCGGCAGGATGCGGCGGTCGAGTCCGGCGGGGAGGCCGGCCAGCACCGGCTCGGTCGCCCAGACCGGCGGATTGCCGAGCTGCGCCAGGAGATGCAGCGCCCCGACATGGTCGGGATGGCCGTGGCTGACGAGCAACGCGTCGACCGGGCCGATCCCGCTCACGTCGGGCAGCAGGCCGGCGTCCGGCCCCTCCCGAGGTCGAGGAGAAGGCGGCGCCCGGCGGCCTCCACCAGGAAGCAGGCCGGACCCTTGGCGCCGACGCCGGAGACGGCGGTCAGGCGCGCCACGGCACGACCCCTTCGGGCAGGCGGCGGCCGAGCCAGCCGATCAGGCCGGCGAGCGCCAGCGTCGCCACCACCGCGACGGTGGAGACGGCGGCGGCGGCCGGCGAATTTCCTTCGTAATGCAGGGTGAAGATCATCACGCCCAGCGTTTCGTTCCCCGTCGACCACAGCAGGATCGACACGGTCAGTTCGTGGAAGGCGGTCATGAAGACCAGCAGCGCCCCGGCGGCGGCCGAGGGGGCGGCGAGCGGCCCGACGATGCCGACCAGCCGGCGCAGCGTCCCGGCCCCGGCGACGGCCGCGGCTTCCTCCAGCGCGCGGTCCAGCGGCTCCAGCCCGGCGGCGGCCGGGCGCAGGGCGAGCGTCAGGAATCGCGCCAGATAGGCCGCCAGGATGATCGCCGCGGTGCCGTAGAGGCTGACGCCGAGCAGCGGCAGCGGGCGCAGGAAGACCAGGATCACCGCGATGGACAGCACGATGCCCGGCACCGCGTAGGGGGCATCGGCCAGCAGGTCGACCACACGGGCCAGGCGGTTGCGCCGCACCACGGCGAAATAGGCGAGCGGCACGCTGACCGCGGCGGAGACGGCGGCGGTCACCCCGGCGAGCCACAGGCTGTTGGTAAAGGCGCGGCGCACCGCGTCCTGCTCCAGCAGGGCGAAGCGGTAGTGCTGCAGCGTCAGGCTGTCGGCGCTCAAGGCCACCCCACCGCCGGGGTGAGGGACGAGGCGGCGAGCGCCAGCAGGGGCAGCACCGCGGTCGGGATCAGGAAGGTCCACAGCGCGCCCTCCGCCCACGGGCGCGCCCGGCCGAGCGCGAAGGGCCGCGCCGGGCCGCTGCGCGTGGTGACGCTGCGTGCCTTGCGCATGACCAGCGCCCGGATGGCGAGGCCGGCGGCGGCCAGCGCCGCGAGGATGAGGGCGAGGGCCGCGACCTCCCCCAGCACGCGCGGTCCGAAGCCGCTCAGCCGCTGGTAGATCAGCGTCGTCAGCATGGGATAGCGGCCGGGGATGCCCAGCAGGGCCGGCACGCCGAAATTGCCGATGGCCGAAACGAAGGCCAGCGCCGCCCCGGCGAGGATCGCCGGGCGCAGCAGCGGCAGGACCACCGTGGCGACGACCCGGCCGGGGCCGGACCCGGCGACCCGTGCCGCCTCCACGAGGTCGCGGGGCAGGCCGCGGATGCCGGCGCGCACCGCCAGGAAGACGATGGTGGCATGCTCCACCCCCATCACCAGGATGACGCCGAGCCTGGAATAGAGGGGGTTGGTCGTGCCGGGGGCCGGCGCGAGGCCGAGCGGGGCGAGGATCGGGCTGCCCGAGCCGGTCAGCTCGATCCAGGCCAGCGCCGTGATCTGTGGCGGGACGAGCAGGGGGAGCAGGAGCAGGAAGACGGCGGCCGCCTTGCCGCGGATGTCGGTCAGCCCGACCAGCAGCGCGGCGGCGGTGCCGATCACCACCGACAGCGCGGTGGCGGCGAGCCCGGCCTCCAGCGTGTTGGCGAGCGCCCGCTGGGTGGCGGGGCTGCTCCAGACGCGGGAAACGAGGCCGAAGGGGGTGCCGGCGGCGGGGGCCAGCGCCTCCCCGAACAGGCGCGCCAGCGGCCACGCGGCGAGGACGCCGACATAGACCGCCAGCAGGGCGAGCAGGATGCGCTCGCCGTCCATCGGGCGGAGGGGACGGCCGCCGAACCGCCCCTCGGCCAGGGCCTGGTCAGCCACCGAACAGCTCGGCGAACTTCTGCTTCATCGCCTCGTCCGCGGCCATCATGGCGGCGGGATCGGCGCTCATCAGCGTCATGGAGGAGACGGGCGGATAGCCCTTCGGCGCCTCGACCGAGGGGATCACTGGGTAGTAGCCCTGGGCGACCGCCTGCCGCTGGCTCGCCTCGCCGAGCTGCCAGTCGACGAAGGCCTTGGCCGCCTCCGGGTTGCGGGTGCCCTTCAGGATGGCGACCGGCTGCGAGATGACGCTGACGCCTTCCGCCGGGACGACGAAGTCGACCGGCGACCCCTTGGCCTTGGCGTTGTAGGTCATGTAGTCGATGATGATGCCGTACGCCTTCTCGCCGCGGGCGACCGCCTCGATGACCGAGCCGTTGCCCTTGCCGGCGACCGCGCCGTTCTTCGCCAGCGTCTCGACATAGGGCCAGCCGAATCCCGGCTGCTGCACCAGCGTGCCGATGTGGATGGCGGCGGCCCCGGAATAGAGCGGGCTCGGCATGATGGTCGAGCGGGCGGCCTCCGGCGCCAGCAGGTCCTTCCAGGACTTCGGCGGAGCCTTCACGAGGGTGGTGTTGTAGACGATGCCGGTGGTGATCAGCTTCGTCCCGAACCAGCTCATGTCCGGATCGACCAGCGACTTCGGGATCGAGCCGACCTTGGCCTCGGCATAGGGCTGCAGGCGGCCGTCCTTCTTGAGCTGCGAGGCGGCGACCGCGTCGGCGATCAGCACCACGTCGGCCTTGGCGCCGCCAGCGGCGAATTCGGCCTGGAGCTTGTTCATCACCTCGGTCGTGCCGGAGCGGAACAGCTCCACCTTCACGTCGGGGTAGGAGGCGTTGAAGAGCTTGATCACCTCGGCCATCTGGTCGGACGGCTGGGAGGTGTAGACCGTCAGCGTCCCTGACGGCGCCGCCTGCTGGGCCATCGCCCGGGGCGCCGAAGCGCCGAGAACGGCGGCGGCGAGCGCCGCGCCGAACATCCAACCCCGCATGTCACTTCCCCTCTCGTTCCGGCGGCGGAAAGAGCCCGCCCCTTGGTCTTTGCCGGATCTCATAGCAGAGGATTGTGACAGTTCTGCATAGCCCCGTACATCGGGTCCGCCATGGCTGCGCGGTATGGCGCGTCCCGGCGACGGAGGAAGGCGCCGCCGCCTTCCCCCGTTCCGTCCCGTCGGGCCGTCGCCCTTCAGGCGATGGCGGTGGTGCCGGCCAGCCAGCCGGAGAGGCCGGTCAGCAGGGCGACGGTCAGGCTGGCGAAGCGCAGGGTCATCGGGTTCATCGCCAGCACGCCCATCAGGTCGCGGTTGCGCAGCATCAGCAGCATCGGCACCAGGATGAAGGGCAGGGTCAGGGCCAGCACCACCTGGCTGAACACCAGCAGCGCGTCCACCGAGCTGTCGTCGGCATGCCACAGGATCGCCAGGGCGGGAACCAGGGCGGCGCTGCGGGTGACGACGCCGCGGACCAGCGGCGACAGGCGCAGGCCGAGGAAGCCCTCGGTCACGATCTGGCCGGCCATGGTGCCGGTGGCGGTGGAGCTCTGGCCGGCGGCCAGCAGGGCGACCGCGAAGATCAGGGCGGCCCCGCTGCCGATGCTGGAGCCCAGCAGGGCATAGGCGTCCTCGATGCCGGGGGTGGCGCCGGCCGCGGCGGCACCCTGGAAGGCGACGGCGGCGACCGCCAGGATGGAGCCGTTCACCAGACCGGCCAGCGCCAGGGCGGCACCCAGGTCGATGGTCAGGATGCGGGCGGCGCGGCGGCGGTCCAGGTCGTCGCCGCAGGCAGCCAGCCGCGACCGCACCAGACCGGAATGCAGGAACAGGTTGTGCGGCATGACGGTGGCGCCGATGATGCCCAGCGACAGGTACAGCATCTCCGGATCGCGGGCGAGCTCCAGGGTCGGGACCAGCCCGGCGGCCATCAGGCCGACGTCGGGCTTGGTGATGAGCAGCTCCGACGCGAAGCAGATCACGACGACGCACATCAGGGCGCTGATGATCATTTCGGGTGCCCGGCCGCGCAGGCCCGGCATCAGCAGGATCGCGAAGGTCGCCACGGCGGAGATCAGCACGCCCCACAGGATCGGGATGCCGAACAGCAGCTTCAGCGCGATGGCGCTGCCCAGCAGTTCCGCGAGGTCGGTGGCGACCATCGCCAGCTCCGACACCGCCCAGACGACCATGGCGACCGGCTTGGGGAAGCGCTCGCGGATCAGCGCGGCGAGGTCGCGGCCGGTCGCCAGCGTCAGCCGCACGATCAGCGTCTGGATGAAGACGCCGGCGATGCAGGCGATCAGCACCGCGGACAGCAGGGCGAAGCCGAACTGCGAGCCCGCGGCGATGTCGGTGGCCCAGTTGCCGGGATCGACATAGCCGACCGCCACCACGAAGCCCGGCCCCAGCAGCGACCAGAAATGCCGGCCTTGCGGCAGGCCCTGCAGCGGCGTGGTCTGGATCGGAACGGGCTTGGCGTCGCTCATCATCTGGCCGGTCGGAGTCTGGCTGGTCGGAGTCTGGCCGTTCGGGACTGGGGAGGTGGTCACACCGGATCTCCTGTTGGGCGGGGCTGGAGGTCTTGCCGTGCCCTGGAACACCGCGCAGGTGGGAAACACCGTGAGGGTGGCAGGGCCGCGCAAGGCCGTCCAATCGCAAGATCCGTGGACTGCGATAGGCGCTTCCTATCGATCCCCTGCCTGCACTGGAGAGCCCTGCCAACAGACGACAACAACCGAAGCGGTCGAAGGTTCTTCGGCGCCGCGGAAAGTCCGCAGCCGGAGTAATATAGAGGCTTTCCAGACTGGCGACGAGTCCCCGTGCGGGGTGTGCAGGGGCGGGGGAGGGAAAGGACCGGGCGGAGCATGCGTAGGACTGCGAACGATAACTATTCGCATTTAATGTAGCGTGTCCCCGTCGGGCGGACAAGGCAATGGGACGGATCGCGGCAGGATCCGGCGACCGGGGGCCTGCCGCGATGCTCATTCCTCATTCTTCCCATGCCGGCTGCTCATGCCGGAGGCCGGGCGTCCGCCCGGTCCCCGGGGCTGCGGTGATCCGCAGGGCCGTCAGGCGCTCGCCCGGTCCAGGCGGTCGAGGTCGGGCTGGCTCAAGGACAGGGCGGCGGCGGCGGTCAGCTCGCGCAATTGGTCGAGGCTGGTGGCGCTGGCGATCGGGGCGGTGATCGACGGGCGGGTCATCAGCCAGGCGAGCGCCACGGCGGCAGGAGTGGAGCGGCGGGCTGCCGCCACTTCGTCCAGCGCGGCGAGGATGCGCAGGCCGCGTTCGTTCAGCCGCTGGCGGGCGGCCTGGCCGCGCGGGCTTTTGGACAGGTCGGCTTCCGTCCGGTACTTGCCGGTGAGGAAGCCGCTCGCCAGCCCGTAATAGGGGATCACGCCGATGCCCTCGCGCAGGCAGAGCGGCTGCAACGCCTCCTCGAATTCGGCACGGTCGTACAGGTTGTAGCGGGGCTGCAGGGTTTCGTAGCGCGGCAGGCCGTTGCGGGCACTGACCTCCAGCGCTTCCGCCAGACGGGTGGCGCTGTAGTTGGAGGCGCCGATGGCGCGCAGCTTTCCTTCACGGATCAGGTCGGCGTAGGCGCCGAGCGTCTCCTCCAGCGGGGTCGCCGGATCGTCCTCGTGCGACTGGTAGAGGTCGATCACGTCGGTCTGCAGCCGCTGCAGCGAGCGTTCCACCGAGCGGCGGATGTAGGCGGCGGAGAGGCCCTTCTCACCCGGCCCCATCTCCATGCCGACCTTGGTGGCGATCACCACCCGGTTCCGCTTGCCGGAGCGGGTGAGCCAGCGGCCGATAATCGTTTCGGATTCGCCACCGCTGTGGCCGGGAACCCAGCGGGAATAGACGTCCGCCGTGTCGACCAGGGTGAAACCAGCGTCGACGAAGGCGTCGAGCAGCCGGAACGAGGTCGCCTCGTCCGCCGTCCAGCCGAAGACGTTGCCGCCGAAGGCGAAGGGGGCGATGCGCAGGCCGGATCGGCCCAGCTCTCTCAGCATCATCGGAAGGTGCTCCGTCGGAATCCAAGGAAAATCAAGGGTTCACATGGACATCCTCAGGCGCGGTGGCAAGGGCTGCCCTTCAGCGCCGCCGCGGACTGAAGCGCTTGCGGGGGGCACCGCGGAACCCGGCCTGGGGCGGCGGCTCGCGCCGCCGGGCGCGCGAGGCCAGACGCTCGGACAGCCGCTGCCCGATGGCGTCGCGGGTGGCGCGCACGCGGTCGCGGTCGGGCAGCCGTTCCGGGAACTTGCGCGCCGCCCAGTGATAGAGGTCGCAGGCGCGCGACGCCGCCTCCAGCACGTCGGCCTCCAGCCCGTCGAGACGGGCCGGCACCAGCCGGGCCAGCGGCAGCGTCTCCCCCGATTCCACGGCGTCGAGGATGGCGGAAAAGACCTCGGCGTCGGCCGGTTCGTCGAGATCGACCGGCGAGAAGAGCAGGTCGAGCCGGTCGTCGAGCGTCAGGCGCCGCCCGTCGAGCAGGACGGCCACCCGGCGGAGCGTCGAGAGGTCGGCGAGCCGGTAGGGCGATCCGGCGGTGCGGGCGTCGGCGAAGCAGGAGACGGCCAGCGCGGCGCCGTCCGTCCCGACATGGCCGGCGAGGCGGGCCAGCATGGCACGGGTCGGCCGCACCGACAGCGGCGCGTCGGGCTTCAGGCGCGGGTCGGCCTTCTCCAGCAGCGTGCGCAGGGCCGCCGGCGTTCCGCGGGCGACGACGCCGAAGGCGCCCTCCTCGAATTTGCCGAAGCGGCCGGCACGTCCGGCGATCTGCTTCACCTCCGTCGAGGTCAGCGGGCGGACGGCGCTGCCGTCGTACTTCTCCAGCGCGGTGAACAGCACGCGGCGGCAGGGAAGGTTCAGGCCCATGCCGATGGCGTCGGTCGCCACCACCACGTCGGCCTCGCCCGACAGGAAGCGGGCCGCCTCACGCCGCCGCACCGCCGGGGCGAGCGCGCCGTAGACGGTGGCGACGCTGAGCCCGCGGGCGAGCAGCGTGTCGCGCACCGACAGCACCTCGCGCCGGGAGAAGGCGATCAGGGCGTCGCCGGGCTCGACATCCTGCCAGTCGAGCCGGCGGTCGAGCAGGGTCAGCGGCGTCTTGCGGCCGAGCTCCACCACCTCCAGCGCCTCGCCGAGATGCGCGGCGGCGCGCTCCACCAGGGGCCGGACCTCCGGCGCGCCGAGGATGTAGACGGTGTCGGCCGGCACGCCCATCAGGGCGGCGGTCCAGGCCCAGCCGCGGTCGCGGTCGGCGAGCATCTGGATCTCGTCGATCACCGCCACCTCGACCGGACGGTCGGGGTCCATCAGCTCGATGGTGGAGGCGACGTGGCGGGCGCCGGGGGTGCGGATCTCCTCTTCCCCGGTCACCAGGGTGGCGGGGGTGCCCTCGGCGTTCAGCCGCTCCATCACCTCCAGCGCCAGCAGGCGCAGCGGGGCGAGATAGACGCCGTCGCGGGCCGCCTTCAGCGCCTCGATGGCATGGTGGGTCTTGCCGGAGTTGGTCGGGCCGATCACCAGGACCAGCCTGCGCCCCAGGCCGCGGGCGACCGGGAACAGCCGCTCGAACCGGGCGAAGTCGAAATGGCGGTCGACATAGGCGCGGCCGCGCGCCTCCGCCCGGTCGCGCCGCCACTGGTCGTACTCGCGGTCCCAGCGGGCCAGCAGATCGTCGGCGTCGGTGCGGTTGCGCGAGGCCCGCGCCAGCCGGTCGGCGAGGCTGTCGAAGCCCCAGCCGTCCTGCGCCTGTCCCGCCGCCTCGGCATAGCGGTGGAGGGCGGCGGCGACGCGGGACAGCGCCTGTTCCATCGCCCGGGTCAGCGCCGGGTCATGGTCGAGCCGGCCGGTCAGCTCCTCGTCCGGCAGGTCGGCCAGCTCCAGCGCATCGACGGTGCGGGATACCTGCAACCGGATCGGCTGCGCGAAGCCGGGCCAGGGCAGGGCGTCGCTGCGCGTCACCCGCAGCCGGGTGCGGTCCTCGGCGGCGGTGAGGGTGGTGGAGGTCCCGTCCAGCGCCCGGCGGCCCTGGGCGAGCAGGCCGTTGCGGCGCAGGGCGCGGTCGATGCGCCCCTCGATCTCCAGCAGGATGGCCGGTCGGCGGTCGGCGGGCACCAGAAGGTCGCGTCTGCCCTTGGGCAGCGGCAGGCCGAGCGGGACGAGCCCGCGCCCCTCCGCCTGATCGATCCGGGTCAGGCCGGCGGCGGCGAGCGTCAGCACTTCCGGGTGCGCGGACGCGATCTCGTGAACCAGATGTGGATCCGGGACCGGATGGGGATCGGGCGTGTCGGTCATCGGGGCTCGTCGAAGGCTGCGGCGGCGTGGTGAAGCACGATGCCGCAGGTGGTCGCCACATTCAGCGAATCGAAACCGCCGGCCATGGGAATCCGCACGGTGGTCGTCCGCGCCAGGATCGCCTCGGGCAGGCCCGGCCCCTCCGACCCGAAGAGGAAGGCGGCACGGTCGGGAACGGCGAGGCGGGCCAGCGTCGCGGCGCCGGAGGGGCTGAGGGCAAAGGGGGCGATGCCCGCCCGTTCCAGCAGGGTCGGCGCATCCTCCCCGCGGCGAGGCGGGCGGTGGGGACGATCAGCGTGGCGCCGACCGACACGCGGATGGCCTTGCGGTAGAGCGGGTCGCAGCAGTGCGGGTCGAGCAGCACGGCATCGGCGCCGAAGGCGGCGCAATTGCGGTAGATGCCGCCGAGATTGTCGTGGTTGCCGATGCCGAACAGCACGACCACCCGCGCCCGCGGGCCGAGCCCGCCGAGAAGCTCCGCCGCGGAGGGCAGCGGCGCCCGCCGGCCGAGCGCCAGGATGCCGCGGTGGAGCGGGAAGCCGGCGATGGCGTCGAGCACCGCCTGTCCGGCCGTATAGACGGGAACCTCCGGCGGCAGCCGGTCGAGCAGGGGCTGCAGGGCTTCCACGCGCTTGCCGGCCAGCAGCAGGGACACGGGGCTGTGGCGGGAGGCGGTGAGCAGCGTGCGCAGGACGACCGCTCCCTCGGCGATGAACAACCCCTCGCGCCCCACGAGGTCGCGTTCGCGCACGGCGCGGTAGACCTCGATCCGGGGATCGTCGGGGGTGTCGATGGGGATGAGCTGCGGCACGGGGGCGGGACGTCTTCACGGCTGGCAGGACGGGAGCCACAGGCTTAGCGCAGCCCGCCCCCCGGCCGGAAGCCCGATCAGCAGGGCCTGTGGCGCAGCATGGCCTTGCAGAACTGCTCCAGGAGGGCGGTGCCGAAGCGCGCGGCGTCCTCCCGGTCGGCGCCGACGCCGGTGCCGGCGCGCACCTGATGCAGGTAGTCGCTGAGGACGGAGCGGTCCTTCACCGTCAGCGCCTCGCTGTTGCAGAGCGTCATCGTCCAGGTGGGGAACTCCCGCTCCGTGACCGGGCGGCGGAAGAGTTCGTAGACGTCGTGGTGGCGTGGGTCGCGGCGGATGCGCAGCATCAGGGCCTTGATCGCCTCCTCCGGTCCCTCGATAACCTGCATGAACTGGCCGGCATGGTATACAAGCATACCAGTAATGCCGTCGCGCGCGTTACTGGCGGCGGATTGGTCGACCAGCGCGCTCAGCTCCTCCGCCGAGAGGTCTTTGCTGGCGATGCTGATGTAGGCGATGCTCAACACGATGCCGTCGTCTCCCGCCGACTGCGAAGGGGGCCGCACGAATACTATGTATCACAAAAGGTAAGGGAATTCCGCCGCGCTTCAATGCTTAGGCCGTTCGGCGGGTATGACGGGCGAACAGGGCGATGCTCGCCGCGACGGTGG
The DNA here is from genome assembly GCF_003130795.1 of Azospirillum thermophilum. Classification (NCBI taxonomy): domain Bacteria; kingdom Pseudomonadati; phylum Pseudomonadota; class Alphaproteobacteria; order Rhodospirillales; family Azospirillaceae; genus Azospirillum; species Azospirillum thermophilum. The sequence continues at coordinate 542,041 of NZ_CP029356.1, forward strand.
CGTTCAGCGATTCGACGGCGCCGGTGGTGGGGATCGACAGGCGGCGGGCCGGGCAGTCGGCCGGAACGCCCTGGCCCTCCTCGCCGAGGATCAGGCGGAGGTCGGCCGGCCAGTCGTAGCGCGTCAGATCCTCGCCGCCCGCATCCAGCGCCACCAGCGGGCCGGCGGCATGGTTGACCTCGGCCCAGCGCGGGCCGCGCAGCAGGGTCAGCTCGAACTGGGCGTTGGAGGCGGCGCGCAGGCATTTGGGGTGGAAGGGGTGGGCAGCGCCCTCCAGCAGCACGACGCGAGCCGGTCCGAAGGCGGCGGCGCTGCGCAGCAGGGCGCCGAGGTTGCTGGGGTCGCCGAGCGCGCAGAGAAGCTCCAGACCCTGGGGCGGCTGCGTCAGGTCGATGGCCGGGATCGCCGGCACGCTGCCGACCAGGAGCGGGTGGTTGGTGCCGGAGACGTCGAGCGCGCGGAACAGGGCGGGCGACAGCAGCACCGGCTCCACCGCCGGGGGCAGGGACCAGCCCTCGATCTGCGCCGGGTCGGTGACCAGGATGCGCTCGAACCGCCGGGATGGCGGGCCAGCGCCTCCGGCACTGTCTTCAGCCCGGCCAGCAGGAACTTGCCGGTCTTCTTCAGACCGCGGCTGTCCAGGGCCGACTCCCACAGCTTGAACTGCGGGTTCTGCGGGCTTTCGATGCGGTGGAGGGGCCGGGTCATGATGGGAAGCGTCCGAAGCTGGGATCGCCCTTTCGCTAGCACAGGCGGCGGCCGAGAAACAGCAGCGGTCCGCGCTGGTGGGCGTCGGTGAAGCCGGCGCGCCGGTAGAACTCGACATTGCGGGCGAAGACCGCGGTGACGAGGTGGACGCCGGGGATGCCGGCGGCGCGGCAGTCGTCGGCGAACCCGTCGACCAGCAGCCGGCCGATGCCGCGGTCGCGCCAGCCCGGCCGGACATTGACGTGGAAATGGGCGGGGTAGGCGGCGAAGAGGTCGGCGAAGACCTCGTATTTCGGGATGGTGCGAGCGAGTTCCGCCGCGCCGGCGCTGTCGCGGCATCCTGTCAGGTAGCCGACGACCACGCCATCCTCCGCCAGCGCGAACAGGATGTCCTGCGGCGCCTCTTGGGTGTACCAGCCGGTCCAGGTGCGCAGGAAGGCGGCACGGTCCCCGGCCGAGGCGAAGTCGGTCCGGGTGGTGGAGAGGAAGAAGATCTCCTCCAGCGCCGCCAGGGCGGCGGCGCGGTCGGGCAGGTCGGTCAGGCGGGCGAGGCGGATCACGCTATCTGCGGGCCGCCGTTTCGATGGACACCGCGCGGGGCGCCAGCATGGTGTAGCGGCCGCGGGCCTTCATCACGCCGGCCCCTTCCTCCGCTTCGTTGCCATGGCCCCAGAACAGGTCGCCGCGCACGGGGCCCTTGATGGCGCCGCCGGTGTCCTGGGCGACGACCAGCCGCTTGATCTCGCCGGCCGGCACCGGGGCGTTGCGCACCTCCAGCCAAAGCGGCACGCCGAGCGGGACATGCTCGGCATCCACCGCGAGGCTGCGGCCGGGCGTCAGCTCCATGTTGCGGGCGCCGCGCGGGCCGCCCTCGTTGCGCAGCTTGAAGAAGACATAGGAGGGATTGAGGTTCATCACGCGCCTGGCCTCGTCCGGGTGGTCCTTCAGCCAGCGGCGGATCAGCTGCAGCGACATCTGGTCCGGCGTGGCATCGCCCCGGTCGATGATGTAGCGGCCGATGGGGTAGTAGCTGTGACCATTCTGTCCGGCATAGCTGAGGCCGACCACCGAGCCGTCGGTCATGCGCACCCGGCCGGAGCCCTGAATTTCCAGGAAGAAGGCGTCGATCGGATCATCCACCCACAGGATCTCCAGACCGCGGCCGGCCAGCGCGCCGTCGGTGATCCGCGCCCGGCTGGGAAGCCCGTGCTTGCCGCGGACCGGCGGGCGGTAGAGCGGGATGGTGTAGCGGTCGGTGCGCGTCCAGCTTCCCTGCAGCTCGATCTCATAGTAGCCGGTGAAGAGGCCTTCCTCTCCCGGCGACAGCGACACGGGGGTGAAGAACCGCTCGAAGAACTGGCGGGCGGCCTCCGGATCGCCGGCGGGAAGCCCGGCGGCGGCGGCGCAGATCGGGCGCCAGTCGTCGGTGGTGCCGGCGGAGCGCAGCGGGCCGAGCGCCTTGCCCGGGGGCTGGTTCTTCACCCAGCCGCAGGTGCGCTGGATCGCCGGAACGGCCTGGGCATGGTCGTCGTCGATCCAGCCGGCAAGCGTCCGGTACTCCGGCGCCACCTGATCCAGGCTGACGCGTGGCCGGTGGACGCCCTGGGACGTCTGGATGGATGGAGAGCCGGCGCAGGCGGCCAGAAGAAGAAGCGTACAGGCTCCGGCCGCCCGTGCCAGCGCACGCGCGAAGCCACCCTCGACCGCAGCCGCCATCGCGAACCCCGTGCCGGTGAATGCAGGATTGATCAGGAGGGGCGCTCGACCTGCCGCAACTGTCACGGCGAAGTCATGACCCTTGGCTTCTTTTTGCCGGGGCGGCGGCGGTGCGTCAATAAGTGTTTGCGATTTAGGAGTAACTCAAGCGGTGATGTCACAGTGCGACCTGGCGGGGCAAGTCGCGGCACGCGGCGTGCGCTTGTGAAGCTCTGTGTGAGGAGCGGGCGGCAAGTCCTTGATCCATGACGACGGTCCCGGCAGGAGTCCGTGCAGGGTGGCAATGGGCCGGGAAACCGGGTATTCAGACCCTTCGGGCTGCGGCCGCCGTTCGCTGTTCGCCGGTCACCGCCCGCCCCAGTTTCCCCCGAGGTTCCGACCATGACTCCCGCCGCCCGCCTTCAGGCGGTCATCGACCTGCTGACCGAGATCGACGAGACCCCGCGCCCTGCCGACGCGGTGATGAGCGCCTATTTCCGCGCCCGCCGCTACATCGGCTCCAAGGACCGCACCGCGGTCGCGCAGACGGCCTACGCGATCCTGCGTCGGCACGCCCGCCTCACCTGGTGGCTGGAGCGGGAGGGACGCACCGCGACGCCGCGCGCCCGCGTCCTCGCCAACGAAATCCTGGCCGAGGGCAAGCCGCTCGCCACGGTGCTGGAGCTGTTCGACGGGTCGAAGTTCGGTCCCGCCCGCCTGTCGCCGGAGGAGCTGGCGCTCGGCCGCGCGCTCGACACCCATACGCTGGAGCACCCGTCGATGCCCGAGGCGGTGCGCGTCGAATGCCCGTCCTGGGCGGAGGGGCCGATGCGCGCGGCGCTGGGCGCCCAGTTCGCCCGCGAGATGGAGGCGCTGCTCGACTCCGCGCCGCTCGACCTGCGGGTCAACCCGGTGAAGGCCAACCGCGAGAGCGCCATCAAGGCGCTGTCGCGCGCCCGCATCCAGGCGCAGCCGACCCGCTGGTCGCCGCTCGGCCTGCGCGTCCAGGGCCGTCCGCCGCTCGCCACCGTCGACGCCTTCAAGGAAGGGCTGGTCGAGATCCAGGACGAAGGCTCGCAGCTCGTCGCCTTCGCCGTGGCGCCGAAGCCGGGCCAGCAGGTGGTGGATTTCTGCGCCGGGGCCGGCGGCAAGACGCTGGCCATTGCGGCGCTGATGAACAACAAGGGCCGGGTGGTCGCCTGCGACGTGCTGGCCGGCCGGCTGAAGCGCGCGGCCGAGCGGTTCCGCCGCGCCGGGCTCCACAACATTGAGCCGCATCCGCTGACCAGCGAACGCGACCCCTGGGTGAAGCGGCACAAGCGCAAGTTCGACCGGGTGCTGGTCGATGCCCCCTGCTCGGGCACCGGCACCTGGCGGCGCAACCCGGACAGCCGCTGGCGGGCGCTCGGCCCCGGCCTCGACCAGCTCGTGCCGCTGCAGGCGAGCATCCTGGAGAGCGCCTCGCGTCTGGTGAAGCCCGGCGGGCGGCTGATCTACGCCACCTGCTCGATGCTGCCGGAGGAGAATGAGGGGCAGATCGCCGCCTTCCTGGAGTCGCACCCGGAATTCACCGTCAAGCCGGTCGCCGAGGTGTGGGCGGAGGAAGGGGCGGACAGCGTTCCGGCCGAAGGCCCCTATCTGCGCCTGACCCCCGCGCGCCACGATACAGACGGCTTCTTCGCCGCCGTGCTCGAGCGAAAAGCCGACGAGCCTGTGACGGCGGCGGAGAGCGGGGCCGCCGGAGACGGGGCGGAGGATGACGCCGCGGAGTTGGCGGCCGGCTGACCGGCCGCGCTCGCCGCACAGCATGCAACGGGCGGAATCGGCGGCCGGAACCGGCAGGCGGGGTGGAAAGCGCCGGTTCCCTGCGCTAGGCTTCCGCCCTTCCGATTTCCGGCGTGCCCCGGCGCGCCGCCCATCAAGAACGCCGTCGCAAAGACCATCCGAGAGGACCAGATGAAGTTCTCCTTCGCCAAGCCGACGCTGCCCAAGTCCGGCAGCGTAGCGGTTACCGTCGCCGCAGAGCGCAGCCTGGGCGCCGTCGGCCAGGATCTCGACCAGAAGACGGGCGGCGCGCTGAGCCGCGCCATGGCCGCCGGCCGCTTCACCGGCAAGAAGGAAGAGACGCTGACCCTGCTGGCCCCGTCAGGCGTCGAGCTGGAGCGCGTGGTGCTGGTCGGCCTCGGCAAGCCGGAGGAGATCGACGCGCTCGCCCTGCAGGCGGCCGGCGGCACCGCGCTTGCGGCGCTCGACAAGGCTGCCGAGGAGGCGTCCATCCTGGTCGACCTGCCGGACGGCGCCGCGCTGACCGGTGCCGCCGCCGCGGCCGAGGTGGCCTTCGGCGCGAAGCTGCGCTCCTACAAGTTCGACAAGTACCGCACCACCGACAAGGCCAAGAAGGACCAGAAGCCGTCGCTGCGCAAGGTGACGCTGCTGACCGACGAGGCCGACGTCGCCAAGAAGGTCTTCGGCACCCTGGACCGCGTCGCCGACGCCGTCTTCCTGACCCGCGACCTGGTGTCCGAGCCGCCGAACGTCCTGAACCCGGCGACGCTGGCCGACCGCTGCCGCGCCCTGGAGGAGGTCGGCGTCGAGGTCGAGATCCTGGATCCCAAGCGCCTGCGCAAGCTCGGCATGGGCGCGCTGCTGGGTGTCGCCCAGGGCAGCGCCAACGAGCCGCGTGTCGTCGTCATGCGCTACACCGGCAACCCGGAGGCCGAGGACAAGCGCCCGGTCGCCTTCATCGGCAAGGGCGTGACCTTCGACTCCGGCGGCATCTCGATCAAGCCGGCCGCCGGCATGGAAGACATGAAGTGGGATATGGGCGGCTCCGCCGTGGTGATCGGCACCCTGCAGGCGCTGGCCGCCCGCAAGGCCAAGGTCAACGCGGTCGGCATCGTCGGGCTGGTGGAGAACATGCCGTCGGGCACCGCGCAGCGGCCGGGCGACATCGTCACCTCGGCCTCCGGCCAGACCATCGAGGTCATCAACACCGACGCCGAGGGGCGGCTGGTGCTGGCCGACTGCCTGTGGTACGCGCAGGACGCCTGCAACCCGCGTCTGATGATCGACCTCGCCACCTTGACCGGTGCCATCATCATCGCGCTCGGCGGCGAGCATGCCGGCCTGTTCTCCAACAACGACGAGCTGGCGAACAACCTGACGGCCGCCGGCCTGAAGGTGGGCGAGCCGCTGTGGCGCCTGCCGATGGGCGACGCCTACGACAAGGAGATCAACTCCGACGCGGCCGACATGAAGAATGTCGGGTCGGGCCGCGGGGCCGGCAGCATCATCGGCGCACAGTTCCTGAAGCGCTTCGTCAACGACGTGCCGTGGGCGCACATCGACATCGCCGGCGTGGCCTGGTCGAAGAAGGACACGGCGACCGTGCCGAAGGGCGGCACCGCCTTCGGCGTCCGGCTGCTCGACCGCTTCGTGGCCGAATTCCACGAGGGCTGATGCAGCGCCAGCCGTCCTCCCGCCGCCAGCCGGCCGCCCGGCCATGACGGAAGTCCGCTTCTATCACCTCCAGCGGCGCACGCTCGAACAGGCGTTGCCGAAGATCCTGGAGAAGGTGGTCGAGCGCGGCTGGCGGGCGGTCGTGCTCGCCGCCTCGCCGGAGCGGGTGGACGCGCTGAACCAGCATCTGTGGACCTACGACCCCGCCTCCTTCCTGCCGCACGGCGCCGCACGGGACGGCTTCGCGGACAAGCAGCCGATCTGGCTGACCGCGGAGGACGAGAACCCGAACGGTGCCGGCGTGCTGGTCCAGGTGGATGGGGTGATGAGCGAGCGGGCCGCCACCTACGACCTCGTCTGCGACATCTTCGATGGCAACGACGAGGAGGCGGTACTGGCCGCCCGCGACCGCTGGAAGGCCTTCAAGGCCGCCGGCCACGCCCTGACCTACTGGCAGCAGACGGACCGTGGCGGCTGGGAGAAGAAAGCCTGATGCCGGATTTCGGCAAAACCAATATATTTATTGCTTTTCCGACCGCTTCCGGCAACCCTTCGGACCATAAGCATTCGGCGCGGCGGCCTTCGCCTGCCGCCCGACGCCGAACCGGGCCGACCGGCCGTTCGACCGACGCGGAGGCTGCCCGCCCATGATCCGGAGCCATATGGACCCCGAGCTCGCCCGTCAGGTTCGGGAGGCCGCCATCCTGATCGTGGACGACAACGCCTCCAACGTCGAACTGCTGCGGGAGATCCTGACCCATGACGGTTACGAACGGGTCCGGGGGGAGACCGATCCGCGGCTGGTCCCCGACCTGTGCCGGGCCGAGCCGTTCGACCTCCTGTTGATCGACATCCGCATGCCGCACATGAGCGGGTTCGAGCTGATGGAGCGGCTGAAGCCGGTCTTCGGCGGCGATCACGTGCCGGTCCTGGTGCTGACGGCGCAGACCGACCAGGAGACGCGGCGGCGCTCGCTGGAATCGGGAGCGGTCGATTTCCTGACCAAGCCCTTCGTGGCGTGGGAGCTGCTGCACCGCGTGCGCAACATGGTGGAGATCCGCATGCTCCACCGCCGGACGGCCGAGCAGAACCGCGACCTGGAGCGCCGGGTGCAGGAGCGCACGGTGGAGCTGACGCAGGCGCTGGCCTCGGCCCAGCAGGCCGACCGGGCGAAGCTGGACTTCCTGGCGGTGATGAGCCACGAGCTGCGCACGCCGCTGAACTCCATCATCGGCTTCGCCGACGTGCTGGCCTCGGAGTCGCTGGGCAGGCTCGGCCATCCCGACTACATGGAATACGTCAAGCTGATCGAGGAGAGCGGCAAGGCGCTGCTCGCCATGGTCAACAACATCCTGGACTACACCCGCGGTTCCTCCGGCGCGATCGAGCTGGTGGAGTCGGAGGTGAACCTGCCGCACCTGCTGCAGACCTCCGCCGACATGCTGTCCCACAAGGTGCGGGCGAAGCGGCTGGCCGTGGAGATCGCCGAGAGCGAGCCGTTCCGCATCCGGGCGGACCACAGGCGCCTGCGCGAGATGATCCTGAACGTGCTGGACAACGCGGTGAAGTTCACCCCCTCCGGCGGGCGGGTCGCCGCCCGGGTCGAACGACGGCCGGACGGCATAGCGGTGGTGGTCAGCGACAACGGCCCGGGCATCCCGCCGGCGCAGATGGAGCGGATCTTCAATCCCTTCAACATGGCGGAGCGCACGCTGGTGCGCCACCACGAGGGCATCGGGCTCGGCCTGCCGATCGTGCGCCGCTTTGCCGAACTGCATGGCGGCAGCGTTGTTCTGGACAGCGAACCCGGCCGCGGCACCACCGTGACCATCCTGCTTCCGGTGGCCCGGCTGGTTTGAGGCCGCCGCCGGCCGGCGGGAACTGGCGTCAGTGGAAGGTGAAGGTCTCCGGCCGGGAGCCGAGGCGGGCGACGAGGCCGCCGCCGGTGGGGATCGGCGTCCAGGCGTCGCGCTGGGCGTCCACCGGCTCCGACACCACGATCAGCCCGCTGTCGCCGAGGCGCCAGTAGAGGCTGGGCGGCTTGCCGTCCGACGCCCAGCGCACCGCCCACACCCGTTCGCCGTCGGTCCAGGTGGCGGTGAAGCGCAGGGGCGCCGTGGCGCCGGTCGCCTCCATCTCCCGTTCGATCTGTGCCAGGACGCTGCGGAAGGCGCGGACCGAATCCTGCTCCATTCCCTGGCCCAGCGCGGCAAGGAAGATCGCCTCGCTGTCGGTGGTGCCGGTGCGGGCGGGATAGAGCTCGTCGGGGATCATCGCCTCGATCCGGCGGCGCAGCCGCGTCCAGTCGCCGACCTGGCCGTTGTGCATGAAGAGGAAGCGCCCGGCCTTGAAGGGATGGCAGTTGGCCCGGCTGACCGCCGTGCCCGTCGCCGCCCGCACATGGGCGAAGAACAGGTGCGAGCGGACATGGCTGCAGATCGACAGCAGGTTCTCGTCCGACCAGGCGGGGCGGATCTCGCAATAGCGCCCCGGCTCGGTCCGCTCGCTGTACCAGCCGACGCCGAAACCGTCGCCGTTGGTTTCGGTCTTGGCCTCCGACGCGTGCATCGACTGCTCGATCAGCGAATGGCAGGGCGTGCAGACCAGGGTTTCGAGGTAGACGGGCTCACCGCAATACGCAAGGAAGCGACACATTGCCTGTCGGTCGATGGGGCAGGGAGGCTGCCAGTGTGGCGGCGCAACGTCCGGCGGTGAAGGGGGAATTTCATGAATTCGTCATCATGATCCGCCCGTCGCCGTCACTCCTCCTCCGCAAGCTGCGCGTCGTAGAGGGCGCGGGAGGCCCGGATGGCGCCGTGATTCTCGTCGGCCCACTGGACGAGATGACGGATCGGCCCCATCAGCGACGCGCCCAGCGGGGTCAGCCGGTACTCGACGCTCGGCGGCTGGGTGGGGAAGACGTGGCGGCTGATCAGGCCGTTGCGCTGCAGGTCGCGCAGCGTCTGGGTGAGCATCCGCTGCGAGATGTCCGGCACGGCGCGGCGCAGCTCGCCGAAGCGGTGGGGCCGGTCGGACAGGGTGATCAGCAGCAGAGTGCTCCACTTGTCGCCGATCTGGTCGAGCACGTCGCGCACCGGGCAGGCGGCGAGCCCGCAATCCTGCTGTTTCCACTCCCGCATCTTCCGCGACAGGTCGGGGGAGGGCGTTCCGCTTGCGCTGCCGTCCATGCTGCCGGTTCCCTTCAGGTGACCATCTCCCAAAAACATGCCTTCTTTACCGCGCGCTGTCGATCTCTATCGTAAAGCAACTCTCATTCAGAGACCTGCTTTCACGAAAAGGAACCCAAGCGATGTCGACCCCGAGCTTCCCGACCCTGCTGGTCACCGGCGCCTCCGGCCATCTCGGCCAGCGGGTGCTGCATCATCTGCTGGAGACGCTGAAGGTTCCGGCGGAGCGGATCGTCGCCACCACGCGCAACCCCGACAGGCTGGCCTCCCTGGCGGCCCGCGGCGTGACGGTGCGGGCCGCCGATTTCGACGACCGGGCCTCGCTCGCCGCGGCCTTCCGGGGTGTCGACCGGCTGTTGCTGATCAGCACCGATGTGCTCGACCGGCCGGGCCATCGGCTGGCGCAGCACAAGGCGGCGGTGGAGGCCGCGGCGCAGGCCGGGGTCGGCCATGTCGTCTACACCTCCATGCCCGGCCCGCAGACCTCCGCCGTGCTGTTCGCGCCGGACCATGCGGGGACCGAGGCGGCGCTGGCTGCCAGCGGTCTGCCGGGCTGGACCGTGCTGCGCAACCACTGGTACTTCGAGAACATCTTCCACGCCTTGCCGTCGATCCTCGCCACCGGGCAGTGGTACGCCGCGACCGGCAACGGGGGGCTCGCCCACATCGCGCGGGACGATCTGGCGCTGGCCGCCGCGACGGCGCTCGCCGGCAAGACCGAGGGCAAGACGGTCCTGACGTTGAGCGGCGCCCGCGCCTACACCACCGCGGAACTGGCGGACCTGATCGGCCAGACCGCCGGAAGGCCGATCCAGGTGATCCAGGTGCCGGTCGAGGGGCTGGTTCAGGGCATGCTGGGCGCCGGCCTGCCGGAACCGGTGGCGCGCGTCTTCGCCTCCTTCGACGAGAACACCGCCAAGGGCGGCTTCGGCGAGGTGACGGGTGACTTCAAGGCGCTGACCGGGCGCGACCCGCAGCCCTTCGAGGCGTGGCTGGAGGCGCACAGGATCGAGATCGCCAGCCTCGCCAAGTGACGGTCAGCCGCCCGACAGAGCGACGAGCGCGAGGGCGACGGCAGCGGGGAACGCCTGGATGACCAGGATTTTCCGGGATGCCGTCGCCGCTCCGAAGAGGCCGGCGGCGAGGACGCAGAGCAGGAAGAACAGCTTGACCTGCGTCCCCGCGGCGCCCAGCGACAGGCCCCAGAGCAGGCCGGCGGCCAGGAAGCCGTTGTACAGCCCCTGGTTGGCCGCGAGGACCCGCGTCTGACGCGCGAAGTCCGGGGTCAGCCCGAAGGCGCGCCGACCCGCGGGGCTGGTCCAGAGAAACATCTCCAGGACCAGAATATACAAGTGCAGCAGAGCGATCAGGGCGACCGCCCCGTCGGCGATGATCGGCATGAGGTCCTCCCCGTCGCGGCCCCGTCCGTTGGCCGGGCGGTTGTCCGTTGATCATACAGTATGCGTCAACAAACGTACCTATGGGGAAGGTCGCCGGCAAGCCCCTGCCTGCGCCGCTCGATCATTTGTCCGGTCAGGTCGGGCGGATGGTGCGGACGAGCAGGTCGAAGTCGCCGAACAGCCGGTTGGCACCGACCGGGCGGGCGCCCGCCCCCTCGCCGGCGACGAGTGCGGGGACGCCGGTCAGGCCGAAGCGGTGCATGAGGCCGGACGCGGCAGTCCGACGGGCCTCGTCGGCGGCGTGCAAGGGGGCATCCGGGGCGGCCAGCCGCCTTGCGGCCTCCACCAGTCCGCAGGCATGCAGCATGTCGCACAGGACCGCGGCGTCGGTGATGTCACGTCCCTCGACATAGCGGACGGCCTGGATGGCGGCGAGCGCCTCCAGTTCACGGCCGGGTTCCGTCACCGCGACGGCGGCGAGGGTGAGGGTCGCCGGGCCGGAGTCGAAGGGCCGGCTGCGGTCGCCCAGCACCCGGTGCCGGTAGTCCTCGGTGAAGGGCTGGCCGGTCAGTCGCTCGATCCGCTGGTCGTTGGCCCAGGCATAGGCGGCGAATGCCTCGTCCATCGGCCGCGCCCCGTCGCCGGAAAACAGGCCGGTCGGGGATGGCACCAGTTCGACGCCCGGCAGGGCGGCCAGACGGCGGACGATGGCGGAGGCGCCGTAGCACCAGCCGCAGAGCGGATCGAAAAGATAGAACAGGCGCAGGCGGTCGGCCATCCGATGATCTCCTCAAGACGAGGCGAAGATAGGACGCCTGTGCCGCCGGCGTAAGAAGGCAGAATCCGGTGCGGTGGTTACCCGGAGGGAACCGCCGGCCGGTGGCCGGGCACCATCCGGTCGCAAGATCAGGGGACATGACCGGCACGTCCCCTGATGCTTGTGCTATTGCGCGTGCCTTACGCCCACTCAGCCCCTTACTCCCACTCGCCCCTTACTCCCACTCGCCCCTTACTCCCACTCGATGGTCCCCGGCGGCTTCGAGGTGATGTCGTAGACGACGCGGTTGACACCGCGCACCTCGTTGACGATGCGGTTGGAGACGCGGGCGAGGAAGTCGTGGGGGAACTGGTACCAGTCCGCGGTCATGCCGTCGGTGGAGGTCACCGCGCGCAGTGCCAGGACATGGTCATAGGTGCGGCCGTCGCCCATCACGCCGACGGTGCGCACCGGCAGCAGGACGGCGAAGGCCTGCCAGATCGCGTCGTAGAGGCCGGCCGCGCGGATCTCCTCCAAGTAGATCGAGTCGGCCTTGCGCAGGATGTCCAGCTTCTCCGGCGTGATCTCGCCGGGGACGCGGATGGCGAGGCCGGGGCCGGGGAAGGGGTGGCGGCGGATGAAGCTCTCCGGCAGGCCGAGCTCGCGGCCGAGCGCCCGCACCTCGTCCTTGAACAGCTCGCGCAACGGCTCCACCAGCTTCAGCTTCATGCGCTCCGGCAGGCCGCCGACATTGTGGTGCGACTTGATGGTGACCGAGGGACCGCCGGTGAAGGACACGCTCTCGATCACGTCGGGGTAGAGGGTGCCCTGGGCGAGGAACTGGGCGCCGCCGACCTTGGCGCTCTCCTCGTCGAAGACGTCGATGAAGAGGCCGCCGATGATCTTGCGCTTCTTCTCGGGATCGGTGACGCCGGCCAGCTTGCCGAGGAACAGCTCCGACGCGTTCCGGTGGACCAGCGGGATGTTGTAGTGGTCGCGGAACAGCGTCACCACCTCCTCCGCCTCGCCGGCGCGCATCAGGCCGGTGTCGACGAAGATGCAGGTGAGCTGGTCGCCGATCGCCTCATGGATCAGCACGGCGGCGACCGAGCTGTCGACGCCGCCGGACAGGCCGCAGATCACCTTGCCCGTGCCGACCTGGGCGCGGATCTTCTCGATCGCCTGCTGCTTGAACGCCGCCATCGTCCAGTCGCCCTTCAGCCCGGCGACGCGGTGGACGAAATTGGCGAGGAGCTGGGCGCCGTGCGGGGTGTGCACCACCTCCGGATGGAACTGCACGCCGTAGAACTGGCGGGAATCGTCGGCGATCACGGCGAAGGGCGCGCCCTCGCTGACCGCCACCGCGCGGAAGCCCTCGGGCAGGGCGGTGACGCGGTCGCCGTGGCTCATCCACACCTGCTCGCGGGCGCCGAGGTCCCACAGCCCGTCGAACAGGGCGCAGGGCTCCTTCACCTCGATGAAGGCGCGGCCGAATTCGCGGTGGTCGGAGCCGGAGACGGCGCCGCCGAGCTGCTGGCACATGGTCTGCTGGCCGTAGCAGATGCCGAGCACCGGCACGCCCATGCCGAAGACCGATTCCGGCGCGCGCGGGCTGTTCTCTTCCGTGACGGAGGCCGGGCTGCCCGACAGGATGATGGCCTTGGGGGCGTAATCGCGGATCCGCTCGTCGCTCATGCTGAAGGGATGGATCTCGCAATAGACGCCGGCCTCGCGGATGCGGCGGGCGATGAGCTGCGTGACCTGCGACCCGAAGTCGAGAATGAGGATGCGGTCGGCGGAAGAAACGGAGGAAGACATGGCGGACCCTGCTGCGGGACGATCAAGGCCCTTGACTACCCCACCTCCGGCCCCGCGGACAAGCGTGCAAGCGGAGCCAGGTCGCGCCAGCCGTAGCCGATCTCGATGAGCTGCCGCCCGGCGAAGCGGATCGGACGCTCCGCCATCCGGGTTCCGCCCAGCCGTTCGTAGAACCAGCGGGCCGGGTTGTCGCGCAGGCACCAGACCGCTGCGGACCGTGTTCCGGCCTCCAGCAGCCGTTCGGCCATCGCCCCCAGCAGCCGCCGGCCGATCCCCCGGCCCTGCGCCTCGTCCAGCAGGTAGAGCGCATAGAATTCGCCGGCCAGATCGGCGACCGGGACGCGGTGCGCGCCATAGCTGGCGAAGCCGACCACCTCCGCCCCCATGGTGGCGACCAGCGCGCCGCGGCCGGGACCGCGGCTGCGGACGATCGCCTCCCAGCGGGCGGCGGCGGCGGACTCGGACAGGCCGACAAGGAAGGCGGCTGGGATCAGGCCTGGGTAGGTGGTCCGCCAGCTCCGCACATGGACGCGGGCGATGGCCGGGGCATCGCCGGGGCGGGCATCGCGGATCGTCACGCTGCTGTCCGTCATCGACCGTCTCCCGTCCGGATGGCTGGCGCCGCAACGGCGTCCATAGGGAAGAGTTTGGGAGGTGCGGACGGGAAGTCCAGTCGCAAAGGCGGCATCGCCGCGGGCGGACCGGGGAAAAAGTCCCACCGGGTTGTGCGCCGCCGCGATTGGGCGTACACAGCCACGTCATGCCCGGGCTGGCCCGGAGTCCGTCACCGGTTGCAAGGAAGGCCGCCGCAAGGCCGACGCCATGTATTCATCCCCCACGCTGTCCCGCTACATCGGCCGCCAGTTCGTCACTTGGTTCGTCCTGCTGCTGCTGATCCTGCTGTCGATCGTGCTGGTGCTCGACACGGTGGAGCTGCTGCGGCGGGCCGGCACGAAGCCGAACGTGACCTTCGGCCTGATCGTCGAGATGGCCTTCCTGAAGCTGCCGGAGATCGGGCAGCAGATGTTCCCGTTCGTCATCCTGTTCGCCGGCATGTTCACCTTCTGGCGGCTGACCCGCAGCGCCGAGCTGGTGGTGGCGCGCGCGGTCGGGGTGTCGGCCTGGCAGTTCCTGACGCCGGTGCTGATCGCCGCGGCGTTGATCGGCGTGGTGAAGGTGACGCTGATCAATCCTGTGGGCGCGGTCTTCATCGCCAAGTACGACCAGCTTCAGGACCGTTATCTGAAGCTGAAGTCCAGTTCCATGGCGATCTCGCGGTCGGGCCTGTGGCTGCGCCAGACCAACGAGAAGCAGCAGTTCTTCATCCACGCCGACCTGGTGGACCCGCTGACCTTCCGGCTGGCGCAGGTCATCGTGTTCGAGTTCGACCCCGACCAGCGCTACCTCGGCCGCGTCGACGCGCCGGGCGCCGTGCTGAGCGAGAAGAAGTGGGTGCTGCAGAACGCCGTGCTGAACCGGCCGGGCAAGGATCCCGAGGCGCTGCCGACCTTCACCATTCCGACCGAGCTGGACATGGCGACGATCGAGGAGAGCTTCTCCCCGCCGGAGACCATCTCCTTCTGGGAGTTGCCGCGCTTCATCCAGACGCTGGAGACCACCGGATTCCCGGCGATCCGCCACCGGCTGCACTACCAGTCGCTGCTGGCCCAGCCGCTGCTGTTCGTCGCCATGGTGCTGTTCGCCGCCGCCTTCTCGCTGCGCCTGCCCCGGCGTGGCGGCACGATGGCGATGGTGACCGGCGGCGTGCTGACCGGTTTCGTGCTGTTCGTCACCACCGACGTCATCCGCACCTTCGGCATGTCGGAGACCATCCCGGTCCTGATGGCGGCCTGGAGCCCGGCAGGCATCAGCCTGCTGCTGGGCACCGCCGCCCTGCTGCACCTGGAGGACGGCTGAGACGATGGCCGGAAGGACGGAACGGCGTGCCGCGCTGTCCCCGCAGGGCCGCGATGACAATCGCCGCCACAATTCGGCCGCGGGGGCGTGACATAGGATTCCGTTTACACGGGCACCGACCCCGCCTTATGTAACGGCGATTTCTTCTGGGAGCTGGAGCACCATGTCGAGTTTGCGAGCCGTCCGGTCCGCCTTTGCCGTGGCGACCGCCTGCGCCGTCCTTGCCCTGCCGGCAGCGGCACAGACGTCCAAGGTCCCCGGCGGAGCGGCGTCGAAGGCTCAGTCCGGCGCAGCGCCGGGCGGCGTGCCGGCGGCCGGGATCGCCGCCGTGGTGAACGACGAGGTGATCTCCGTCTCCGACGTCAACGCCCGCATCCGGCTGGCGCTGGTCAGCAACGGTGCCGCGGAGAATCCGGAGACGCGCCAGCGCCTCGCCCCGCAGGTCCTGCGCCAGCTCATCGACGAGCGGCTGCAGCTCCAGGAGGCCAAGCGCAACGGCGTCACCGTCTCGCAGGCCGACATCGACGAGGCGATCAAGCGCATCGGCGAGCAGAACCGGATGAGCCGCCAACAGGTCGAGGGCATGCTGAAGGCCCAGGGCGTGCCGGTCACCACCCTGCAGGAGCAGGTGCGCGCCCTGCTGGCCTGGCAGCGCGTGATGCAGCGCCGCATGCGCCAGGAGATCGCCATCGGCGAGGACGAGATCGACGCGGCGATGGAACGGGCGAAGGCCAACATCGGCAAGCCCGAGTATCTGGTGGCGGAGATCTTCCTGGCGGTCGACACCCCCGACCAGGATGACGACGTGCGCCGCACCGCCGACCGGCTGGTGGAGGAAATCCGCCGCGGCGGCAACTTCGCGGCGCTCGCCCGCCAGTTCTCGCAGTCGGCCGGTGCGGCGTCGGGCGGCGACCTCGGCTGGGTGCGGTCCGGCGAGCTGTCGAACGAGCTGGACAGGTCGCTCGCCACCATGCGGCCGGGCCAGCTTTCGGCCCCGGTCCGCACGGCGACCGGCTATCACATCCTGCTGGTCCGCGGCCAGCGCGCCTATGGCAGCGGTGGCGGCGAGGAGATGGCCGCTCCGCCCCGCCGCCGCGTCCGCGGCCGGTGGCGCAGCCGAAGCCAGACCTCGCCAAGGCGAAGGTCAACATGAAGCAGATCGTCCTGCCGGCTGCCGAGCCCAACCCCTCCAAGGAGGCGATCAAGGCGCTGAAGGATCAGGCGGAGAAGCTGCGCAAGTCGATCAAGAGCTGCGAGGACTTCGAGGCCAAGGCGAAGGCCACCGGGGTTCCGGAGTCGGGCGACATGGGCACGCTGCGGGTCAAGGATCTGCCGGCCGGCCTGCAGCAGCTCGCCGTCGGCATCCCGCTCGGCCAGCCGAGCCCGGTGCTGATGAGCCCGGCCGCCGCGATCATCCTGATCGTCTGCAAGCGCGACGTGCCGATGATCCAGCCGCCGCCGGAGGCGCAGCCGAAGCCCGAGCCGGTCGCCGCCCCGGCGCCGCCCCCGCCGCCGCCGAAGGAAGCCAAGCTGCCGACGCGCGAGGAGGTGGAGCGCGATCTGGTCAACGAGCGGGCCGACCTGCTGTCGCGCCGCTACCTGCGCGACCTGCGCCGTTCCGCCTTCATCGAGATCCGGAGCTGATGGCGCCCCTGCCGTCCCCGCATGCGGGAAGACTGCCGCCGCTCGTCGTGACGATGGGCGAACCTGCGGGGATCGGCGGGGATATCCTGTTGAAGGCCTGGGCCGCGAGGGCGGCGGCGGGACTTCCTCCCTTCTTCGTCATCGACGATCCGGACCGGCTCGCCGCCCTGGCCGCGCGGATCGGGCTCGACGTTCCGGTGCGGCGGATCGCTTCCGCTGCGGAGGCGGCGCAGCTGTTCGACAAGGCCTTGCCGGTCCTGCCGCAGCCCCTCGCCGCGCCGGTGGTCCCCGGCCGGCCGGACCCGGCCAACGGTGCCGCGGTCATCGCCAGCATCGACCGGGCGGTCGCCCTGGTGCGCGGCGGCGAGGCCGCGGCGGTGGTGACCAACCCCATCCAGAAATCCTCGCTCTATGCCGCCGGATTCCGTCATCCCGGCCATACCGAGTATCTTGCCCATCTCGCCGGGCTGGCGGATGAGCCGGTGATGATGCTGGCGTCGGCCGACCTGCGTGTGGTGCCGGTGACCATTCATGTCTCGCTGCGCGCGGCGACGGAGCAGCTGACCACCGCCGCCATCATCCATGCCGGGCGCGTCACGGCGGCGGCGCTCGTCCGCGATTTCGGGATCGCGCGGCCCCGGCTGGCGGTCGCCGCGCTGAACCCGCATGCCGGCGAAGGCGGGGCGATGGGCCGCGAGGAGATCGACGTCATCGCTCCGGCGGTGGCCGCCCTGCGGGCCGAGGGGCTGGCGGTCGACGGGCCGCGCCCGGCCGACACGCTGTTCCATGTCCGCGCCCGCGCCGGATTCGACGCGGCGCTGTGCATGTACCACGATCAGGCGCTGATCCCGCTGAAGACCATCGACTTCGATACCGGGGTCAACATCACGCTGGGGTTGCCCTTCGTCCGCACCTCTCCCGATCACGGCACCGCGCTCGACATCGCCGGCACCGGGAAAGCCGGCGAGACCAGCCTGGTCGCGGCGATGAAGGCCGCGGCCGGAATGGCATACAATCGTCTGCAATCAAGAGACGATTAGTATGGAAGTAATTCCACTTTTTCACGATTGAGTAAGGATGCTCGCGCATCGTCGGCGCGCGAACGGGCGTGTTCGCATGCGAAGCGGAGCGTGGCGCATGACGACGGTATCGATGGTGGAGCTCCAGCAGCTCCTCAACAAGGTCGGCGGGATCCTGGAGGTCGACGGCAAGGCGGGGCCGGAGACGGAACTCGCCATCCGCGACGCGCGGGAAGCGGCCGGGCTGCCGGCCGGCGGTGTGGACGACGCGCTGGTGGCATGGCTGCAGAAGCAGCCCGATCCGTCGCCGGTCGTGCCGACCGAGGGGGTGGTCTTCATCGCCCGGCAGGAGGTGTCGAGCCGCACCAACTATGACCACGCCTGCGCCAAGCCGACCTGGCCGGGCGGCGAGAGCGGCGTCACCATCGGCATCGGCTACGACCTGCGCTTCCAGGGCGATTTCGAGAGCTGCTGGGCGCCGCGCCTGCCCGCCGCCACCGCGGCGGCCCTGCGCCCCTGGATCGGCAAGCAGGGCTCGGCTGCTGCTGCGGCGTCCCTGTCGCAGTACAGCATCCCGTTCTTCGCCGCCTGGGACGTCTTCACCGCGCTGACCCTGCCTGCCGAGGTGAGGTCGACGGAAGGCGCCTATGGCGACCTGATGCCCCTGCCGCCGCTGTGCCGCGCGGCCCTGGTCAGTCTGGTCTACAACCGCGGCCCCGGCCTGGGCGACCCGGGCGACACCACCGGCCCGCGGTCCGAGATGCGCGCCATCCACGACCTGATCCAGAAGAACGAGCTGGACAAGGTGCCGGCGCAGTTCCTGTCGATGCAGCGGCTCTGGCCCAACGCGGCCGGGCTGCGCGCCCGCCGTGCCGCCGAAGCGCAGATGTGGCAGGACGGGCTGGCCGCCGCCAAGACGGGTGGCTGATCCGAAAAGGAGACGCCCCCGCCTGGCCTGCTGGCCGGGCGGGGGCGTCGTCTTCCGGTCCCCGGGGAGGCCCGGCCGCCTACATGCGGTCGTCCGGGTCGTAGAGGGTCGGGCCGCCCTGGTGGACGTTGTCCTGGCCGGCGTTCATCGGCTCGCGATGGTGATGGACGCGGGCGATGTTGGGGGCGAGGTCCTGCAGTTCGATGAAGTTGTCGGCCTGCCGGCGCAGCTCGTCCGCCACCATCGGCGGCTGCGAGCGGACGGTGCTGATCACGCTGACCCGCACGCCCTTGCGCTGGACTGCCTCCACCAGGCGGCGGAAGTCGCCGTCGCCGGAGAACAGCAGGATGTGGTCGACATGCTCCGCCATCTCCATCACGTCGATGGCGAGCTCGATGTCCATGTTGCCCTTGATCTTGCGGCGACCCGACGCGTCGGTGAACTCCTTGGTCGGCTTGGTCACCATCGTGTAACCGTTATAATCGAGCCAATCCACGAGCGGGCGGATCGGCGAATATTCCTGATCCTCGACCAGCGCGGTGTAGTAGAAGGACCGCACCAGACGCCCTTCGGCGGCGAAACCATCGCGCAGACGCTTATAGTCGATATCGAAGCCCAGCGCCCGCGCCGCGGCATACAGATTGGCGCCGTCGATGAACATGGCCAGCCGCTCTTCCTTGTAAAACAATTTGCTCACATCACGCGGCAAAGTCGTATTGCGATCCAATGTCTAAATCCTTCTACAAGAGCTTCTAGTATGTCATGGCGGTCCGGCTAATTCCGGCCGCCCGTCAGTGAAATTAGTGCCTGTGATACTCTCCGGCAAGAGGACAAGCCGGTAACCGGCAGGACGGGCGGGGTCGCAAGAGTGGTGCCGCCACGGTCAAGGTTGATCGGGCCGCCTGCCTGCAATGCAGTCGTTCGCACTTGCACCCATGGGGTGCTATCCATATAGTCAATGGCCTCCCAGAATCCGGAGTTCGTTTCGCATGGCCCGCGTTACCGTTGAAGATTGCGTCCTGAAGGTTCCGAACCGGTTCGAGCTGGTCATGATGGCTGCCCAGCGCGCCCGCGAGGTGGCGTCCGGCGCCCCGCTTTCCATCGAACGCGACAATGACAAAAACCCGGTCGTCGCCCTGCGCGAGATCGCGGACGAGACCGTGTCGCTCGAATACCTGAAGAACGCTCTGATCAAGGGCCACCAGAAGCATGTCGAGCCCGACGAGCCCGAGGAGGAGATCGTCGAGCTGATGGCCGGCGAGAACGACTGGGCCGCCCGCGGCAACAACTCGCTCGGCGACGACGACGCGATGAGCGACGGCGAGGAACTCGGCGAGGATGACGACATCGCCGGCGACATGGACGCCGAGCCGGGTGCCGCCTTCGGCATGACCGAGGACGACGTCGTCGGCCGCGATGCCGACGGGGACCTCTGACGCTGCCCCTGGACGGCAGGCGGGGGGCACAGGGTTCCCCGCCCGATCCCCGCATGCGGACCGGACCGGCGTCGGGCACGATAGCGCGGACCACGAAGACGCGAACCAACCAAAAACAAGCATGGCGCGCGGAGCGCCGGGTCGGGCGGCATGATCCGGCAATATGAACTTGTCGAGCGCGTAAAGGCCTACGACCCCGACGCGGACGAGGATCTGCTGAACCGCGCCTACGTCTTTTCGATGAAGGCGCACGGCTCGCAGACGCGGGCCTCCGGCGACCCCTACTTCCTGCATCCGCTGGAAGTCGCCGGCATCCTGACCCAGTTGAAGCTCGACTCCGGCACCATCGCGACGGCGCTGCTGCACGACACGGTGGAAGACACCGTGGCGACGCTGGACGACATCGAGAAACTGTTCGGCAAGGAGATCGCCAGGCTCGTCGACGGCGTCACCAAGCTGTCGCGGCTGGAACTGCACAGCGAGCAGGCCAAGCAGGCCGAGAACTTCCGCAAGCTGGTGCTGGCCATGTCGGAGGACATCCGCGTCCTCCTGGTGAAGCTGGCCGACCGGCTGCACAACATGCGCACGCTCCACCACCTGAAGCCGGAGAAGCGCAAGCGCATCGCCCGCGAGACGATCGAGATCTACTCGCCGCTGGCCGAGCGCATCGGCATGCACAAGATCAAGGACGAGCTGGACGACCTCGCCTTCGCGGAGCTGAATCCCGACGCCCGCGACAGCATCCTGGCCCAGCTCGCCCGCCTGCGCAACGAGGGCGAAAGCCGCGTCCAGAGCATCATCAGCGAACTGCGCGAGACGCTGGAGGCCGAAGGGCTGCGCGACTTCTCGGTCTCCGGCCGCGAGAAGACCGCCTATTCGATCTGGCGCAAGCTGCAGCGAAAGAACGTCAGCTTCGAGCAGCTGTCCGACATCATGGCCTTCCGCATCACGGTCGGAAACCTGGGCGAATGCTATCAGGCGCTGGGCGTGATCCACGCCCATTACCCGGTCGTTCCGGGGCGCTTCAAGGACTACATCTCGACGCCCAAGCCCAACGGCTACCGCAGCCTGCACACCGGCGTGATCGGCCCCGGCCGCAACCGCATCGAGGTGCAGATCCGCACCCGCGACATGCACGAGATCGCGGAACTGGGCGTCGCGGCCCACTGGGCCTACAAGCAGGGCACGCCCCACAGCACCGAGGGGCGCGAGTACCGCTGGCTGCGCGAGCTTCTGGACATCCTGGAGCACGCTCAGAAGCCCGAGGAGTTCCTGGAACACACCAAGCTGGAGCTGTTCCAGGACCAGGTCTTCTGCTTCACGCCGAAGGGCGACCTGATCGCCCTGCCGCGCGGCGCCACCCCGGTGGACTTCGCCTATGCCGTCCACTCGGAGGTCGGCGACCATTGCGTCGGCGCCAAGATCAACGGCCGCATGCTGCCGCTGCGCACGCAGTTGCAGAACGGCGACCAGGTCGACATCGTCACCTCCAAGGCGCAGACGCCGGTCCCCGGCTGGGAACGCTTCGTCGTCACCGGCAAGGCGCGGGCGCGCATCCGCAAGTTCCTGCGCACGCAGCAGCGCTCCCAGTACATCGAACTGGGCCGCGCCATCCTGCAGCGGCAGTTCAAGGCGGAAGGCTACGAGTTCTCGGAAAAGGCGCTCGACAACGTCATCAGGATCTTCCAGCAGCCGAGCTCGGAAGACCTGCTGGCGAGCGTCGGGTCGGGACTGAATTCCGGCCGCGAGGTCTTCCACGCGGTCTTCCCCGGCCACAAGCCGCACGCGGCGACCCCGCAGCCCGATGAGAAGAACCAGATCATCCCGAAGCCCAAGCCGAAGGCGAAGGGCAAGGAATCGGCCCTGCCGATCCGCGGGCTGATCCCCGGCATGGCGGTCCATTACGCCCGCTGCTGCCATCCGCTGCCGGGCGACCGCATCGTCGGCATCGTGACGACGGGCAAGGGCGTGACCATCCACACCATCGACTGCGAGACGCTGGAGAGCTTCAACGACTCGCCCGAGCGCTGGATCGACGTGGCCTGGGACACCGGCCCGGACAGCCCGGAGGAGCATGTCGGCCGCATCTCCGTCGTCGTGGCGAACGAGCCGGGCTCGCTCGGCACGCTGTCCACGGTGATCGGCAAGAATGGCGGCAACATAACCAACCTGAAGATCACCAACCGCAACCCGGACTTCTTCGAGCTGCTGATCGACATCGACGTGAAGGACGCCAAGCACCTGACCAACATCATGGCGGCCCTGCGCGCGACCCCGGCGATCAACTCGGTGGACCGGGCACGCGGCCGGTAGAGCGGAAAGGATCGCCCCATGCCCGGCCCGGCGCCCTCCGAACCCACCGTGTTCAGCCGCCTGATCGCCGGCGAGCTGCCCTGCGCCAAGGTCTATGAGGACGAGCGGACCTTTGCCTTCATGGACGCCGGCCAGGTCAATCCCGGCCATGTGCTGGTGGCGCTGAAGCGGCCGGCCGAGACCCTGCTGGACCTCAGCGAGGACGAGGCGGCCGCCCTGTTCCGCACCGTCCACAAGGTCGCCCGCGCCGTCGAGGCCGCCTTCGCGCCGGAGGGGATCACGGTGCTGCAGACCAACCGGCCGGCCGGCTGGCAGACGGTGCCGCACATCCATGTCCATGTCGTGCCGCGCTACCGAGGCGACGGGGCGGAGCTCGTCTGGCCGCGGCGCTCGCCGCCGATGGACGAGTTGAAGGCCCTGGCTTCCCGCATCCGGGTCGAGTGACCGGCAGCCTGTACGTCCTGCGGCCCGGTCCGGCGGCGGATGAACGGGAAGAAAGGTGACGTGCCGCCGCACCCTCGCTATATAGACGGATCACCACCTCCGCCGACCTCCGGCGGGGCCGCAAGGGATTCCGGAGTCCTGGACACATGTCCCGTCACCTGCGCCTCGGCGTGAACATCGACCATGTGGCGACCATCCGCAACGCGCGGGGGGGCCGGCATCCCGATCCCGTACGCGCCGCCCTGCTGGCGGCCGAGGCCGGGGCTGACGGCATCACCGCGCATCTGCGCGAGGACCGCCGCCACATCATCGACAGCGACATCGAGCGGCTGGTCGCCGAAATCCCGCTGCCGCTGAACCTGGAGATGGCGGCGACCGACGAGATGCTGGCGATCGCGCTGCGCCACAAGCCGCATGCCGCCTGCATCGTGCCGGAGAAGCGGACGGAGGTGACGACGGAAGGCGGCCTCGACGCCGCCGGCGGCTTCGACCACCTGACGCGCTTCGTGGGCGAGCTGGGGGCGGCGGGCATCCGCGTCTCCCTGTTCGTCGATCCGGAGCCGGCGCAGCTCGACGCCGCCAGGGCGCTCGGCGCCCCGGTGGTGGAGCTCCACACCGGGGCCTATTGCGAGGCCGAGACCTGGCAGGAGCGCGAGACCGAGCTTTCCCGCATCCTCCACGCCGCCGCCCATGCCGAGGCCATCGGGCTGGAGTGCCACGCCGGCCACGGCCTCAGCTTCGACACGGTGGGGCCGGTCGCGGCGATCCCGACCATCGTGGAGCTGAACATCGGGCATTTCCTGGTCGGCGAGGCGGTGTTCGGCGGGCTGGCCGCCGCCATCCGCGAGATGCGCACCCTGATGGACAAGGCCCGGCCGAGAGGCGGTCGATGACTGCCGGACCGGCGATCGCCGGCATGATCCTGGGCATCGGCAACGACCTGATCGACATCCGCCGGATCGAGAAGTCGCTGGAGCGTTTCGGCGACCGCTTCATCGACCGCGTCTTCACCGAGGTCGAGAAGGGCAAGGCGGAGCGCCGCGCCGCTGCCGCCGGACGGCACAGTGCCCGCGCCGCCACCTACGCCAAGCGATTCGCCGCCAAGGAGGCCTGCTCCAAGGCCCTCGGCACCGGGTTCCGCGACGGGGTCTTCTGGCGCGACATGGGGGTGGTGAACCTGCCGTCGGGCCAGCCGACCATGGCGCTGACCGGTGGCGCGCTCGCCCGGCTGGAGACGATGACGCCCCCCGGCATGCGCCCGCGCATCCACGTGACGCTGACCGACGAGTATCCCATGGCGGAAGCCATCGTCATCATCAGTGCCGAACCCGACACCCCTTCCGTTTCCACCGCCACGGCGACACCAGCATGACTTTCGAGAAGCAGACGGCGGGCAGCGCCAAGACCAAGGACGCCGGATTTGCCGAAACGGTGAAGACGGTGCTCTATGCCGTCCTGATCGCCTTCGGCGTGCGAACCTTCGCGTTCGAGCCGTTCAACATCCCGTCGGGCTCGATGATCCCGACGCTGCTGATCGGCGACTACCTCTTCGTCTCCAAATACTCGTACGGTTACAGCAAGCACACCATCGCCTTCGGCCTGCCGGTCTTCGAGGGCCGCATCATGGCCAAGATGCCGGAACGCGGCGACGTCATCGTCTTCAAGCTGCCGCGCGACAACAAGACCGACTACATCAAGCGCATCGTCGGCCTGCCCGGCGACACGATCCAGATGATCGGCGGCATCCTGCACATCAACGGCCAGCCGGTGAAGCGCGATCGGATCGAGGATTTCGTGACGCAGGACGCGCTGGGCCGCACGCTGCACGTCGCCCAGTATGTCGAGACCCTGCCGAACGGCCGCAGCCACCGCATCATCGAGGAGACGGACAACGGCCCGCTCGACAATACGCCGGCCTACAAGGTGCCGGAGGGCCATGTCTTCATGATGGGCGACAACCGGGACAACTCCCTGGACAGCCGGGTCCCGGCGCAGGTCGGCTTCGTCCCGCTCGAGAATCTGGTCGGCCGCGCCGAGTTCCTGTTCTTCTCGCTGGACGAGGGCACCCGCTTCTTCGAGGTCTGGCGCTGGCCGATGGACCTGCGCTTCAGCCGGCTGTTCAGCGGGGTCAAGTAATTGGGTGCTGAGATGGAGGAGTCCGTGGGATCCGCTGCGGACGCCGGGACGGCCGATCTGGCGGGACTGGCCGAGGCGCTCGGCCACCGCTTCGCCAAGCCGGGCCTGCTGGAGGACGCCGTCACCCACCCCAGCCTGATGGGGCTCGAGCGTGGCGGACGTCGCGGCCAGCGGCCCGACCATGGGCCGGGGCTCGCCTATGAACGGCTGGAGTTCCTGGGCGACCGCGTGCTTGGGCTGGTGATCGCCGAATGGCTGCTGGAGCAGTTCCCGCACGAGAAGGAAGGCGCGCTCGCCAAGCGCCATGCCGCGCTGGTGCGCCGCGAGGCGGTCGGCCGGGTGGCCGAGGGCATCGGGCTCGGCGGCTATCTGCGGCTGTCGCCGGCGGAGGCGCAGGGCGGCGGGCGGACCAACCAGACCATCCTGGGCGACGCCTGCGAGGCGGTGATCGGGGCGCTCTACCTCGACGGCGGGCTGGACGTGGCGCGCCGCTTCATCCGCGGCGCCTGGGCCGAGCAGATCGAGCGGCCGCAGCCGCCGCCGATCGATCCCAAGACGGCGCTGCAGGAATGGGTACAGGGTCGGGGGCTGCCGCTGCCGACCTATGAACTGTTGGACAGGAGCGGCCCGGCCCATGAGCCGGTGTTCCGCGTGGCGGTGCGCGTGGAAGGGATGGATCCGGTGACCGGGACCGGCCCGTCCAAGCGGATCGCCGAGAAGAAGGCGGCCAGCGTGCTGCTGAGCCAGGTGGGAGTGAAGGTCGATGACTGACGGCCGCGACGACATCGACAACGATGATGAGAAGCTCGACCAGGAGCCCGACGAAGGGTTCGGGGACGAGGCCGACGACGATTTCGGGGATGAGGACGAGCTGGACGGGGTGACGGAGGATCTGCCGCCGCCGACCGTCCTGCCGGAGCATCCGCGCTGCGGCTACGTGGCATTGGTCGGCGCGCCGAATGCCGGCAAGTCGACCTTGCTGAACGCGATGATCGGCAGCAAGGTCTCCATCGTCAGCCCGAAGGTGCAGACCACCCGCACCCGCGTGCTGGGCATCACCATCGCCGGCGACAGCCAGCTCATCTTCGTCGACACCCCCGGCATCTTCCGGCCGAAGCGCCGGCTGGACCGCGCGATGGTGGCGGCGGCCTGGCAGGGGGCCGAGGACGCGGACGTCATCTGCGTGCTCTACGACGTGTCCCGCCGCAGCATCGACGAGGACACCCGCGGCATCGTCGCCCGGCTGAAGGAGCTGAAGCGCCCGGCCATCCTGATCCTGAACAAGATCGACCTGGTGAAGCGCGAGGTCCTGCTGGGCATCGCCGACAGCTTCCAGCAGGAAGGGGTCTTCACCGACATCTTCATGGTGTCGGCCTCCACCGGCGACGGCATCGCCCATCTGCGCAAGTGGCTGGCCGACCGCATGCCGGAGGGGCCGTGGCTGTTCCCGGAGGACCAGATCTCCGACATGCCGATGCGGCTGCTGGCCGCGGAGGTCACCCGCGAGAAGCTGTTCCTGCAGCTCCACCAGGAGCTTCCCTATTCCGCCACGGTGGAGACGGAGGCCTGGGAGGAGTTCGAGGACGGGTCGGTCAAGATCTCCCAGGTGATCTTCGTCCAGCGCGAGAGCCAGAAGGCCATCGTGCTCGGCAAGGGCGGCCAGCGCATCAAGGCGCTGGGCAAGGCGGCCCGCACCGAGCTGGAGGATATGCTGGAGCGCCGCGTCCACCTGATCCTGTTCGTCAAGGTCCGCGAGGACTGGGTGGACGACCCGGAGCGGTACGAGGCCTGGGGGCTGGACTTCGGGGCGTCGTAAGACGCAGCCGCCGTTCCGCGGGGCTGTGCGGTATGCGCTACGCCCCGTTTCCGCCGCCGGACACGGCGAGTTTCGGCAGCTTCTCGGCGATGCCGTAGAGGGATTCGCGGCGGCGCAGCTCGGCGAAGATCTCGTCGGGGTGGATGCCCAGGGCGACCCAGAGGACGGACAGGTTGTACAGCAGGTCGGCGCTCTCGTTGATGACGCCTTCGCGGTCGCCGCTCATGGCGTCGAGGGCGACCTCCACGGCCTCCTCCCCGACCTTCTTGGCGATCTTCTTCGGCCCGGAGGCGAACAGCCGCGCGGTCTTGGACGCGGCGGGGTCCATGCCCTGCCGTTCGAGGATGGCGTCGTAGAGGCGGATCAGATCGTCGGTCATCGGACTGTTCATGTACAAACTATACTGGAATATGAACAGTCGCAGGCCCGCTTTCCATCCGCCTCGTGATCGGTCCGGGAAAAATAATGCTCGCCGGGCGGCCGGCCTCAGGGGCTGACCACCTCGCGCGAGCGGTCGGCCTTCGGCCGGTCCTCCAGCAGCGGGCGGGCGGTGACGACGAAATGCACGACCTCCGCGATATTGGTGGCGTGGTCGCCGATGCGTTCCAGGCTCTTGGCGATCTGCGCCAGATGCATGTGGGTGGTGAAGCGGTCCTGCCCGGCCGAGGCGGAGCGCACGATGTCCTCGTAGATGCTGGTGTAGAGGGCGTCCACCTCGTCGTCGGTGCGCCAGATGCGCAGCGCGCCCTCCACGTCGCTGTCGACATAGGCGTCGACCACCGCGGCCAGCCGCTCGCGCACCAGGCGGCCGAGCTTCGGCAGGGCGGCCATCGGCGCCAGCTCCGGCCCCTCCGCCAGGATGGCGGCGCGCTTGGCGCAGTTGGCGGCATGGTCGCCGATGCGCTCCAGATTGCCGGCGATCTTCAGGGCCGCCACCACCTCGCGCAGGTCGTCGGCCACCGGCTGGCGCAGCGCCAGCAGGCGCATGCAGTGCGCTTCGATCTCATGCTCGAAGCTGTCGAGTCGGGCATCGGACTGAACGATCTCCTGCACCAGATCCGGGTTGCGCTGGGTCAGGCAGCTCAGCGCCTGGTCGAGTTGGGTCTCGGCAGCGCCGGCCATCTGTACGATGCCGGCCTTCAGCCGCTTCAGCGCATCTTCGAACGCGGAAACGATGTGCGGAACGTTGTTCTTCATCTGTCCGACCTCTGACGCGTCGGGCGGTGCCGCCCGGCGTCCCTGCAGGAGTAGCAAAATGGGAATTCCGGCAGGGTACCGGACAAATGTTACAAAAACTAGACGGCCACCCGGGAAATCTGCGGTCCGGCCATGACGGGCGGGCAGGCCCCCGCTGTCACAATCCCGTTGCGGGGGAGGGGGATTCAGCCTAGACATAGCCCCCGGCGGGACCGGGGGTATGACTGTCCCGGCAGGTTATTCGCGTACCTGCCGTTGACGGAAAATTAACTCTGATCCGGCAGTTTCTCCGGCACCGACGTCCGGTAGAACGCCGGTGCTCCTAGAAGCTGGCGCCTCTTGACGGGGGGCCGGCTTTGCCACGGGATCTTGCGGGGTTCCGATGCCGCCGGATCGGGCGTCGCCCGGCCGCGCGCACACTCCGCTTGAGCGCGAGGGGGCATTCGTCTATGGAACCGTTGGCGGGCATGGCAGGCCATCCCGTCGGCAAGGCCGTCTCAACCGCATAGATAGAGTCCGTCAGCTCCATGCTTTCCAAACTGCTCGGCGTGCTGTCTGCCGACATGGCGATCGATCTGGGGACGGCCAACACCCTGGTGTATGTCAAGGGCCGCGGCATCGTCCTGAACGAACCGTCGGTCGTCGCCATCGCCAACGTGCGCGGCAAGAAACAGGTTCTCGCCGTCGGTGACGAGGCGAAGATGATGCTGGGCCGCACGCCCGGCAACATCCAGGCCATCCGCCCCCTGCGCGACGGCGTCATCGCCGATTTCGAGGTGGCGGAGGAAATGATCAAGCATTTCATCCGCAAGGTTCACAACCGCCGCAGCTTCGCCAGCCCGCAGGTCATCGTCTGCGTGCCGTCGGGCTCGACCGCGGTGGAGCGCCGGGCGATCCAGGAATCGGCCGAGGCCGCGGGCGCGCGCCGGGTCTTCCTGATCGAGGAGCCGATGGCCGCCGCGATCGGCGCCGGCCTTCCGGTGACGGAGCCGACCGGCTCCATGGTCGTGGACATCGGCGGCGGCACCACCGAAGTGGCCGTGCTGTCGCTGGGCGGCATCGTCTATTCGCGCTCCGTCCGCGTCGGCGGCGACAAGATGGACGAGGCGATCATCGGCTACATCCGCCGCACCCACAATCTGCTGGTGGGCGAAGGTTCGGCCGAGCGGATCAAGAAGGAGATCGGGTCGGCCTGCCCGCCGGAGGACGGCGAGGGCCGCATCCTGGAGATCAAGGGCCGCGACCTGATGAACGGCGTGCCCAAGGAGCTCATCATCTCCGAGCGGCAGATCGCCGAGTCGCTGGCCGAGCCGGTCTCGGCCATCGTCGAGGCGGTGAAGGTCGCGCTGGAGCATACCGCCCCCGAGCTGGCCGCGGACATCGTCGACAAGGGCATCGTGCTGACCGGCGGCGGCGCCCTGCTGGGCAACCTGGACTTCGTCCTGCGCCACGCCACCGGGCTGCCGGTGTCGATCGCCGAGGATCCGCTCTCCTGTGTCGCGCTGGGCACAGGCCGCGCGCTGGAAGAGATGAAGACGCTGCGAAACGTCTTGGTCAGCGCCTACTGATTGGTGTATTCCTCGGTTGGATGCCTCCGGCCTTTTTGCTCCTGCGGATTAGACACCGCACAGTGAAAGGCCGGAGACGGACCGCGTATCTCGACGGGATAATCCTGTGAAGCCACGCACATCCGGATCCGTCATACGCCTCGCCGCTCCGCTCCGGGCCCTCGCGCAGCGTTTTTCCTTCCTTCTCCTTGTGCTGGCCTGCGTCGCGCTGATGATGGTCGGCAAGATCGAGGCGCTGTCGGTCGACAACGCGCGTGCGCGCGTCACCGATGCCTTCGCCCCGATCCTCGACGCCATCTCGCGCCCGGCGGCCACCGCCGCCCGCGTGGTGGAGTCGGCGGTCGAGGTGCAGAACGCCTTCGAGGAGAACCAGCGGCTGAAGGCGGAGAATGCCCGGCTGCTGCAATGGAAGCAGGCCGCCCTGCGGCTCGAGTCCGAGAACGCCAGCCTGCGGAGCCTGCTGAAGGCGACGCCGGAACCCTCCGTCTCCTACATCACCGCCCGCGTCATCGCCGCCCCCGGCAGCAGTTTCCTGCGCACGCTGGTCGTCACCGCCGGCCGTCGCGACGGGGTGCGCAAGGGGCAGGCGGCGCTTGCCGGCCCGGGGCTGGTCGGCCGGGTGATCGAGGTGGGGGAGTGGTCGTCGCGCATCCTGCTGCTGACCGACATCAACGCCCGCGTTCCGGTGGTGGTGGAATCCTCGCGCCAGCGCGCGGTGCTGGCCGGCGACAACTCCGACCAGCCGAAGCTGCTCTACCTGCCGCCGGAGACGCCGGTGCAGGTCGGCGAGCGGGTGGTGACCTCGGGCCATGGCGGGCTGTTTCCCCCCGGCCTGCCGGTCGGCGTCGTGACCTCGGCGGGCGAGCGCGGCGTGCGCGTCCTGCCGAACGCCGACCTGTCGCGCATCGAGCATCTGCGTCTCGTGGAATTCGGACTGCCGGGCACCGATCTGGACCAGGCATCCGAGTGGAAATGACCACGACGTTCTGGCAGCGGCTGGACAAGGCCGGCCGCAACCTCGCGCCGTTCGCCGTCACCGTGATGCTGATGCTGCTGGGCATGGTGCCGGTGCCGATCCCCGGTTACACGCCGGTGGCGCCGATGCTGACGGTGATCTCGGTCTATTACTGGACGATCCATCGGCCGGATCTGATGCGGCCCGGCGTCGCCTTCCTTATCGGGCTGCTGCAGGATCTGCTGACCGGCGGGCCGCTGGGGGTCAACGCCCTGCTGCTGGTTGTCACGCAATGGGTGGTGCTGAACCAGCGGCGGGTGTTCCTGTCCAGCACCTTCCTGCTGCTGTGGGTGGGCTTCGCCATGGTGATGCTGGGTATCTGCTTCCTGCAGTGGCTGGCCTTCTCCGCATTGAATGCGACATTGCTGCCATTCAATACGGTACTGTTCCAGGGGCTGCTCACCATGGCCATCTTTCCCAGCGTGGCGTGGCTGCTGATCCGCGTCCACCGCGCCTTCCTGCAGACCTGACCGGTTCCGTTTCCTCGCACAGGCCTCGGCATCCATGAGTTCGATCGACCGCGATACCGACCGCTCCCGCCTTCTCGGCCGCCGCGCACTGGTGCTCGGCGGGCTGAAGCTGGGCGCCCTGTCGGCCCTGGTCGGGCGGCTTTATTACCTGCAGGTGGTGGAGTCGGCGCGCTACACCATGCTGGCCGAGGAGAACCGGATCAGCCTGCGCCTGATCGCACCGTCGCGCGGGCCGATCGTCGACCGCTTCGGCGAGCCGCTGGCGGTCAATCAGCAGAATTACCGCGTCGTCGTGGTGGCGGAGCGCATCCACAACATCCAGGAGACGCTGGACAAGATCTCCCGCATCGTGCCGCTGACCGACGGCGACCGCCGGCGCGTCCTGCGCGAACTGCACCGCAAGCGCCGCTTCGTGCCGGTGACGGTGCGCGAGAACCTGACCTGGGAGCAGGTGGCGACCATCGAGATGAACACCCCGGACCTGCCGGGCGTGGCGATCGAGGTGGGCGAGCTGCGCCACTATCCGCATGCCGAGGCGACCGCCCACATCATGGGCTATGTCGGCGCCGTCTCGGAGTCGGAGCTGAAGGGCAACAGCGACCCGGTGCTGTCGCTGCCGGGATTCCGCATCGGCAAGGCGGGCATCGAGAAGTATCACGAGAAGGTGCTGCGCGGCACCGCCGGCACCAGCCAGCTCGAGGTCAATGCGGTCGGCCGGGTGATCCGCGAACTGTCGCGCGACGAGGGGCAGTCCGGCCGCGAGATCCAGCTGACCATCGACATCGCGCTGCAGCATTACGTGCAGCAGCGGCTGGCGCAGGAGCAGAGCGCATCCGCCGTGGTCATGGACGTGCATACCGGCGGCATCTACGCCCTGTGCTCCCACCCCAGCTACGATCCCAACCAGTTCACCATGGGCATCAATGCGGAGCTGTGGGAAGAGCTGCTGTCCAACCCGGCGACCCCGCTGAACAACAAGGCGGTGGTCGGCCAGTACCCGCCGGGCTCCACCTTCAAGATGATCGTGGCCCTCGCCGGGCTGGAGAGCGGCGCCATCACCGGCCGGCACAGCGTCTTCTGTCCCGGCTACATGGAGCTGGGCGACCACCGCTTCCATTGCTGGAAGAAGGGCGGTCACGGCACGGTGGACGTGGTCGGCGCGCTGCGCCATTCCTGCGACGTCTTCTTCTACGACCTGTCACGCCGCGTCGGCGTCGACCGCATCGCCGAGATGGCGAAGCGCTTCGGTCTGGGCGAGCGTACCGGGCTCGACCTGCCGCACGAGCGGCCGGGCCTGATCCCTTCCATCGCCTGGAAAAAGGCGACCTACGGCAAGAGCTGGGACATGGGCGAGACGCTGGTCGCCTCGATCGGCCAGGGCTACGTGCTCGCGACTCCTCTACAGCTCGCGGTGATGACCTGCCGTCTCGCCAACGGCGGCTATGCGGTGAAGCCGCACCTGACCAAGCAGATCAAGACGGTGGCGGGCGAGCAGACCGCCTGGCCGCCCATCGGGGTGAAGAAGGAGAACCTCGACCTCGTCCTGCGCGGGATGAACGAGGTGACCAACGCACCGAACGGCACGGCCTACAAGTCGCGCATCACCGAGGTCGGCTATGAGATGGCCGGCAAGACCGGCTCCGCCCAGGTGCGCCGCATCACCATGGCCGAGCGCAACACCGGCGTGAAGAAGAACGAGGACCTGCCCTGGCGGGAGCGCGACCACGCGCTGTTCGTCTCCTTCGCGCCGGTCCAGGCGCCGCGCTATGCCTGCGCCGTCTTCGTCGAGCATGGCGGCGGCGGGTCCGCCGTGGCGGCGCCGATCGCCCGCGACATCCTGCTGGAGACCCAGAAGCGCGATCCCGGCCGGGCGGCGGTGGCCGAGGGGCCGGTCCCGGGCCGGCCGGAAGAACCGCGCGGGTAGCGCCGTCTCCGGCCGCCGGATCGATGCCCGGCTCAGGCCGCGCCGACGGTCCGCAGGATCGGCAGCCGGCGCTCGACGAAGCGGGCATGCCGCTGCCGCAGCTCTTCCAGATTCTCCTCCGCCGTTTCCATCCGCCGGCCGTCGCGCAGGAAGGCGACGCCCTGGGCCGACAGGTGGCGCCAGGCGAAGGCGGCCGGCTCCTCGCCCTGCCGGGCGGCCAGCAGGAACAGGGCTTCATCCCAGGACACCGCGACGCCGGTCCCCAGCACGGGCGAGGCGAGATAGGTCGTTCCCTCGCCGGGGCGGTGATCCCTCATCAGCGCGGCGTTGCAGCGATCGGCATGGCTCCGCCCGCCCTCGGCCGTCCCGGCGTCCAGGGTCGGGGAGGCGAGGGACAGGCTGCTCAGCATCGCCAGCGCGCGCAGCACCTGGTCTTCGCCATGGACGGCCAGGGCGGGACGGCGCAGCAGGTCGCGCAGGCTGCGCGGCCCCTCCGCCAGCGCCTCGCCCAACGGCCTGTAGAGGGTGGGAGACAGTGGAACGCGGCCGATGGGCGTGGAAACGACCTCCGGCAGGGACTCGGGATCGCTCAGCAGGGCGAAGCGGGTATCGCGCAGCCGCTCCGTCCGCTCGGACTCCGTCAGCCGCTCCGCCCCCTTGACGAACAGGTCGCGGCGGAAGCTGCGGTTGGACAGGTAGTCGCGCAGGGTCTCGGCATAGGCGGAGTCGGTGGCTTCGGCGGCCAGCGCCTGTGCCTGCGCCGACAGGATCAGGTCGTCATACTGTTCCAGCGCCACCGCGGCGGCGGCGAAGTCCAGCTTGGCTCCGGCGAGCTCGCGCGCCACGTCGGCGTGGTAGAAGGCGGTCCAGTCGCTGTTCAGATACTCGTGCGCGATGTAGTTGGCCGGCTTGCGGCGCAGCGACTCGATGCGTGACGGAATGCCTTCGGCGGTGGCGAACCAGCCGGCATTGAGCGCCGCGGCCCGCGACGCGAAGTCGATCGCCTGGGCGATGCGCGCGGGCAGGGGGCCGGAGCCGCCGGCGGTGTGCTCCGTCAGGATGCGGCGCAGCGGCTGGAAGACGAGGTTGCCCGGCAGCGTGTTGTAGCTGATGAAGACCACGCCGCCCGGGCGCAGCTTGCGGCGCAGCAGCTCGACCAGCACCGCCCGGTTCCCGGCGCTGATCCAGGACCAGATCCCGTGCAGGGCGATGACGTCGAACTGCGGCCCGTCGGAGCGGGTGTAATCGGCGAAGCTCTCCTCCAGGAAGACGGTGTTCTCCAGCCCGGCCTCCCCGGCGAGACGGCGGGCGGCGGCGATGTGGGTGGGATTGAAGTCCAGCGCGGTGAAACGGGCCTGCGGGCAGGCCCCCGCCAGCACCGTGCTCGTCAGCCCATAGCCGCAGCCGAGTTCGGCATAGTCGAACCGCCCGGCTGCCAGCCCCGGCGGTGGCCGCCAGCCCTTCAGCACCAGGGAGAAGGCGATCAGCGACGGCGACATCTCGCGGTAGAAGTTCCGGATATAGTCGATGCCGCCGACATAGCCCTCGGTCCAGCTCTGCATGGTGCGCCTCTCCCCCGTCTCCGGCTGCCGCGGGTGCATCGGCCGGTGTCCGGGTTGGTTTAACGGGGTGTCGCAAAAAATGCAAAAACCAGTCATTTTGGTATCGACAAGCCCGCCTGCCTTGGCTATAAACCGCGCCACACCGGCCGGGACAACGGCTTGGCCGGAAGGATGGCTAGTCGGCACGAACGGCGCGAACGCGCCGGGCAAAACGGCGAAAAATCCTTCGGGCGGTGACCAGAGATGGGCGCATAGCTCAGTTGGTAGAGCAGCTGACTCTTAATCAGCGGGTCCAAGGTTCGAGTCCTTGTGCGCCCACCATCTCTTCAGTTTGGTCGCCGACCAGCACGGTCATCCGCCAGATGGCGGCAGGTGGTCTCAGGATGGGCGCATAGCTCAGTTGGTAGAGCAGCTGACTCTTAATCAGCGGGTCCAAGGTTCGAGTCCTTGTGCGCCCACCATCCTTCCCAAAACATGTTTCGCAAGTGGCTGGTGACGTCGCGCGCCGGCCTCGTTTCGTTTGGCACCCTGCGCCCATCGGCCGGTTCGTCCATGAAAGAACCGTCATGCGCGGACCGCAGCGCTGCGGAGACTTGA
The DNA here is from genome assembly GCF_003130795.1 of Azospirillum thermophilum. Lineage (NCBI taxonomy): Bacteria > Pseudomonadati > Pseudomonadota > Alphaproteobacteria > Rhodospirillales > Azospirillaceae > Azospirillum > Azospirillum thermophilum. Next base: position 577,052 of record NZ_CP029356.1, read on the forward strand.
CGGCGTTCGCTCCTTGGGAGTACAGCCGGCCGCGATGCCAACGCATGATCGGCGTCAGGCCCGGCGCGGTCGCCGGCTTTGCCGCCGAGAAGGCAAGAGATGGAAAGCCCCAGTAGTCGATCCCGCAAGACCCAGGCGAAGACGCTGATCCAAGGCTGACCTTTTCCCGAAGGTCCACCACGGTCGGCGTCCGGCCGACAGATGTTTCAGGTGGACCATGGTGACAGTGCTCCTCACCGCACAGGGGCGGGTGCCCGACGCGACCGTGCCGCCGGCATGGCCGTCCGTCTGCCGGCGCTTCGCCCGAAGTTGACCCGTTCCCCCGGCATTTCCGCCTGAGCGCCCGATCAGGGCGGCAGGGCTCGTTTTTTCGCCAGGAGCGGCCCGGTCGATCCGGTGCCGCGGGATGGAACGGTCATGGTTTGGACAAATGCAAGCATTTCGGTAAAGGCGAGCGGTGCGGCGCCCAACCGGTGGGATCTGGTGGCGCTGCCGCTGGTCATCGGCCTGCTCGTGCTGATCGCCATCGGCGGCCACGAGATGTCGGCGCCGCTGGAGAGCGTCGAGGCGGCGCCGGTGTCGCTGTCTCCCTGGGACCTGCCGGACTACGCGCTGCGCTCCACGCTGCGCATGCTGGCGGCGATGGCGGCCTCGCTGCTCTTCACCTTCACCTACGCGACGCTGGCGGCGAAGAGCCGGCGGGCCGAGATGGTGCTGATTCCGGTGCTCGACGTTCTGCAGTCGGTGCCGGTGCTCGGCTACATCTCCTTCACGGTGGCGTTCTTCCTGTCGCTGTTCCCCGGCAGCGTGCTCGGCGCCGAGTGCGCGGCGGTCTTCGCCATCTTCACCAGCCAGGCCTGGAACATGGCCTTCAGCTTCTATCAGTCGCTGCGCTCCGTGCCGCGCGACCTGGACGAGGCGGCGGCCAGCTTCCGCTTCTCGGGCTGGCAGCGCTTCTGGAAGCTGGAGGCGCCCTACGCCATGCCCGGGCTGGTATGGAACATGATGATGTCGATGTCCGGCGGCTGGTTCTTCGTCGTGGCGTCGGAGGCGATCACGGTGGGCGACCGCAGCATCACGCTGCCCGGCGTCGGCGCCTATCTGGCGGAGGCGATCGCGCAGAAGGATCTGGGCGCTGTCGGCTGGGCGGTGCTGGCGATGCTGGTGGTCATCCTGGCCTACGACCAGCTTCTGTTCCGCCCGCTCGTCGCCTGGGCCGACAAGTTCCGTTTCGAGCAGACCGGCGGGCGCGAGGCTCCGGAATCCTGGCTGCTCGATCTGTTCCAGCGCACGGGCTTCTTCCGTGCCCTGTTCGCGCCGGTCGGCGCCGCCGTCGACCGGCTGGCTTGGCTGCGGCTGTCGCTGCCGCCGGGGATGGCGCGGCCGGTCGGGGCGGCCGGGTCGCGGATGCTCGACCGGGCGTGGTACGCCGTGCTCGCCGCCGCCGGCCTCTATGCCGGCTGGACGATGGTGTCCTTCATCGCCTCCGGCGCCGGCTGGGGAGACGTGGCGGGCGTGGTCCTGCTGGGGGCGGTGACGCTGCTGCGGGTCGTGCTGCTGATCGCGGTGGCGACTCTGGTGTGGGTGCCGGTCGGCGTGCTGATCGGGCTGCGGCCACGGCTGGCGGAGAAGGTGCAGCCGGTGGCCCAGTTCCTCGCGGCCTTCCCGGCGAACCTGCTGTTCCCGGTGGCGGTGGTCGGCATCATGCGCTTCGACCTCAGCCCGGACCTCTGGCTCAGCCCGCTGATGATCCTGGGCACCCAGTGGTACATCCTGTTCAACGTCGTCGCCGGAGCGGCGGCCTTCCCCAACGACCTGAAGGAGGCGGCGGCCAACTTCCGGATCCGCGGCTGGCAGTGGTGGCGCGACGTCATGCTGCCGGGCGTCTTCCCCTACTACGTGACCGGGGCGATCACGGCGTCCGGCGGCTCGTGGAACGCCAGCATCGTGGCGGAGGCGGTGAGCTGGGGCGACAGCCAGGTGACCGCCCACGGCCTCGGCAGCTACATCTCCCGGGCCACCGCCGCCGGCGACTACCCGCGAATCGTGCTGGGCATCGCCGTCATGTCGCTGTTCGTCATCCTGTTCAACCGCCTGTTCTGGCGTCCGCTCTACGGCTACGCCGAGCGCCGCCTGCGCCTCGCCTGACGGAGGACCCGTCCCATGCTGCAGACCCTTTCCAAGACCATCTTCGAGCTGCGCGGCGTCCGCCAAGCCTACACCAAGCCCAGCGGGCAGGAGTATGTCGTGCTGGACAACGTGGACCTCAGCCTGCGCGACGGCGAGATCGTCGGGCTGCTCGGCCGCTCCGGCTCCGGCAAATCCACCCTGCTGCGGATCGTCGCCGGGCTGGCCCACCCGACCGCCGGTCATGTCCTGCACCATGACCAGCCGGTCGCCGGGCCGACCGACGGGGTGGCGATGGTGTTCCAGACCTTCGCGCTGTTCCCCTGGCTGACCGTCGAGGAGAATGTGCTGGCCGGGCTGAAGGCGCTCGGCGTGCCGAAGCAGGAGGCGGCGGCGCGGGCGGAGGAGGCGATCGACCTGATCGGCTTGTCCGGGTTCGAGAACGCCTACCCGAAGGAGCTGTCGGGCGGCATGCGCCAGCGGGTGGGGTTCGCCCGCGCGCTGGTGGTGCATCCGGAAATCCTGCTGATGGACGAGCCCTTCTCCGCGCTCGACGTCCTGACGGCGGAGACGCTGCGCACCGACCTGCTGGACCTGTGGATGGAGCGCAAGCTCCCCATCCGCTCGATCCTGATGGTCACCCACAACATCGAGGAGGCGGTGCTGATGTGCGACCGCATCCTGGTCTTCTCCTCCAATCCCGGACGGGTGGCGGCGGAGATCCGGGTGGACATCCCGCATCCGCGCAACCGGCTGGCGCCGGAATTCCGCGAGATGGTGGACGACATCTACGGCCGCATGACCGCGCGCAAGCCGCTGGCTGCGGCTGCGCCGGCCGAACGGCTGCGGCCGGTGTGGGCCGAGCCGCTGCAGCACGTCTCGACCAACCTGCTGTCGGGCCTGATGGAGACGCTGGCCTCGCCCGCCTATCACGGCAAGGCGGACCTGCCGCATCTGGCGGCGTCCCTGCAGCACGAGATCGACGACCTGTTCCCGATCGCCGAGACGCTGCAGCTCCTCGGCTTCGCCGAAGTGGCGGAGGGCGACATCCGGCTGACCGAGCCCGGCCACCTGTTCGCCGGGGCGGATCTGGACGACCGCAAGAAGCTGTTCGCGGAGCATCTCGTCCGCTTCGTGCCGCTGGCGGCGCACATCCACGCCACGCTGTGCGAGCGGCCGGACCAGCGCGTCCCCTGGGCGCAGTTCGCCCGCGATCTCGCCCGCTTCATGAGCGAGGACTATGCGGAGGAGACGCTGAAGGCGGTGACGAGCTGGGCCCGCTATGCGGAACTGTTCTCCTACGACGACGAGGCCGAGGCCTTCGTCATCGAGCAGGACGAGGAGCGGTAGCGGAGCGGGCGGGAGGGGGCGCCGCGCCCCCTCCGATGCCGCTCAGGCCTTGCCGGTGGCCGCCCGGTAGGCGTCGAGGAGCTGGCGGCCGGCGGCGAGGATCGCGTCCTTGTCGCCGCGCTTGACCAGCGTCTCGTCCACCAGCTTGCCGCCGGCCCCGACGCAGACGACGCCCGCCGCGACGAAGGTGGCGACGTTGCCGGCGTCGATGCCGCCGGTCGGCACGAAGCGGACCGACGGGAAGACCGAGCGCAGCGCCTTGATGTGGCTGGCCCCGACGGTGGAGGCCGGGAAGATCTTCACCGCGTCGGCGCCGGCGGTGACGGCCGCATGGACCTCGGTCGGGGTCAGGGCCCCCATCAGGCAGGCGACGTTCAGGTCGCGGCAGGCGGTGGCCACTTCGGGCACCACGCAGGGCGAGACGACGTAGCGCGCCCCGGCCTTCACCACCTCCCGCACCGCGTCGGCGGTCAGCACGGTGCCGGCGCCGATCAGGGCGCCGCCCTCGGCGGCCAGACGCTCGATCAGGCCGACCGCGCCGGGGGTGGTCATGGTGATCTCGAAGGTGCCGTAGCCGGCCTCGCGCAGCCAGGACACCGCCGTGCCGGCAAGCTCCGCCGAGCTGTTGCGGATGACCGGAACGACGCCGTAGGCGATCAGGCGGTCGATGGTTTCGGTAGCAGTCATCGGTGATCCTCGTAGGAGAGAGGGACCAGGGGCGTCGGGCTGACGGCGGCCCCGGTGCTGGTCAGATGCCGCTCGCGCAGAACGGCCTTGATGCGGCCCAGCCTTTCGTTCAGGTCGGGCGGGGAAAGCAGGCCGATGCCGACCGCCAGCGCGTCGAGCACGGCGAGCTGGGCGAGGCGGGAGGCCATGGGGGTGTGGATCGCGGTGTCCTCGTCCACCTCGACCGCCAGGACGATGTCGGCGGCCCTGGCGAGGTCTGAGCCGGGGGCGGTGATGGCGACGACGGTCGCTCCGGCGCTGCGGGCGACGGCGACGGCATTGAGGATCTCGACGCTGGTGCCGGTCTTCGACAGGGCGACCGCCACGTCGCCGGGGCCGAGAGTCGCCGCGGCCATCGCCTGGATGTGCGGGTCCGACGAGGCGCTTACCGCCGGCAGCAGGCGGAACATCTTGTGGTGCGCGTCCTGCGCCACCGAACCGGAGGCGCCGACGCCGAAGATCTCCACCCGCCGGGCGCCGATCATGGCGCGGGCGGCCCGTTCCAGCGCCGTCGCGTCCAGCCCGTCGCGCACCCGCAGCAGCGCGTCGATGGCGCGGTTCAGCACCTTTTCCGCGGCACTGCCGACGCTGTCGTCGGGGCTGAGGTCGCGGGCGAGCGCCACCGACTCGCGCGTCGCCTCCGCCCGCGCGGCGGTGGCGGCGAGGTCCTGCGCCAGCTTCAGCTTGAAGTCCTGGAAGCCGGTGAAGCCGACCGCCCGGCAGAATCGCAGCACGGTCGGTTCGCTGACGCCCGCGCGGGCGGCGAGTTGGGCTATGCTGTCGTTGAGGACGGAGGCGGGTGCGGCGAGCACCACGCGGGCCACGGCAAGCTCTGCCCGGCGGAGCTGGTCTGTGGCGGAACGGATTGCGGAGAGCATGGCGGCGGCCGTGAATGTAGTGTGATGTAGTTTTACTACATGCCGTCCGCCATGTCGACAGGCAGATGAAAGCTCACTACAATCTGTTCGTCACCTAATCCAACGGTGCGGCGGCCGTCCCGATGGGGCGGCGTAGCGGCCGGAGTCACAGACGGATCGGACATGAAGCTTCTGCGTTACGGCCCGCCGGGCCAGGAAAAGCCGGGCCTGCTCGATGCCGAGGGGCGCATCCGCGATCTCTCCGCCCATGTCGCGGACATCGCCGGCGAGGCGCTGTCGCCCGCCGGCCTCGCCCGGCTGAAGGCGATCGACCCGGCCAGCCTGCCGCTGGTGGAGGGCACCCCGCGACTCGGCCCCTGCGTCGCCGGCACCGGCAAGTTCATCTGCATCGGCCTCAACTACTCCGACCATGCGGCGGAGACCGGAGCCACCGTCCCGCCGGAGCCGATCATCTTCATGAAGGCGACCAGCGCCATCGTCGGCCCCAACGACGACCTGGAGATTCCGCGCGGCTCCACCAAGACCGACTGGGAGGTCGAGCTCGGCGTCATCATCGGCAAGACGGCCAAGTATGTCTCCGAAGCCGAGGCGATGGACCATGTCGCCGGCTACTGCGTCATCAACGACGTGTCGGAGCGCGCCTTCCAGACCGAGCGGCACGGCCAGTGGACCAAGGGCAAGTCGGCCGACACCTTCGGTCCGACCGGCCCCTGGCTGGTGACGGCGGACGAGGTGCCGGACCCGCAGAATCTCGGCATGTGGCTGGAGGTGAACGGCCACCGCTTCCAGGACGGCAGCACCCGCACCATGGTCTACGGGGTGCGCCACCTCGTGTCCTACCTGTCGCAGTTCATGTCGCTGCGGCCGGGCGACATCATCTCGACCGGCACGCCGCCGGGCGTCGGACTCGGCCAGAAGCCGCAGGTCTTCCTGAAGGAGGGCGACGAGGTGACGCTGGGCGTCGAGGGGCTGGGCAGCCAGCGCCAGCGGGTGGTCCAGGGCTGACAGGGGGAGAGGGCCGGGACGTGTCTGGCAAGGGACGGATCGCCGCCATCGGCGAATGCATGGTCGAGGTGCGCAGCAACGGCGACGGGACGGCGCGCTTCGGCTTCGGCGGTGACACGCTGAACTGCGCGCTCTATCTGGCGCGGCTCGGTGTCCCGGTCGACTACGTGACGCTGCTGGGCGACGATCCCTACAGCGGGCGGATGCTGGAGGCCTGGCGGGCGGAGGGGGTCGGCACCGGCCGGGTGCTCCGCCTGGCGGGCCGCCTGCCCGGCCTCTACGCCATCGAGACCGACGAGCGGGGCGAGCGGTCCTTCTTCTATTGGCGGGACCGCGCCCCGGCGCGCGAGCTGTTCACCCATCCCGACGCCCGGCCGCTGGTCGAGTCGCTGGGAGGTTACGACCTGCTGATGCTGTCGGGCATCACGCTGTCGCTGTATGGAGAGGATGGGCGCGCCCGGCTCTACGACGCGCTCGACGCGGCGCGGGCGGCCGGTGCCCGCGTCGCCTTCGACACCAACCTGCGCCTGCGCGGCTGGCCGACCGTGGCGATGGCGCGCAGTGCCTATGCGGCCCTGGCCGGCCGGGTGGACATCGTCCTGTCCGGCGTGGAGGACGAAGCCCTGCTGCATGGCGAGGAGGATGCCGCCGTCATCATCGGCCGCTGGCGCGACTCCGGTGCCTGCGAAGTGGTGGTGAAGCGCGGCGGCGAGGACTGCCTCGTCTGGCGGCACGGCGGAGAGGCCGCGGCCGTGCCCGCCGAGCGGGTGGAGCGTGTGGTGGACACTACGGCTGCCGGCGACAGCTTCTGCGCCGGCTATCTCGCCGCCCGGCAGGCGGGGCGCGACCCGGTGGAGGCGGCCCGGCTCGGCCACCGCATGGCCGGCATCGTCATCGGCCATCCCGGCGCCATCGTGCCGCGGGAGGCGACGGCGCACCTGTCGGTGGGATAGGCGCGCCGTCTTTCACAGGGGAGGCGGGCCGGCTGAGCCGGCCCTCAGGCCTTTCGCAACCGGGCCGGCTCAGCCGGCCCGCACGGTCGCCAGGAAGCGGGCGACCTCCGCCTGCATGCGCTGGGACTGCTCGGCCATCGCGTGGGCGGCGCGCGCCACGTGGGCGGAGGCCGATCCGGTCTCCGTCGCCTGCTCACAGACCTGGTTGAGGCTGCCCGACACCGCGGCGACGCCCTGCGCGGCCTCGTTGACGTTGGAGCTGATCTCGCGCGTCGCCGCCCCCTGCTGCTCGATGGCGGCGGAGATGGCCGAGGCGATGGCGTTCACCGCCTCGATCACGCCGCCGACCCCCTGCATGGCCTGCACGACCGACGCCGTGGCGCTGGTCATCGCCTCGATCTGCGACTGCACGTCGTCGGTGGCCTTGGCGGTCTGGTTGGCGAGGTTCTTCACCTCGCTCGCCACGACGGCGAAGCCTTTCCCCGCCTCCCCGGCGCGGGCCGCCTCGATGGTGGCGTTCAGCGCCAGCAGGTTGGTCTGGGCGGCGATGGAGCGGATGAGGTCCACGACCTCCACCGTGCGCTTGGCTGTGCCGTCCAACTGCTCGATCAACTCGTAGGTCCGGCGCACGTCGTGGACGGCGCGCGAGGACTCGGTGGTCGATTCGGCCACTTGGCGCGCGATCTCGCGGATCGAGGCCGACAGCTCCTCCGTCGCGCCGGCGACCGCGTTGACGTTGGCCGAGGTGTGGCCGGCGGTCTCCGCGGCCGAAGAGACGAGGCCGGTGGTCTGCTCCGCCCCGACGCTCATCTTCGAGGAGGTGCGGGTCAGTTCGTCGGCGGCGGCCGAGACCGACTGGATCAACCCGCCGACCGTCCGTTCGAAGTCGCCGGCCAGGCTCTGCATCATCTGGCGGCGCTCCTCGGCGGCCTGGGCCTGCATCGCCGCCTGACGCTCGCGCAACTCGGCCGCCTCGATGGCGGTCTTGCGCAGCGCCTCGACCGACTGGGCGAGACGCCCGACCTCGTCGCCGCGCTCCATGCCCTCCACCGTGGTGGCGAGGTCGCCGGCGGCGATCCGGCCGGTGGCGCCGGTGATGCGGCCGAGGTCGCTGGCGACGCGCGATGCGATGCGATAGCTGATGGCGCCGAGCACGGCCGACACCAGAAGCGCGATCAGCAGCGTATTGCGCAGGACGGTCTGGAATTCGGCGTCGACGTTGTCGACATAGACTCCGGTCCCGATGATCCAGCCCCAGGGCTCATAGGCCAGCGCATAGCCGACCTTGGGAAGCGGGGCGCCGCCGCTCGCCTTTGGGAACTCGTAGGGGACGAAGCCGCCGCCGGCCCGCGCGACGTTCACCAGCTCGCGGATCACCAGCTTGCCGGTGCTGTCCTTGAAGTCGGCCAGCTTGCGGGTCCCCTCCACCTCGGCCATGGTGCCGTGGATGACGTTGGTGCCGTCATATTCGTACCCGAACATGTATTCCGGACCAAAGAAACGGAGGGAGCGCAGCGTATCCTTCGCGCGCTTCTGGGCCTCTTCCTTCGAGAATTCGCCCTTCGCCGCCCGCTGGTCGTAGGATTTCATGATCGAGACGGCGGACTCGGTCACTGCACGGATCGAGTTCTGATATCCATCCAGCATCATCTGGCGCTTGTCGTAGGCCGACCACATCCCTTCGCCCAAGATGGCGAGGATCAGGAGGGCCTGAACAGCCAGAAGTTTTACCTTTATGCTCTGGATCCGCACGCTCATTTTGGGTCTCCGATTCTTATTGCGTGCTTCGGTTGGCCGCGCATTGGTCTTGGGTCAATCGGCAACGCGAAGTTGAAGAGGCGCGTCTTTTCGTCTCTGATCGGTGAATTATATGGGACAGTATTTAAAGAAAGTTTCCAACACAAACCTAATGCCGCTTCCGCCTGCGTGCCATGCGTGCGCAGGCGCGACACGATATCGCATCGAAACAGCTTCAGGGTGTGTGACAATCGTCAAAAGCAACTAAAGAAGCGGCGCGAGCAATTTTATGTCTCGCGGATGGCGGGGCCGGGACATTGCGCGCCGATGGGCCGCGGCAGACGACGTGGCCTATGCCGCAACGAATAGTCCGTGTGTGGACAGTCAGAGCAAGTCACGCTACAAGCACGGTTCGGCCATTGAAAGGCCGCGCCCGCGTACCGGAGCCTTGACCGTCACATGCAGACCGCCAACGACATTCGCCGCACGTTCCTGGACTTCTTCGCCAAGAATGGCCATCAGGTCGTGGACTCGTCGCCGCTCGTCCCGCGCAACGACCCGACGCTGATGTTCACGAACGCCGGCATGGTGCAGTTCAAGAACGTCTTCACCGGGGCGGAGACGCGGCCGTACAAGCGGGCGACCACCTCGCAGAAGTGCGTGCGCGCCGGCGGCAAGCACAACGACCTGGACAATGTCGGCTACACGGCCCGGCACCACACCTTCTTCGAGATGCTGGGGAACTTCTCCTTCGGCGACTATTTCAAGGACGACGCCATCGCGTTCGCCTGGAACCTCGTCACCAGGGAGTTCGGGCTGCCGGCGGACAAGCTGACGGTCACCGTCCACAGCTCGGACGAGGCGGCGGCGGCGATCTGGCGCAAGGTCGCCGGCATTTCCGACGACCGGATCATCCGCATCCCGACCGACGACAATTTCTGGCGCATGGGCGACACCGGCCCCTGCGGCCCCTGCTCCGAGATCTTCTTCGACCACGGCCCGGCCGTGGCGGGCGGCCCGCCGGGCTCGGCCGACGCCGACGGCGACCGCTTCATCGAGATCTGGAACCTCGTGTTCATGCAGTATGAGCAGCGGGGTCCTGACGACCTCGTGCCGCTGCCCAAGCCCTCGATCGACACCGGCATGGGGCTGGAGCGTCTGGCCGCCGTCCTGCAGGGCAAGCACGACAACTACGACATCGACCTGATGCGCGCGCTGATCGTCGCGTCGGCCGAGGCGACCAAGACCTCGCCGGACGGCAGCCACGCCGTATCGCACCGGGTGATCGCCGACCATCTGCGCTCCACCTCGTTCCTGATCGCCGACGGCGTGCTGCCGTCGAACGAGGGGCGCGGCTACGTCCTGCGCCGCATCATGCGCCGGGCGATGCGCCACGCCCACATGATCGGCGCGCGTGAGCCGCTGATGCACCGTCTGGTGCCGGCGCTGATCCAGCAGATGGGTGACGCCTATCCCGAGCTGGTGCGCGCCCGCGCCCTGATCGTCGAGACGCTGAAGCTGGAGGAGACCCGCTTCAAGCAGACGCTAGACCGCGGTCTGCGCCTGCTGGAGGACGAGGTCGGCCGCCTGGGCGAGACGCAGCCGTTGCCGGGCGACGTGGCCTTCAAGCTCTACGACACCTACGGCTTCCCGCTGGACCTGACGCAGGACGTGCTGCGCGGGCAGGGCCGGGCGGTCGACGAGGCCGGCTTCAACGCCGCCATGGAGGAGCAGCGCCGCAAGGCCCGCGAATCCTGGGCCGGGTCGGGCGAGGCGGCGACCGAGACGCTGTGGTTCGAGCTGCGCGACGAGCTGGGCGCCACCGAGTTCTTCGGCTACGACACCGAGGTCGCCGAGGGCAAGGTGACGGCGCTGGTCAAGGGCGACAGCCGGGTCGACAGCATCGCCGCCGGCGAAGAGGCGATGGTGATCGTCAACCAGACTCCGTTCTACGGCGAGTCCGGCGGCCAGGTCGGCGACAGCGGCGTGATCTTCTCTGCCACCGGCGCCGAGTTCGCGGTGACCGACACCCAGAAGAAGCTGGGCGCCGTCTGGGCGCATGTCGGCACGCTGGGCAAGGGCACGCTGTCGGTCGGTGACGTGGTCGAACTGCGGGTGGAGACCTCCCGCCGCTCCGCCATCCGGGCCAACCACTCGGCGACCCATCTGCTGCATGAGGCGCTGCGCCACCGGCTGGGCGACCATGTGACCCAGAAGGGCTCGCTGGTCGCGCCGGAGCGGCTGCGCTTCGACATCAGCCAGCCGACCCCGCTCAGCCCGTCCGACGTCGCCGCGGTCGAGGACGAGGTGAACAGCCGCATCCTCGCCAACAGCGAGGTGATCACCCGCCTGATGTCGCCGGACGAGGCGCGCGAGATGGGCGCGATGGCGCTGTTCGGCGAGAAGTACGGCGACGAGGTGCGCGTGGTCTCCATGGGCGGCCCGCACGGCGAGCTCGACCGCGACTATTCGATCGAACTGTGCGGCGGCACGCATGTCCGCCGCACCGGCGACATCGGCATCTTCAAGATCGTCTCCGAAGGGGCCGTGGCCGCCGGCGTCCGCCGCATCGAGGCGGTGACCGGCACCGGCGCCAAGGCCTGGCTGTCGGAGCGCGACCATCTGCTGACCGAGGCCGCCGGCGCCCTGAAGGTCCGGCCCGAGGAGGTTCCGGCCCGCGTCGCCGCCCTGGTCGAGGAGCGCCGCAAGATGGAGCGCGAGCTGGCCGAGCTGCGCCGCCAGGTGGCGCTCGCCGGCAGCGGCGGCGGCGCCGCGTCCGGCGGGGCCGAAGCCAAGGAGATCGGCGGCGTCAAGGTGCTCGCCCGCGTGGTCGACGGCCTGCCGGCCAAGGACCTGAAGCCGATGGCCGACGAGCTGAAGAAGCAGGTCGGTTCCGGCGTCGTCGCGGTCATCGCCGGTAATGACGGCAAGGCCTCCATCGTCGTCGGCGTCACCGACGACCTGACCGGCAGGCTCAGCGCCGTCGACCTCGTCCGTGCCGGCGCCGAGGCGCTGGGCGGCAAGGGCGGCGGCGGCCGTCCCGACATGGCCCAGGCCGGCGGCCCCGATGCCTCCCTCGCCCCCGCGGCGATCGAGGCGATCGAGAAGGCGGTCGCCGAAAAGGCCGGGGCGTAACGCCGCTCCCCGGCACCGAAAGCAGACGAAGGAGCCCTTCCTCCGACCGGGGAAGGGCTCCTTCGCGTTCCGGCATCCTGTCGCGGAGGACAGTTCCATGACCCCTTCCAATCCGCCTGCCAAGCCGCAACCGGCCAAACCCCAGCCGGCCCGATCGGCCGCCGGGTCGCTCGCCGCCTTCTGTCCCTGGGCGGGGGAGGCGGGGGTGCGTGTCTATCTGCGGCCGGTCGGGCTGCTGCCGATCGCCGCCTGGGCCAAGGGGGCGGCGGTGCCGCTGGCCGGCGGCCGCTTCGCCTTCGCCACCGCCGAGCTGATCGTCCGCCGGGCGGGCCGCATCGAGCGCGCCTTCGCGCCGCTGGCGGAGGTCATGGCCTGGGGTTGGGAGCGGGGGCGCGAGGTGGCGGCCCGGCTCGACCGGCAGCTCGGCGCGTTGACGCGGGGGCGGCCGCCCTTCGGCGGGCTCGACCTCGGCCGGCCGCTGGTCATGGGCATCGTCAACGTGACGCCGGACAGCTTCTCCGACGGCGGCGACTTCCTCGATCCCGCCGCGGCGATCCGCCATGGCGAGGCCATGCTGGAGGCCGGGGCCGACATCCTGGACGTCGGCGGCGAGTCCACCCGTCCCGGAGCCGATCCGGTCCCGCCGGAGGTGGAGGAGGCGCGCGTGCTGCCGGTCATCCGGCATTTCGCGGAGAAGGGCGCCTGCGTCTCCGTCGATACCCGCCATGCGCGGGTGATGGCGTCGGCGCTGGCGGCCGGCGCACGGATCGTCAACGACATCGCCGGCCTTGCCGACCCGGAGGCGCTGCCGGTCGTCGCCCGGACCGGCGCGCCGGTGGTCGTCATGCACATGCAGGGTGAGCCGGGCACCATGCAGCAGAACCCGGTCTATGAGGACGCGGCCCTCGACGTCTTCGACTGGCTGGAGGCGCTGGTGGAGCGCTGTGCCGCCGCCGGCGTGCCGGCGGAGCGGATCGCGGTCGATCCGGGCATCGGCTTCGGCAAGACGGTGGAGCACAATCTGGAGATCCTGCGCCACACGGCGCTCTATCACGCGCTGGGCTGCCCGGTGCTGATCGGGCTGTCGCGCAAGAGCTTCATCGGCCGCCAGTCGCGTGGCGAGCCGCCGAAGGAGCGGCTGGCCGGCTCGCTCGCCGCCGGGATCGCCTGCTGGGACCAGGGAGCGCAGATCCTGCGCGTCCACGACGTGGCGGAGACCGTCCAGGCGCGGGCGGTGTGGGAAGGGCTGCATCCGGCCCGGCCGGGCGGGGTGTAGCCATTTGGCGGCTGCGCGGATGGGCGCCTTGACCCGCCGGGTTGGCTGGGCGCAGAACTGCGGCTTGTGTGGAATGCAACCCGGCGCCCCGTTCCGGGCGGGGCGCCGGCCACTTCTTTCGAGGGTTTCATGACGCGACACCTGTTCGGCACCGACGGCATCCGCGGTACGGCCAACATCGAGCCGATGACCGCCGAAACCGCTTTGCGGGTGGCGATGGCGACGGCGCTGCAGTTCCGCCGGGGCGACCACCGCCACCGCGTGGTGATCGGCAAGGACACCCGGTTGTCCGGCTACATGCTGGAACCGGCGCTGACCGCCGGCTTCATCTCCATGGGGATGGACGTGGTGCTGGTCGGCCCGCTGCCGACCCCGGCGGTGGCCATGCTGACCCGCTCGCTGCGCGCCGACATGGGCGTCATGATCTCGGCCTCGCACAACCCCTACCAGGACAACGGCATCAAGCTGTTCGGCCCGGACGGCTACAAGCTGTCGGACGACGTGGAGATCGAGATCGAGCGGCGGATGGAACAGCCCTTCGGCCCCGATCTCGCCGGCCCCGCCGTGCTCGGCCGCGCCAGCCGCATGGAGGACGCGACCGGCCGCTACATCGAGTATGTGAAGAACACCTTCCCGCGCGGCCTGCGGCTCGACGGCCTGAAGATCGTCGTCGATTGCGCCAACGGCGCCGCCTACAAGGTGGCTCCCAAAGTGCTCTACGAGCTGGGCGCCGACGTCATCCCGGTCGGCATCACGCCGGACGGCACCAACATCAACAAAGGCTGCGGCGCCACCGCCACCCAGTCCCTGCAGGAACAGGTGGTCGCCCATGGCGCCCATCTGGGCATCGCGCTGGACGGCGACGCCGACCGGCTGATCATGGTGGACGAGGCCGGCCGCGCCATCGACGGCGACCAGCTCATGGGCCTGATCGCGGGATCCTGGGCGCGGGAGGAGAAGCTGCGCGGCGGCGGCCTCGTCGCGACCGTCATGTCGAACCTGGGGCTGGAGCGGCACCTCACCGGCCTCGGCCTGCATCTCGCCCGCACGCCGGTCGGCGACCGCTACGTCGTCGAGCGGATGCGCGAGCAGGGCTACAATGTCGGCGGCGAGCAGTCGGGCCATGTCGTGCTGTCGGACTATTCGACCACCGGCGACGGACTGATCGCGGCGCTGCAGGTGCTGGCGGTGCTGATCCAGGCCGACGGCCGTCCGGCCAGCGAGGTCTGCCGGGTCTTCGCCCCGGTCCCGCAGCTCCTGACCAACGTCCGCTTCGCCGCGGGTTCCAAGCCGCTGGAGAGCGCCGCCGTCAAGCAGGCGATCCGCGAGGGCGAGGCACGGCTGGCGGCGTCCGGCCGGCTGCTGATCCGCAAATCGGGCACCGAACCGGTCATCCGCGTGATGGCGGAGGGCGACGACGCCGCCCTGGTCGCGGAGGTGGTCGGCGACATCGCGGCCATGATAAAAGCCACCGCAGAGGCCGAGACTGCGGAGGCGTAACATGAAGGGACGGGTCCTGATCGTCGCCGGCTCCGATTCCGGGGGCGGGGCGGGCATCCAGGCCGACATCAAGGCGGTCAGTGCGCTCGACGCCTATGCGGCGACCGCCATCGCCGCCCTGACCGCCCAGAACACCCAGGGCGTGTTCGGGGTCGTGCCGGTCGATCCCGCCTTCGTCGCCCTGCAGATGAAGGTGGTGCTGGAGGACATCGGGGCCGACGCCATCAAGCTGGGCATGCTCGGCAACAGCGCGGTGATCGAGGCGGTCGCGGCCGAGATCGAGGCGCGGGCGATCAACATCCCACTGGTCGTCGATCCGGTGATGGTCGCCAAGAGCGGCCACTTCCTGCTGGAGCCGGACGCCGTGCTCAGCCTGCGCAAGCGCCTGCTGCCCTATGCGGAGATCGTCACCCCGAACCTGCCGGAGGCGCAGGCCCTGACCGACATCGAGGTGAAGGACCTCGACGGCATGCGGCAGGCGGCCGAGCTTCTGTTGTCCTTCGGGCCGAAGGCCGTTCTGCTGAAGGGCGGCCATCTGGAGAGCGACACGCTGTTCGACCTGCTGGTGACCGAGGATGGGGAGGAGCTGTTCCGCGGCGAGCGGGTCCACACCCCGCACACCCACGGCACCGGCTGCACCATGGCGTCGGCCATCGCCGCCGGGCTGGCCCAGGGAATGGGCGTGCGCGACGCGGTGGCGCGGGCGCGGGCCTATGTGGAGACGGCGATCCTCACCGCGCCCGGTCTGGGGCATGGGCACGGGCCGTTGAACCACCTGCACACGGTTCGCCCCTTCCCCTGAGAGGGGGCCTGTCCCGGAGTCGGCGTCAGACGATCGACAGCGGGGCGGTGGCCGGGGCGTCCAGGGTTGCGGCCAGTGCCCGCAGCCCGCGTTCCGCCTCCTCCCGGCTGGGCGGCTTGCTGAGAGCCACGCGCACGGCATGGGGCGCGCTGCTGCGGCCGACCGCGAAGACGTCGGCCCCGGTCACGATGGCGCCGCGGCGGCGGGCCTCCGCGATGAAGTCGTCACGCCGCCAGGGCTCGGGAAGCACCAGCCAGAGGAACGGCGCCGCCGGATCGCCGGACACCACGGATGGCGGCAGGATCGCGCGGGCGATCTGCCGGCGCACCCGGTCCTCGGCCCGCTGGACCTCGACGATCCGGTCTCCGGTGCCGTCGTTGATCCAGCGCGTCGCCACCTCCGCCGCCAACCCCGGCGCCGCATATTGCAGGGCGCGGACCGTCGCCTCCACCCGTGGGCGCAGGGACGGCGGCGCCACGACGTAGCCGACGCGCAGCCCGGCGCTCATGCTCTTCGACACGCTGTTGACGTGCAGCGTGATGTCCGGCGCGATGGCCTGGAGCGGCGTGGCGTCATCGACCAGATGGCCGAAGACATCGTCCTCGATCAGCACCACCGAATGCCGCCGGGCGATCTCCACGATCTCCAGCCGGCGTTCGTAGGGCGTCATCACGGCCGTCGGATTCTGGATGGTCGGCACGAAATAGAGCGCCTTGGGGCCCAGCCGCCGGCAGGCGCTGTCGAACGCGTCCGGCACGATTCCGTGCTCGTCGATCGCTATTCCTTCCAGGTAGTAGCCCATCGTCGCGGCGATGGTCTTCATGCCGTAGTTGGTCAGCCGCTCGGTCAGCACCACGTCGCCGGGTCGCGCGACGGCGGCGAGCGCCACGGCCATGGCGTTCTGTGCCCCGGTGGTCAGCACGACCGAGTCGGCGGTCGCCTCCAGCCGATGGTGCCGCTCCAGCCAGCGGGCGCCGGCCGCCCGGTGGGCCGGCAGGCCGGCATGGGGCGGATAGGCCAGGAACTGCACCGCCTGTCCGGAGGCGGCGATGGCGGCCAGCGTCGGGCCGAACATCTGGTCGGCGACGCTGTGCTGGGGATGGACGACGGTCATGTTGACCGCCTCCAGGTCCTCCCCCTCGGGCATGGGCAGCGCCCGGCCGCGGTCCAGCCGGTGTCCCTGCACGAAGGTGCCGCGCCCGACCTCGCCGCCGATCAGCCCGCGCTTCTCCGCCTCGGCATAGGCGCGGGTGATGGTGCCGACGGTGACGCCGAGCTGGTAGGCGAGCTCGCGATGGGTGGGAAGCCGCGTGCCGGCAGCGAGCCGGCCGGCGGCGATGTCGTCGGCCAGTGCGTCGGCAATGGCGCGGTAGCGGGGACCGGTGCGCCCGGCCAGATCCGGAGTCCAGGGTGTCATGGGCGACAATGATGACATTCCCTGGGGACAATGGCAATGGTTGGCTGATTGTCATCATCCTCTGGGAAGTGCGACGGTGACAATCCTGATGTGGGAGAGCCATCTCCGGACCGGTCGCCGCCTGCCCGGCGCAGCGGCGAAGCGCTCAGGACTGCGAGGCGAGCGACACGGCGTCCGCGCCGGCGACGAGCCGCATCGGGCTGGCCGGATCGGTGGCGGCCCGCCAGACCGCGTCCGCCACGTCGGCTGGCCGGGTGACCAGGGACGGCTGCTGCCAGGCGGCGAACACGCTCTGCGCCAGTGGGGCATAGGCCGGCGGGATGCCGTCCTTCATGCGGGACTGTGCGGTCTTCGAGAAGGCGGTGTCCGGCGCCCGGCCCGGAAGAACCAGATGCGCGCGCACATCGAACGGCTCCAGTTCCAGCGCCAGGGATTCCGTGAAGGCGTTCACCGCCGCCTTGCTCGCCGTGTAGACCGAAAGCAGATGCAGCGGCTTCAGGGTGACGCTGGAGGTGATGTTGATGATGACACCCGACCGCCGCTCTCTGAACTGCGGCAGCACCGCCTGCGTCATCGCGATGGTGCCGAAGGTATTGGTGTCGAAGATCTCGCGCACCGCCTCCATCGGGACGCCTTCCAGCGCGTTCAGAAGGCCGATCCCCGCGTTGTTGACCAGCACGTCGACCGGACCGGCCTCGTCGACCGCGCGCCGGATGCTGTCGGGATCGGTGACGTCGAGGCGCAGGATGCGCAGGCGGTCCGATCGGGGCATCAGGTCGTCGCGCGGCGTCCGCATGGTCGCGATGACCGTCCAATCGCGGCCGAGGAAGTGACGGGCGGTTTCCAGTCCGAATCCGGACGAGCAGCCGGTGACGAGAATGGTCTTCATGAGAGGGGCTCCTGTCGGTGGGGTGCGGGAACGACGATAGACCGGCCGTCCCGGACCATCTACGATTGGAAGTCCGTTCTTCATTTGCAGGAGTCCGAACATGACCGACCCGCTCGCGCAGGTGGTCGGCTTGCTCCAGCCGAGCGCCGCCTTCTCGAAGATCGTTCATGGCGCCGGCCCCTGGCGGGTCCGCCGATCGGAATCCGGGCGTCCGTTCTATTGTTTGGTCCTCGATGGCTCCTGCTGCCTCACCGTCCGCGGGAAGGAGCCGATCCTCCTGGAGAAGGACGATTTCGTGCTGATCCCCGCGGCGCACGAGTTCGCGATGTCCAGCCGCGACCCGACGCCGTGGGGGGCCGGCGACACGCTGCCGGTCGAACTGCGACCGGGGGAGTTCCTGCTCGGCACCCCCGACCGTCCGCCGGAGGTTTGCAATCTCATCGGCTACTGCGCCTTCGGATCGGCCGACGCGGCCATCCTGGTCTCGCTGCTTCCCCAGCTCATCCATGTTCGCGGCGACCGCAGGCTGGCGACCCTGGCGCAGCTGGTGAACGAGGAGTCGCGCGCTCTCCGGCCGGCGCGGGAGGTCGTCCTGGCACGCCTGCTTGAGGTGCTGCTGATCGAGGCCTTGCGCTCGGCGGCGGGGCCGGACGGATTCCCGGGGCTGTTGCGCGGCCTCGGCGACGAGCGTCTCGCCGTCGCCCTGCGGCACATCCACGAACGCCCGGCGACGCCGTGGACGGTTGCCCAACTGGCGAAGGAAGCCGCTTTGTCGCGGTCGAGCTTCTTCGAGCGGTTCCGGCGGGCGGTGGGTGTCGCGCCGATGGAGTATCTGCTCCATTGGCGCATGGCGCTGGCGAAGGACATGCTCCGCCGGAAACAGGGCGGAATCGCCGAGATCGCGGAACGCGTCGGCTACAGCTCCGCCAGCACCTTCAGCGTCGCCTTCGCCCGCCATGTCGGCGTGCCGCCGGCGATGTACGCCCGGCAACAACCGGCGGAGTGACGGGGGGCGGCGCGGCTGTGTCCTTCGTCGGGCACGCGGATTGGGGTGTGGCCGCCGAGATACATCCGCGGTCGGAAATGTAATGGTGACAATTATGCTTTTGACCCGCGTGATTGCGCAGGGATAATCGCGATTGTCTCGATTTTCCGAGCAACACGCACCTTATCGGGAGGTCCCCATGCGCAAGTTCGAAGCGACCGACAGCAACGGCCCGTCCCTGGCCGCCGTCCAGGTCACCGTGCGCGGGGTTTCCACCTGGGTCCGCCCGCTGTGGAAAATCGTCGACATGCTGTTCGACGCCTGCGAGCGGTCGCGGCAGCGCCGCGCGCTGATGGCGCTTGACGATTATTTGCTGAAGGATATCGGCATCAGCCGGACCGACGCCGAGCACGAGGTCCGCAAACCCTTCTGGAGAGGCTGAGGCCCCATGACCGATACCTTCATCACCTACGCCATCGAACCCGACCTGACGGCCGACGATTTCGTCGACGTGCTGGAGCGGTCGGGCCTGGCGGAGCGCCGGCCGGTCTCCGACCGGCCGCGCGTGGAGGCGATGCTCCGCAACGCGCAGCTCATCATCACGGCACGGGCGGACGGCGCCCTGATTGGCGTCGCCCGCTCGGTCACCGACTTTGTCTATTGCTGCTACCTGTCGGACCTGGCGGTCGATCGCGCCTGGCAGGGACACGGCATCGGCAAGGAGCTGATGCGCCGCACGCGCGACGCGGTGGGCGAGGGGACGATGTGCCTGCTCCTTTCCGCGCCCAAGGCGGTGAGCTTCTACGAGGCGGCCGGGCTGCAGCGGCACCCGCAGGCCTTCCTCTTCACCGACCTCAAGTAACCACCCGGTTCTTGTCCAGGGAGTTCCGCCGCATGACCGACACCACGGGCCTTGCCATCTCCTTCGCCGACGTGGCGGGGGCGGCGGAGCGGATCGCCGGCGTCGCCCACCGCACGCCGGTCCTGACCAGCCGGACCGCCGACGCGGGGACCGGCGGGACCCTGCTGTTCAAGTGCGAGAATCTGCAGCGCACCGGCGCCTTCAAGATTCGCGGCGCCTACAACGCCATCGCCCGGTTCACGCCGGAGCAGCGCGCCGCCGGGGTCGTCGCCTATTCCTCCGGCAACCACGCCCAGGCGATCGCGCTGGCGGCCCGCCTGCTGGAGGTGAGGGCGACCATCGTGATGCCGATGGATGCCCCTGCCGCGAAGCTGGAGGCGACGCGCGGCTACGGCGGCGACGTGATCCTCTACGACCGCTATGCCGAGCCACCCGAGGCCGCGGTCGCCCGCGTGCTGGCCGAGCGGGGCGGTACCCTCATCCCGCCCTTCGACCATCCGCATGTGATGGCCGGGCAGGGGACCGTCGCCAAGGAACTGATCGAGGAGGCCGGCGCGCTCGACCTGCTGGTGGTGCCGACCAGCGGCGGCGGGCTGCTCGCCGGCTGCGCGGTCGCCGCGAAGAGCCTCAGTCCCGGCTGCCGCGTCGTCGGCGTCGAGCCGGAGACGGGCAACGACGCCCAGCGGAGCCTGCGCAGCGGCGCCATCGTCCGCATCGAACCGCCGCGGACCATCGCCGACGGTGCGCAGAGCCGGAGCGTCGGCCAGCTCACCTTCCCGGTGATGCAGCGGCTGGTCGACGACATCGAGACGGTCAGCGACGCCGAGCTGGTCGAGGCCATGCGCTTCTTCGCCGGCCGGATGAAGCTCCTGGTGGAGCCGACCGGTTGTCTCGCCGCCGCCGCCGTCCTGTCCGGGCGTCTCGATGTAGGCGGCAAGCGCGTCGGCATCGTGCTGACCGGCGGCAACGTCGACCTCGCCCGCTTCGCGGCACTCGTCCAGGCGGCATAGACCGCCAACAGCATTCGGGCGGCGTCAGGGCCGTCGACGGTCTGACCAGCTCAGCCCCGGAACAGGGAGCCATCCATGCGCTTGCCCATCTATCAGGTCGATGCCTTCACCGACACCGTCTTCGCCGGGAACCCGGCGGCGGTGGTGCCGCTGGAGACGTGGCTGCCCGACGACCGGCTGCAGGCCGTCGCGGCGGAGAACAACCTTGCGGAGACCGCCTTCTTCCTGAAGTCGGGGATGGCTACGAGCTGCGCTGGTTCACGCCGACGGTGGAGGTCGATCTGTGCGGCCACGCCACGCTGGCGACCGCCTTCGTCGTCTCGACCATCCTCGAACCCGGCCGCGACCACATGGCCTTCGCCACGCGGCAGGCCGGCACGCTGACCGTCACCCGCGAGGGCGACCGCCTCGTCCTCGACTTCCCCAGCCGGCCGCTGGCCCGTGCCGAGTCGCCCGATCCCAATCTGGTGGAGGCGCTGGGCGGCGGCTGGCCGGTGGAGATCCTGGGTGGGCGCGAATACTACGTCGTCTACGAGGACGAGGAGACGGTGAGGCGTTTGGCGCCGGACATGGTGCGGCTCGGCCGGCTCGACCGGCCCGGCGTCTGCGTGACGGCGCCGGCCCGCCATGGCGGCGACTTCGTGTCGCGCTCCTTCGCTCCCGGCTTCGGCATTCCGGAGGATCCGGTGACCGGGTCGACCCATTGCACGCTCACCCCCTATTGGGCGGAGCGGCTGGGCAAGACGCGGCTGGAGGCCCGCCAGATCTCGGCGCGCGGCGGCAACCTGAGCTGCGAGCTTGCCGGCGACCGGGTGAGGATCGGCGGCCATGCCGTGCTTTATCTGGAGGGCAGCATCCGCGTCTGACCGGCTGGGCAAGCAATGGCGGCCCGTGCAAACTGTCGCCCGACACAGCAAAGGGGAGGACAAATGCCGGGCCGCTATTTCGAGGAGTTTCGCGTCGGCGACGTGATCGAGACGGAAGGGGCCACCCTGACCGAGAGCATGATCATGGACTTCGCCCAGCGCTACGACCCGCAACCCTTCCACATGGATGCGGTCGCGGCGGCGGAGGGGCCGTTCGGCGGGATCATCGCCAGCGGGTTCCAGACGCTGGCGCTGACCTTCCGGCTGTTCCGCGACACCGGCGCCATCACCGGCACCAGCCTCGGCGGATCCGGGGCGGACGAGCTGCGCTGGCTGCGGCCGGTGCGGCCGGGCGACACGCTGCGGGTGCGGGTGGAGGTGCGGGAGGCGACGCCCTCGCGCCGCGGCGACCGCGGCACGGTGCGCCTGTTCTACACGGCGCTGAACCAGCGCGGGGAGGAGGTCATGACGGTGACGATGAACCACCTGATCGCGGCGCGGACTCCGCCCGCCGCACGATGAAGATCCGGCCTGCCTGACCGGCGTACCTATCCTGATTGACGCGGGGCGCGCACGGCCCCTATCGTCCGCGCCCGCGTCGCCTTTCATTCCTTTTGCAACCCCACCTCTTCGGGGAGGAAGTGCCCATGAAGCCCAGCCGCCGGCCCTCGAACCCGCTGTTTTCCTCCGGCCCCTGCGCCAAGCGCCCGGGCTGGTCGCTGGAGGCGCTGGAGGGCGCGCTGCTCGGCCGGTCGCACCGCTCCAAGCCGGGCAAGGCGAAGCTGAAGGAGGTCATCGACCTCACCCGCGGCATCCTGGGCATCCCCGGCGACTATCGCATCGGCATCGTCCCGGCCTCCGACACCGGGGCGGTGGAGATGGCGCTGTGGTCGATGCTGGGCGCGCGCGGCGTCGACATGGTCGCGTGGGAGAGCTTCGGCAGGGAGTGGCTGAACGACGTCACCAAGCAGCTCCGGCTGCCGGACGTGCGGACGCTGGTGGCCGATTACGGAGTGCTGCCCGACCTGTCGCAGGTGGACTTCGACCGCGACGTCGTCTTCACCTGGAACGGCACCACCTCGGGCGTGCGGGTGCGCGATGCCGACTGGATCCCGGCCGACCGCAAGGGGCTGTCGATCTGCGACGCCACCTCCGCCGCCTTCGCGATGGAGCTGCCGTGGGACAAGCTCGACGTCATCACCTGGTCCTGGCAGAAGGTGCTGGGCGGCGAGGCGGCGCACGGCATGCTGGTGCTGAGCCCGCGCGCGGTGGAGCGGCTGGAAAGCTACGACCCCGGCCGGCCGCTGCCCAAGATCTTCCGCCTGACCAAGGGCGGCAAGCTGATCGAGGGCATCTTCGAGGGCGACACCATCAACACCCCGTCGATGCTCTGCGTCGAGGACGCCATCGACGGCCTGCGCTGGGCGGTGAAGGCGGGCGGCCTGCCGCAGCTCATCCGCCGGTCGGAGCAGAACCTCGCCATCGTGGCGGAGTGGGTGGAGCGCAGCGACTGGGCCGGTTTCCTGGCGGCCGACCCGGCGACCCGCTCCTGCACCTCCATCTGCCTGCGCTTCACCGATCCCGAGGTACTGGCCCTGCCGGCCGAGGCCCAGGCGGCGCTCGCCAAGAAGATGTCCGCCCTGCTGGAGGCGGAGGGGGCGGCCTTCGACGCCGGCTCCTACCGCGACGCCCCTGCGGGGCTGCGGCTGTGGGGCGGCGCCACGGTCGAGAACGAGGACATGGAGGCGGTGCTTCCCTGGCTCGACTGGGCTTTCCGGACGGCCAAGGCGGAAACGCTGGGGCGCTGACGCTTCCCGCAGCTTCCTCTAGCGCAGGCCGGCCTGCCCGAGCAGCCGGTAGAACTCCCGGAGCGCCCCCTGCTGCAGGGCGCGGTCCGGGAGGTCGCTGACGTATTTCTGCTCGAACTGCGGCTGGCGGAGATGCGCGATCACCCGGTCGCGCACCAGCGCCAGCGCGCCGGGGCTCTGCAGGATGCCCGGCGCGCAAAGCTGGATCAGCCGGTTGGCCCGGTGCCGCAGCGGATCGTCGATCCGGTCCAGCCGTTCGATCACCCGGCAGTCGGTGATGTAGCGGACCAGCAGCCGGTCGATGTTCTCCGAGATGCGGCCGCGCAGGGGCTCGGCGAGGGTCGAGTCCGCGACCTGCCGGTAGAGGCGCGTCATCTTCTCCAGGTTGATCCGCGGCGTTTCCTCGATCCGCAGGAACCGCTCGAACTCCTGCGGGTCGGCCGTCGTCCGTTCCAGCAGCCGTCCGACGTCGGCGGCGTGCTGCCGTCCGAGGCCGGAGTCCGCCAGAGCCAGCAGGAAACGCACCCGGTCGCCGCGGTCCTTGTGGAGGTCCGACAGTTCCTCCATCGCCTTGCGGCGGCCGAGCGCTCCGCCATTCTCCAGGAAGCGCATGTGGCGCAGGACCAGCGCCTCCGCCATCGGAGGGCCGCCGAGCAGCCCGTCCGGGCCGGTCAGCCGCCTCAGGATGTCGCAATGCGCCGCCCAGTCGGCGTTGCGGTCGTGGCGATGGAGCGGCTGGGTCCCCCGCAACTGCCGTCGCAGGATGTCCAGCAGGACGGTCCGCGTCTCCACCAGATCGTGGAAGGCCAGCAGTTCGTTGAGATGGAGTGCGGCATCATCGTCCGGCCGGCCCTTGGCGTCGAGGCGTCCGCGGGCGAGGTCGGCCAGGCTGCACAACGCTTCGCCCAGGCTGCCCTGGGCGCCCAGCAGCGCCTGCACGACCGAAGGGGCGCCCAGCACGTCGGCGATGGCGCCGTCCAGCACGGCCAGCGGCTCCTCCGCCAGCCCGCCGTCCTGCCGGACCAGCTCCGCCAGATACTCCAGCTTGGCGAGCCAGTTGCGGAGCTGGACCAGCTCGCGCGAGAGCACCACGCGGGCGAGGAAGTCGCGCTCCTCCGGCGCCTCCGTCTCCGCCAGCCGGGAGAAGGCCGGGGCGAAGCCGCTGTCCGCGACCTCCGGCAGGTCCTTCCGGGCACAGGCCCTGCGCGTCCGTTCCCGCACGCCGTCGATCAGGCCGTGCAACTCGTCCCGCCGGCCGCGGCTGTCGAGCGCGTAGTGTTCGGCCTGCAGCACCGCCACCCGTCCGACCGCGTTCTGCAGCAGCGTGTCGCTGTCGGTCAGCCGGCGCAGTTCGGGGAAGTTGTGCAGCAGCTCGGTGGGTGTGACGACATGCCGCTCCACGTAGTTGCGCAGCAGCCGGTTCATCGCGATGCGCGCGTCGACCGAGAAGAGGTCGGCCACCGCCCGGCAGGGGGGCGGCGCCTCGTCCAGCGGGGCGACGGTGACGGCGGTGTGGAGCGCGCGGAACTCCTGGTGCAGTTCCGTCTCGACATGGCGGCCGTCGGCGCGCAGCCAGTCGCGGACGATGCGCACCCCCTCCACCCGGCCGCCGGACAGCAGGCGCCGGGCATGGCTGCGGGCCTCCGCCTCGCTCGTGAAGCGGGCGTCGAGGACCCAATGGTCCTGCAGGTAGAGCTGGACTTCGTAACTGCTTCCCGCCGGAGACATGCGGCGCCCGCCCCCAACCGTTCGGCGCATCCGGTGGCAGGATTGGATGATATTCGGAGCAAATCAATCCAATTGTCGCCTGAATACAATGGTGTCCTGCCGGCCGGCCGGGTCGCGGATGTGCGGGGCGCAGGGGAGGCGGTCACGGGCCGCGGGGCTTTTCCGTTTGCATGGCGGCCGGGTGTCGGGTATTGACCCGGCCCGTGTGCCGTCGTTTCGTGACGACGCATGCCGAATGGCGACCACGGTTCCTTTCAAGAGACGACGCTGGCCATGCCCGCCGACCCGATGAGCACCGCCCTGCTGCCCGCCGGATTGCACGATGTGCTGCCGAACGAGGCGTCGCACGAAGCGGACACGGTGGAGCGCCTGCTGGCGGAGTTCGCCGGCCTCGGCTATCAGCGCGTCAAGCCGCCGCTGGTCGAGTTCGAGGACAGTCTGCTGTCCGGCTCCGGTGCGGCGATGGCGCAGCAGACCTTCCGGCTGATGGACCCGCTGTCGCAGCGGATGATGGCCGTGCGCGCCGACATCACGCCGCAGATCGCCCGCATCGCCACCACCCGCCTGAAGAACGAGCCGCGGCCGGTGCGGCTGTGCTACGCCGGGCAGGTGCTGCGGGTGAAGGGGTCGCAGCTTCGCCAGGAGCGGCAGTTCACCCAGGTCGGCGTCGAGCTGATCGGCCCGCTGCAGCCCGAGGCGGACGCCGAGGTGATCCTGCTCGCCGTCCAGGCGCTGGAGGCGGTCGGTGTCCCGCACCTGTCGGTCGACCTGTGCGTTCCCACCATGGTGTCGCGCATCTGCCGCGGCCTGGGCCTCGGCGAGGAGGAGACACGCCACCTGCGTGCCGCCCTCGACCGCAAGGACGCCGCCGGCGTGGCCGCGGTGGGTGGTCCGGCAGCCCCCCTGCTGCAGACGCTGATGGCCGCCTCCGGGCCGGCCGGCCGCGCCATGCAGGCGCTGGGCGCGCTGGCCCTGCCGGAAGCGGCGGAGACCGACCGCCGCCGGCTGACCGAGACGCTGCGCCTGCTGCGCGCCGCCAAGCCGGACCTGACGGTGACGATCGACCTGGTGGAGCATCGCGGCTTCGAGTACCAGACCGGCCTCAGCTTCACCCTGTTCTCGCGCGATGCGTCGGGCGAGTTGGGGCAGGGCGGCCGCTATCGCGCCGGCGCCCGGCCGGATGCCGAAGAGGACGGGGAACCTTCCACCGGGTTCACGCTGTATATGGATACGCTGCTGCGCGTCGTTCCGGCGACGCAGGCGGCGAGGCGCGTATTCGTGCCGCATGGTACCGACTGGGCCGTCGCGGGCAAGCTGCGCGCCGAGGGCTGGGTGACGGTGGCCGGGCTTTCGCCGGCAGCCGATCCGGTGGCGGAGGCGAGGCGCCTCCAGTGCGGCCACCGTCTGGCGGACGGCTCCGTCCAGCCGGTGGACTGAGGGTTTCGGACCCCTCCCCATCGGGGGTGAGGGGACAGTTGCGTTTTCATTCTTGTTGCGGAGACACAGATGGCCAACGTGGCGGTGGTCGGCGCCCAGTGGGGTGACGAGGGCAAGGGCAAGATCGTCGACTGGCTGTCCAGCCGGGCCGACGTGGTGGTGCGCTTCCAGGGTGGCCACAATGCCGGCCACACGCTGGTGATCAACGGCGTCACCTACAAGCTCAGCCTGCTGCCGTCGGGCGTCGTCCGCCCGGGCAAGCTGTCGGTGCTGGGCAACGGCGTCGTGTTCGACCCCTGGGCCTTCATCCGCGAGGTGAACGCCATCAAGGAACAGGGCGTCGACGTGTCGCCGGCCAACCTGCTGGTCGCCGAGAACGTTCCGCTGATCCTGCCCGTGCACGGCGCCATCGACCGCGCCCGCGAGGAGGCCCGCGGCGCCGGCAAGATCGGCACCACCGGCCGCGGCATCGGCCCGGCCTACGAGGACAAGGTCGCCCGCCGCGCCATCCGCCTGTGCGATCTGACCGACGAGGCGGTGCTGGTCGAGAAGGTCGACGCCCTGCTGGCCCACCACAACGCGCTGTTCCGCGCGCTGGGCGCGCCGGAGATGGCGCCGGCCGACATCCTGGATCCCCTGCGCGAGATCGCGCCGCAGGTGCTGCCCTATGCCGCCGTCGTCTGGAAGCAGCTCGACGAGCTGCGCCGCGCCGGCAAGCGCATCCTGTTCGAAGGCGCCCAGGGCACGATGCTGGACATCGACCACGGCACCTATCCCTTCGTCACCTCCTCCAACACGGTGGCGGGCAACGCGGCGGCCGGCAGCGGCATGGGTCCGCGCGCCGTCGGCTACGTGCTGGGCATCTGCAAGGCCTACACCACCCGCGTCGGCTCAGGCCCCTTCCCGACCGAGCTGAAGGACGACATCGGCGAGCTGATCGGCCAGAAGGGCAAGGAGTTCGGCGTCGTCACCGGGCGCAAGCGCCGCTGCGGCTGGTTCGACGCGGTGATGGTGCGCCAGGCCGTCAAGACCGGCGGCATCGACGGCATCGCGATGACCAAGCTGGACGTGCTGGACGGCTTCGACGAGATCAAGGTCTGCGTCGGCTACCGCCTGGACGGCAAGGAGATCGACTATTTCCCGGCCAATTCCGGCGCCCAGGCCCGCGTCGAGCCGATCTACGAGGTGTTCGAAGGCTGGAAGGACAGCACCCAGGGCGCCCGCTCCTGGGCGGAGCTGCCGGCCCAGGCGGTGAAGTATGTCCGCCACGTCGAGGAGCTGATCCAGGCCCCGGTCGCCCTGCTGTCGACCAGCCCGGAGCGCGACGACACCATCCTGATGCACGACCCGTTCGCCGACTGAGCGGTTACCCACCAGGCATTGCAGCCGGCCGGTCCTTTAACTCCGCTTTAAGGAGGGAGAGGGCAGGCCGGCCTGCCATTAAGACTTTATTTCCCCTTTTTGCGCCACCTAAGGCGTGCACACGCTCGCAGGCCCAGGGGAATCGCAGGTCATGCCGTCCGACACCGCTGCCGCCGTCGATCGGACGCTGTCCACCGCCGACCCCGTCCGGCTCGGCGAACGGTACGAGATCCTTCCCGACCTGCCGCTGCCGGCGCTGAACGCCGTCGGGGGAAACGCCTTCACGGCCAAGGCCCTGCGCGACAAGCGGCAGGAACCCTTCGCGATCATCTGCCACCCGACGACCCTGCCGCGCACCGACATCGCGGCCACCGTCTCCAGCTTCGACAACGGCACGCACATGCGGCTGCTCGACTGGGGGCTGGTGGACTGGCCGCAGGAACGGGGAGGCCGTCGGTATTGCATGATCTTCGAGCGGCCGGGCGGCCGCCGGCTGATGAACGCCATCACCGACAGCATGGAGCCGATGCCGGAGGACCAGCTCACCCGGCAGATCGTCCATCCGCTGGTGCCGGCGCTGAAGGAGATTTCGAGTCGCGGCGTGGTGCATGGCGCGATCCGGCCGACCAACCTGTTCTTCCGCGACATCGCCTCGGGCGGGCTGATGCTGGGCGAATGCGTCTCGACGCAGCCCGGCTACGGCCAGCCGCTGCTGCTGGAGACCATCGAGCGCGGCATGGCCCAGCCGGCCGGGCGCGGCACCGGC
This sequence comes from Azospirillum thermophilum, assembly GCF_003130795.1. Taxonomy (NCBI): domain Bacteria; kingdom Pseudomonadati; phylum Pseudomonadota; class Alphaproteobacteria; order Rhodospirillales; family Azospirillaceae; genus Azospirillum; species Azospirillum thermophilum. The sequence goes on from NZ_CP029356.1 coordinate 605,671, forward strand.
ACCATCGCCGACGACCTCTACTCGCTGGGCGTCACGCTCCTGCTGCTCCTGCTCGGCCGCAACCCGGTCTCCGGCATGGACGACGAGGCCATCCTGCAGGCGAAGATCGAGCGCGGCTCCTTCCCCGCGCTGGTCGGGCAGCTTCGCCTGCCGCTGGCAATCGGCGAGGTGATCCGCGGCCTGCTGGTCGACGATCCCAAGCAGCGCTGGACGCTGAACGACCTCGACCTCTGGGTCGCCGGCCGCCGGCTCAGCCCGAAGCAGCCGCAGATCTCCCGCCGCGCCGCCCGGCCGCTGGAATTCCAGGGGGCCGAGTACTGGCACTGCCGCACGCTGGGCCGCGCCTTCGCACGCAACGTCTCCGCCGCCACCTCGGTGATCGAAAGCGGCGAGCTCGACAAATGGCTGCGCCGTTCGATGGGCGACGAGGCGCGGGCGGATGCCGTCGGCAACGCCGTGCAGACCGCCAGCAGCGGCAAGGTCGGCAGCATGGCGGAACGGCTGGTGGCCCGCGTCTGCATGGCGCTCGACCCGACCGCGCCGATCCGCTACCGCGGCCGGGCGATGATGCCGGACGGCATCGGCGGCGCGCTGGCCGACGCCTATATCCGCGGCGAGTCGCCCCAGGCGGTGGCCGAGATCATCAACAACCAGCTCCCCATGTTCTGGGTGAACGTCCAGTCGGACTTCAAGCCGGAGTTCGTGCCGCTGGTCCAGACCTACGACCAGCTCCGCAGCTTCATGGAGCGGACCTCCTACGGGCTGGGGCTCGAGCGGGTGCTGTACGAGATGAATCCGGCGATGCCGTGCATCAGCCCGCTGGTTCTCAAGCAACTGCCGACCAACCCGGGAGAGCTGCTGCGGGCGCTCGACTGGGCGGCGGCGGGCGGCGAACGGCACAAGGACCCGGTGGACCGCCATATCGCCGCCTTCCTGGCCGCCCGGATGAAGCGCAGCGACGACCTGCTCTACACCCAGCTCGCCGCCGGGGTGGAGCCGATCCGCCGCGTCATCGCCATGCTGACGATCCTGGCGGAGGTGCAGGCCCGTACCGGCATCGACGGGCTGTCGCATCTCGCCGCCTGGGTGGTCTCGCTGCTCGATCCCGCCTTCCGGCGGTTCCACAGCCGGCCGCAGCAGGACGTGGTGCGCAAGGCCGCCGATTCGGCCGCGCACAACGGCCGCCTGACCGAGCTGCTGAAGGTGGTGGACGATCCCGAGTCGCTGCGCCGCGACCGGCTGGAGTTCGAGGCGGCGCAGATCGCCTATCGCGAGGCCGACGCGGAGATGGAGAAGGTCCGCCACACCATCGCCGACCGCAACAGCATCGTCGAAAGCTCCGGCCGGCAGGCGGCGGCGATCGTGTCAAGCCTGGTGTCCACCATCCTGGTCGCCGGCATCATCCTGTTCTTCGCGTTCTAGAAGGGATCGGAGCAATCCATGGCAGGAAGGCGCAGGAAGAAGAAAGGCGGGATGCTGACGCTGATCCTGCTGATCATCCCGGCGGCGCTGATCGTGCTGCCGACCTCCATGCTGTTCGCGGTGGGGATGATCCCGACCATCGTCGCCTATGTCGTGGACCGCGATCCGGAGAAGACGGCGCCGATCACCGTCGGCGGGCTGAACTTCTGCGGCTGCATGCCCTTCGCCATTCAACTGTGGAAGCACAACCACACCATCGGCGCCGCGGCGAAGCTGCTGGCCGATCCGGTGTCCTGGCTGGTGATGTACGGCGCCGCCGCGGTCGGCTGGGGCATCTACTACGCCGTGCCGCCGCTGGTCGCCGGCATCGAGGTGTCCCGCGCCGAAAAGCGCGTGGAGGTTCTGAAGCAGAAGAAGGTCGCCCTGGTGCAGGAATGGGGGCCGGACGTCGCAGGCGACTTCTACGACGACAGCGGCGGGCCGGAGCCGGGCATGGAAGAGGCGCAGGCGGCGGGCTGAGCCGCCGCTTGCCGCCGCGTCACCGGGGCTGGGTCACATCGCCAGCTTCTGCTCGACCGCCGCGTTCTTGATCGCCTTCTGCAGCTTCTCGAAGGCGCGGACCTCGATCTGGCGGACGCGCTCGCGGCTGATGCCGTACTTCTGCGACAGATCCTCCAGCGTGGTGGGGGTCTCGCGCAGCCGCCGCTCCATCAGGATGTCGCGCTCGCGCTCGTTCAGGTGGGCCATGGCGCCGGTCAGCAGCTTCCGGCGCTTCTTCAGCTCCTCCTGCTCGGCCAGCGAGATTTCCTGGTTGGCGCTTTCGTCCACCAGCCAGTCCTGCCACTCGCCCTCGCTGTCGGCGCGCAGCGGCGCGTTCAGCGAGTGGTCGGGGCTCGCCAGCCGGCGGTTCATGTTGACGACGTCCTGCTCCGGCACCTCCAGCGTCTGGGCGATGGAGCGCACCTGCTCGGGCGACATGTCGCCTTCCTCGATGGCCTGCATCTGGCCCTTCAGCCGGCGCAGGTTGAAGAACAGCTTCTTCTGGGCGGCGGTGGTGCCCATCTTCACCAGCGACCAGCTGTGCAGGATGTATTCCTGGATCGCCGCGCGGATCCACCACATGGCATAGGTCGCCAGCCGGAAGCCGCGGTCGGGGTCGAAGCGCTTGACCGCCTGCATCATGCCGACGTTGCCTTCGGAGATCAGCTCCGACAGGGGCAGTCCGTAGCCGCGGTAGCCCATGGCGATCTTCGCCACGAGACGCAGGTGGCTGGTGACGAGCTGATGGGCGGCATCGGAGTCCGCATGCTCCTGCCAGCGCTTGGCAAGCATGTACTCCCGATCCGGGTCCAGCATCGGGAACTTGCGGATTTCCTGGAGGTAGCGGGAGAGATTGCTCTCCGAGCTGATCACCGGAACGCTGGATGCCGTCGCCATGGTTCAACCCCTCTGCGAGGGTCGCCATTGCCGCCTTCCCGATGGGATGGCGCGGGACCCCTCTTGGTCTGGGCCGGACGGCAGGCCGGAGCCGCCGTCACCGCCTCTCATTGGTCAACGATAGCCAAGGAACCTGCACAGGTATAGTCGATTACAATGAATCCAACGTGACAATCAGTTCATGGAGATCGCCCGGCAATTGCGAGTCAAAGCGCAGCTTTTCCTGCCGGCCGGGATGATTGAAGGTCAATGCGGTGGCGTGTAGTGCCTGCCGCGGGAATCCAACAAGTCGATTGCGGACGGGTTCCGGCAGGGCCGACGCATGTTTCCCGCCGGGCCGCCCGCTGCGCCCCCGGCCATAGAGCGGATCGCCGACCAGCGGATGCCCGATGTGCGCCATGTGGACGCGGATCTGGTGGGTGCGCCCCGTCTCCAGCACGCATTCGACCAGGGCCGCAGCCGGCCCGAAGGCCTTGACGACGCGGTAGCGGGTGGCGGCGTGCTTCCCGCCATGCTCGACCACCGCCATCTTCTTGCGGTCGGCCGTGCTGCGGCCGATGGCGCCTTCGATCCGGCCCTGCCCGGGCGACGGGACGCCCCAGACGAGCGCCAGATAGGTGCGGCTGAGCGAGCGGTCGGCGAACTGTTCGGTCAGGGCATGGTGGGCGCGGTCGTTCTTGGCGACCACCATCAGGCCGCTGGTGTCCTTGTCGAGTCGATGGACGATGCCCGGGCGGCGGACCCCGCCGATGCCCGACAGGCTGTCGCCGCAATGGGCGAGCAGGGCGTTGACCAGCGTGTTGTCGGGGTTGCCGGCGGCGGGATGGACGACCAGCCCGGCGGGCTTGTCGATCACCAGCACGTCCTCGTCCTCGTAGACGACCGTCAGGGGATGTCCTGGGCGACCGGCTCGGCCGGCTCGGCCTCAGGGATGACCAGCTCGAAGGTCTGGCCGGGTTTGACCCGCAGGGACGGGTCCGTTATCGTCCGCCCGCCCTCGCGCACGTGGCCCTGTTCCATCAGGGCCTGCACGCGCGAGCGCGACAGGCCCTCCAGCCCAGCCGCCAGCGCCTTGTCCAGCCTTTCCCCGGCCGCATCGTCCGGTACGGTGTAGAGGTGGAGGCCGTTGCTGTTGCCGGTATCCGCGGGCTCGGGCATCGTCTGATCGTCTTCCTGTTCCAATCGCGCGAGAGTGGACCCCAAACCGTGCAGTTCCTCAAGGCACTCGTCGTCATCATGGGCGTTCTGATCATCGCCGGCTTCGCCGTGATCGGCGTCGAACTCTACAAGCGCATGAACGATCCGGCCCGCGGAACGCCGGAGCCGGACCGGCCGGTCGCCGGCAAGGCGGTCGAGGACGTGGTGCTCGACGTGCCGGCCGGCTCGCGCATCGGCGAGATCGTCGTAACGGGCAACCGTGTCCTGTTCAAAGTGACGCTGCCGCAGGGGCCGGATCGCCTCTATGTTGTCGATCCGCGCTCCGGCGCGGTCACCGCCACCATCACGGCCGGAAAGGCCGTTCCCTGAGGCCGTTCCCCGAGCAGGTCGAGATGAGCCACGATTTCCGCAGCGACAACGTCGCCGGCGCAGCCCCCGAGGTGATGACGGCGCTGACCGCCGCCTCCACCGGCTTCGCCAGCCCCTACGGCAATGATCCCTGGACGGAGCGGCTCAATAAGCGCCTCTGCGCCTTGTTCGAGACGGAGGTGGCCGTCTTCCCGGTGGCGACCGGCACGGCGGCCAACGCGCTCGCCCTGTCGGCGGTGGTCCCGCCCTTCGGCGCGGTCTATTGCCACGAGGAAGCCCACATCCATGTCGACGAGTGCGGCGCGCCGGAATTCTATACCGGCGGTGCCAAGCTGGTCACGCTGCCGGGCGCCAACGGCAAGCTGACGCCGGACGCGGTGCTGAACGCCCTGAAGACCGCCCAGTTCGGCGTCGTGCACCGCATGCAGCCCTCCGCCCTCAGCCTGACCCAGGCGACCGAGGCCGGGACCGTCTACCGGCCGGAGGAGGTGGCGGCCCTGGTGGACGTCGCCCACGACCACGGCATGGCCGTGCACATGGACGGCGCCCGCTTCGCCAACGCGGTCGCGCGGCTCGGCTGCGCGCCGGCGGACCTGACCTGGAAGGCGGGCGTGGACGTGCTGACGCTGGGCGGCACCAAGGGCGGCTGCCTGGCCGCCGAGGCGGTGATCTTCTTCAACCCGGCCCAGGCCGAGGATTTCGGTTACGGCCGCAAGCGCGGCGGCCATCTGGTGTCGAAGGGGCGCTTCCTGTCGGCCCAGCTCGACGCCTGGCTGGAGGACGGGCTGTGGCTGCGGCTGGCCGGCCATGCCAACGCCATGGCCGACCGGCTGGCTGCCGGCCTTTCCGCCCTGCCGGGCGCCACGATCGCCTATCCGGTCGAGGCGAACGAGGTCTTCATCCGTCTTCCCGAGACGGTGATCGTGGCGCTGGAGGCTGCGGGATTCTCCTTCTACCGGTGGGACGGCGGACTGATCCGTCTCGTCACCTCTTTCGACACTCCGGCCTGGGCGGTGGACGCGTTCGTGAAAATCGCCAAGAGCGCGTGAGAAAAGGCTTGATCGGCGGGCGAGGCTTCGTTACAAAGCCGCCCACGCCGACGACGTCCCCTTCGTCTAGAGGCCTAGGACATCGCCCTCTCACGGCGGTAACAGGGGTTCGAATCCCCTAGGGGACGCCACTTCCGCGTCACGATCAAGCCCCGCCTCGTGCGGGGCTTCGTCGTTTCCGGGGCCTTGGATCGGCCGACCGCGGCAGCGTGCCGGCTGTCCCGGTCAGTCGCGCAGGTCGATCTGGAAAAGCTGCAGGTCGAGAAGCTCCAGCCGGGGCCGGCGCGGCCGGCGCTTGTGCAGGCGCAGGGCGGCGCGGGCGCGGCCGAACAGCGCGGAAGTGCTCTTGATCCTCAGGCCCTTGGTCAGATGGCGCATGTCGGCTCGTCCTTGCCAGCGTCCGTGTCCGGTTGGCGTCACTCTTGCCGCGGCACTGTGACAGTTTCTATCGCTGCACCGCCGAACGGTAAGGAACCCCTGATACGGCGGTCATGTTCCCATCCCTGCGCTATGCCAGCGCAGGGATGAGAGGGAGCAGGCATGACCGCCACGGCAAAAGGGACGGTGCAGGCTGTCATATTCGACGTCGACGGGACGCTGGTCGATTCGGTCGATCTGCATACGCACGCATGGGTGGAGACCCTGCGCCATTTCGGATATGCGGTGGAGTTTGCCGAGGTACGCTCCCAGATCGGCAAGGGCGGCGACCAGCTCGTCCCGGTCTTCGTTCCGGAAGACGACCGCGAGCGGCTGCAGCCCGAGATCGAGCGCTATCGCCACGCCCTCTTCCTGCGCGACCACATCGCCCAGGTGAAGCCCTTCCCGGCGGTGCCGGACCTGTTCCGGCGCCTGAAGGAGACCGGGCGGAAGGTCGCCCTGGCCTCGTCGGGCAAGCCGGACGAGATCAAGCGCTACAAGGCGATCCTGGGGATCGAGGGGCTGCCGGACGTCGAGACCGCCTCGTCCGACGCCGAGCAGTCGAAGCCGCATCCGGACATCTTCCAGGCGGCCCTGGACAAGCTGGGCGTCGGCCCGGCGGAGGCCGTGGTGGTCGGCGACACGCCGTGGGACGCCCTGGCGGCGACGCGTGCCGGGATCGCCGCCATCGGCATGCTGTGCGGCGGCTTTCCGGAGGGTGCGCTGCGTGACGCCGGTTGCCGGGAAATCTATCGCGACCCGCAGGACCTGCTTCGGCGCCTCGACGAGAGCGTGATCGGCGGGTGAGGCGGCCCGCCGGGGCCGGCTGCGCTCAGTAGACCGCCCCGACCGCCCGCTTCAGCGCCTCGCGCGCCTCGAAATCCAGCACCGGCACGCCGCCGCGGGCCTCCAGCATGAAGGCGCCGGCATCGGAGAGCGTGCGCATGGCGAAGCCGGCGAGCGCCGGCGGCTCGGACGACAGCGGCTGCCTGTCATAGACCGGGCTGAAGCTGCAGCCCATCAGAAGCGCCCGCATGATCAGCGTCTCATCCGACGAAGCGCCGGAGGAGGGGGAGTTGATGCCGAACAGCAGCCGCTCGGCCTCGCCCTCGTTGACCAGCCCGCGTTCCAGCATCACGTCGATCATGGCGGCGCTGGTCATCACCGGCGCGGCACGGCCGCGCCAGCAGAAGCGGCCGTCGTCCCACCCGACGTCCAGGCAGCGGAAGACCATGTGCGGGTCGGCGCCGCCCGGGAAGCCGGCCACGATATAGTTGACCCTCACCAGCCCGTTCCAGGTCCCGGCCGGGGCCAGGATGCAGGACAGGTGATTACGGGTCAGCCGCAGATAGGTGTCGTTGATGCCGGATGGCTCGAAGTCGAACAGCATGCGTTGGCCCACCTTGCTCCGGGATCGCCTGTGTCATCGAACGATTCAGGTTAGGCTCGGTTCCCGCGCTGCAAACTGCCCTTCCGGATGCTCCCCCTTCGCGCAGACAAAAAGGCGGCAAGCCCGGAAAGACTTGCCGCCGGCGTTACGCCCTATGTGCAGGGTGGATCAGTTGGGGGTGGGCCCCAGGAAGACCGTGGCGCGGCTGTCCGTGTCGGTGCTGGTCCGATCGGTCAGCTTGAAGGTCATGGGCAGAGAGTTCGCCGTCACCGACCCGCGCGGCGCCGTCACATAGACGCGATAGGTGGCGACGCTGTCGGGATCGGCGGCGATGGTGGCGAGATGGTCGCCCGCGGTCTTGCCATCCTCCTCGCCGATCACCTTCACTTCGGCCCCGGCGATGCCCTCGGCGCTCAGCACATAGCTGCGGGTCTGCCGCGTCTTGTTGGCGACCTTGAAGGTGTAGGCGTTGCGGATGCTGCCGTCGGACAGGGTGACGAACAGCGGCGCACGGTCGCGGATCACCGTGATGTCCAGCCGCGGCCGCAGGGCGAAGCTCCAGGCCATGGCGCCGAGGATCACCAGCATCAGCAGGCCGTAGACGATGGTGCGCGGGCGGATCAGCCGCCAGACATAGGGCTTGGCGGTGGCGCGGGAGTCCTGGGCGGCGAGGCTGTCGAAGGCGATCAGGCCGGTCGGCAGGTTCTGCGCGATCATGATGCTGTCGCAGGCGTCGACGCACAGGCCGCAGTTGATGCAGTCCGCCTGCTCGCCGGTGCGCACGTCGATGCCCATCGGGCAGACCTGGACGCACTGGGTGCAGTCGATGCAATCGCCGAAGCCCTGGGCGCGCCTCTCGTCCCAGCTCTGCGACTTGCGCTTCGGCCCGCGGTTGTCGCCGCGGTCGGCGCGGTAGGTGACGACGAGGCTGTGCTCGTCCAGCATGGCCGTCTGGATGCGCGGCCACGGGCACATGTACATGCACATCTGCTCGCGGTCCAGCCGGCCATGGCGTAGGTCATGCCGGTGAACAGCGCCAGGAAGCCTGCCGCCTCGTAGGAGGCGTTGAAGGTGACGAGGTCGTGCACCAGCGCCGGCGCGTCGGTGAAGTAGGCGACGAAGCCGAAGCCGGTGACGAGGCTCAGCGCCAGCCAGCCGGCATGCTTGCCCGCCTTGCGCAGGAACTTGCGCGCGGTCCAGGGCGCCTTGTCGCCGCGGATGCGCTCCGCCCGGTCGCCTTCGAAGACGCGCTCGATCCAGACGAACAGGTCGGTCCACACCGTCTGGGGGCAGGCGAAGCCGCACCAGACCCGCCCGGCGAGCGCGGTGGCCAGGAACAGGCCCAGCGCCGAGACGATCAGGATGCCCGTCAGATAGTAGATTTCCTGCGGCCAGATCTCGATCCAGAACAGGAAGAAGCGCGGCGTCGTCAGGTCGAACAGCACGGCCTGCGACGGCGCGTCGCCGCCGCGCTCCCAGCGGATCCACGGCGCGATGAAGAAGATCGCCAGCAGGACGCCGAGCGTGATCGTCTTCATCCGGCGGAACCGGCCGCGGACGGCCTTCGGATGAACCTTCTTGTGCTCTTCGAAAAGCTGAACGCTGGCGGTTGGCTTTGCTGCGCTTCCGTCGGGCATGTGCGTGCGCCTGGGCTCCGGATCGAGAATCGGAGCGGACCCTAAGGCCAACGCCCCCGCCACCCCTTGACCGAGGTCAACGGATCGACGCTTTTCTGGAGCGATTCGAAAATCGCCCGCCGCGGCGTTGCGGAGGTTCCGCTTGGCGGCTCGTCTTACCGTGCCGCTCGGCTATTCCGCAAGGTCAATTTCGCACCGCAACATGAAGGTGCGCTGATGGTATGATGGGCTCACTATCTGCATGGATAATGATCGTCAGGGCGCGTCGGGAAAAATCGTCGCGGTGTCCTGCAGAAGCCCGGCGGGCGCCGGATCGGCGGCGGCCGGGGCGATCATGGCTCTTGTGCCACAACCCGGCCGCGACGAAGATGGGCCCCGACTGCGGGACCGACCGGCGCCGGTCGCCGGGATGATCGGAGAGTGACGAACCACGATGACGTTTTCGGTGAGCGCCGCGATCCGGACATGTCCCGCTGCCCGGACCCGCGCGGGGGGCGGGGAATGACGGCGACCGGATTCGCCCGCGTCGACGCCTCCGGACGCCTTCTGTGGGCGAACCAGGCCACGATCGACCTCCTCGGCCAGCCGATCGAGCCGGCAATCGCCTCGCTTCTGGGACAGGTGCTGGCGGCGGGCGGCGGTCCGGCCGAGATCGCCCTGTCCGACGGGCGTCAGGTCAGCGTAACGGCGGGACGCGGCGAGGGGGACGAACTGATCCTGTCCATCGCCCCCGCCCCGGTCGGGCTCGACGCGCCATGGCGGCGGACCAGCGCCGTGCTGGAATGCCTGAGCCAGGGCGTCATGGCCTTCGACCGCGAGCTTCGCCTGGTCGCCTGGAACCGGCGGGTGCTCGAACTCCTCTACATCGACCCGGACTTTCCCCGCTATCTGCAGCCCTACGAGGCGGTGGTCCGTCATATCGCCGAACGCGGCGGCTACGGACCCGGCGATACCAATCGGCTGGTCGCCCAACGGCTGGATCACATCCGCAACGCCGCCTGGCCCTTCTACAACGAGCGGGTCCGCCCCGACGGGCTGGTGATCGAGACGGTGACGCTGGCCCTGCCGGACGGCGGCTTCGTCACCACCTACACCGACATCACCGGGCGCAAGCGGGCGGAGCGCGAGCTTGCGGCGAGCCGCGAGCTCCTGGAACTGGCGATCCGTGCGGCGCGCGAGGGCGTTTCGCAGTGGGATCTGCGGACTGGCGAGGTGTGGTTCTCGCCGCAATGGTGGGGGCTGCTTGGCTACGGCGGCGACGATGCCGGCGATCCGCGCGATCGATGGGAGGAACTGATCCACCCTGAGGACCGCGAGGCGGCCCTGGCCATGGTGGAGGAGATCGCGAGCGGGGCCGAGCAGCAGGGCCGGTTGCTGCAGCGCTTCCGCCACCGCAGCGGCCAGACGGTCTATCTCGATACCCGGACGATCGGGGTCGCCGGACCCGACGGCGAGGTCAGCCGCATCGTCGGCTCGCACACCGACGTGACCGAGAGCATCCTCGCCGCCGAATCGGTACGGGCCGCCAAGGAGGAGGCGGAGCAGGCGCTGCGCGAGTTGAAGGAGGCGCAAGCGCAACTGATCCAGTCGGAGAAGATGGCGGCGCTCGGCTCGCTGGTCGCCGGAGTGACCCACGAGATCAGCACGCCGATGGGAATCGCCATGACCGGCGCCTCCCTGCTCGCCGACCGCACCCGCGTGCTGCGCCAGGAGTTCGAGAAGGGCGCGCTGCGCAAGGGGGACTTCGCCGACTTCGTCGACACGGCGACCGAGGCGACGCAGTTGATGATCCTCAACATCGAACGGGCTGCCCGCCTGATCCAGAGCTTCAAGCAGGTGGCGGTGGATCAGGCGAGCGAGGCGCGCCGCAGCTACGACCTTGCCGACTACATCCACGAAGTGCTGCGCAGCCTGGGGCTGAAGATCCGCCGTTCCGGCCATTCCGTCCTCGTTTCCTGTCCGGAGGGCGTGGGGATGGACGGCTATCCCGGCGCGCTGAGCCAGGTTCTGACCAACTTCGTGATGAACTCCATCACCCACGGTTTCGGTCCCGGCCAGCGCGGCACCCTGCGCATCGATATACGCCTGCCGACGATGGACGAGGTCGAGCTGGTCTATTCCGACGACGGGCGCGGCATCCCGCGCGACCTGCACGGCAAGGTCTTCGAACCCTTCTTCACCACCCGGCGCGGGGAGGGGGGCAGCGGTCTCGGCCTCAGCATCGTGTACACGATCGTGACGCGCACGCTCGGCGGACGGATCCGCCTGGACAGCACGCCGGGCCAGGGAGTCACCTTCACCCTGCGCTTTCCCCGCGTCGCTCCGGCGGAACCCGAGCCGGTTTAAAAAGCCGCGGCTTCAAGAAGCGGGACATTTGAAAAGCCGGTCCGGCAGGGAAAAGAAGAAGCCCCTTTCCGTCGGGACGGAAAGGGGCTTCTTCACTTTTAAAAACCGACGGCGACCGACCCGGACATCGCTGCGTAACGTCCGGTCACTGCGTCCGGCGCGAGGCGCGGTGCGCAGGGATCGGAATCGGGCGGATCGCCTGTTCCTCCCGCCGGCTGGCCGACATGTCGATCTCGATGCGGGCGAGCGCCTTGCGCAGCTCGTGCACCGTGTCCGACAGGGACTGGATGGTCGCCTCGCTCGGCTGCTGACGCCAGCTGCGGTAGGCGGAAATGCAGGCCTTGGCGGTATCGCGCAGCCGTCCTTCCACCGCGTCGACCGGCGGCGTGGGCGAGGGCCGGCCGGCAGCAGCCGGTTCCGCGCCCGTCGCCGAGGCGGCAGCCGGCACGGCGGCAGGAGCGGGGGCCTCGACAGCCGGCGGCGGAGTGGGCTCCGGACGGTTCAGACGCAGCGTTTCCTGCTGGACCGGCGCGGCCGGCGCGGCGGGAGCGGGGGTGGCGGCCGGTTCCGCGACAGCGGCCGGCTTGGCTTCCTCCTTGGCGGCGCGGCTGGCGGTCAGTCGCTGACGGGGCGCGCGCGCCGGGGCGGCGGGGGCCTCCTCGGCGGGCTTGGCCTCCTGCACGGCCGGCTCGGCCTGCACAGCCTCGGCGGCCGGCGGGGCAGCCGGTTCCTCGGCGGAAGCGGCCTCGGCGACCGTCTCGGGCGCGGCCTGGCCGGCGTCCTCGACCGCGGCATGCTCACCGTCCGAGTCGCCGAGCGTGCCGGAGGCCTCGGCCTTGCGGATGATGTAGGAGATCGCGCTGGGGGTGCATTCGAACTCGCGGGCGATCGCCGACAGCGTCGACCCGTTGCGGTAGCGCTCAAGAATTTGCGGCCACGCCGATTGCGGGATTCGCCCGCGCTTCTTGGGAGACTCCGGCTCGTTCCCGGTATCTGCGTTCATTATATCGCTCGGTTGCCAAAGTGAATTTTGAGTCATTCGTCAGCTTTGTGGCCGGATCGCTCGCTTCCAACGTGACGACGTGCGGCAGCGCGCTGGCGTCACCGAGCTCTCGGCTTGCGGGCGATGTTGTCGGTAAGCATGACTATCGGAAACTCGACACCAAAATTCCAGCATAACTTTGCGCAGATCTGAGATTCTCGCCACTTAGCGGATGGCATGGCGGTGCGGGGTAGGCCCACTGGACGGGGGAGGCTTTTTAAAATCCTCCGATCAACCCCCTTTTTCAAAAACTACGGGGGGAGCGGAACAGCGGTTCGCGCGTTTTGTTGGACGAACAGACCTGCTGCCGGACCCATGGCGGGTCTGCAACGTCCGAATGGCGGAGTCGACCCATGCCGCAACCTCCTATCCCGTTTCGGCCCACCCCGTTTCGGTGTCGTCCGGTGCTCGTCCTGTCCGCGGTGATGACGGCTTTGGCTCTGGCTCTCCCCGCCGCGGCGCAGGATGCCGCGCAGGCTCCGCCCGGACCGTCCGCGTCGCCGCCGGCCTCCGCCGCGCCGGCCTATCGCCCGCCCTCCTTCGCAGAGGTGGCGCGCACCCAGCTCGACACGGTCGTCAACATCTCCACCACACAGGCCAACCCGCATGGCGGACCGCGGATGGAGGGGCCGGACACCCCGCCGGGATCGCCGTTCGAGGAGTTCTTCCGCGAGTTCCGCAACCGCCAGCGCGGTGGCCCGCCGATGCCGCAGCCCGGTCCGTCGATGGCGCTCGGCTCCGGTTTCATCATCGATCAGGCCGGCTATGTGGTGACCAACAACCATGTCGTCGCCGAAGCGGCGGAGATCGCCGTCACGCTCCATGACGGCACGCGGCTGCCCGCGAAGATGGTCGGGGCCGACGAGGCGACGGATCTGGCGCTCCTCAAGGTGGAGAGCCGGAAGCCGCTGCCGGCCGCCCGCTGGGGCGACAGCGAGCGGGTGCAGGTCGGCGACTGGGTGGTGGCGATCGGCAATCCCTTCGGCCTCGGCGGATCGGTGACCGCCGGCATCCTGTCGGCCCGCGCGCGCGACATCCAGCAGGGCCCCTACGACGAGTATCTGCAGACCGACGCCTCGATCAACCGCGGCAACTCCGGCGGTCCCCTTTACAACACGGACGGGGAGATCATCGGCATCAACACGGCGATCTACTCTCCCACCGGCGGGTCGGTCGGCATCGGATTCGCCGTGCCGTCGTCGCTCGCCAAGCCGGTGATCGACCAGTTGAAGGAGCAGGGGCGGGTGCGCCGGGGCTGGCTCGGCGTGCAGGTCCAGCGCGTCACCCCGGACATCGCCGACAGCCTGGGGATCGACGACCCCAAGGGCGCCCTGGTCACCAGCGTGTCGCCCGACAGTCCGGCCGGCATGGCCGGCGTCCGCCAGGGCGACGTGGTGACGGCCTTCGACGGCAAGCCGGTGGAGCAGATGCGCCAGCTTCCCCGGCTGGTCGCGACGACGGAGATCGGCCGCAAGGTGCCGATGACCGTCCTGCGCGGCGGCAAGGCGGAGACGGTGACGGTCACCGTGGGCGAGTTGCAGCCGCAGACCCAGCAGGTGGCGGCGGCCGGCTCCAGCGGCCCGCCGCGCTCCGCCGCCCCGACCGAGGCGAACTCGGTGCTCGGCCTGACGCTGGCGCCCCTGACGCCGGGCCTGCGCGAGACCTTCTCCATCGGCAGCGACGTCGATGGCGTGGTCGTGACCAACGTCGGCGACGACAGCACGGCCTCCGACCGTGGCCTCGACCCCGGCGACGTGATCGTCGAGGCCGGGCAGGAGCCGGTGCGCACGCCGGAGGATTTGAACGCGCGCATCAAACAGGCCAAGGCGGAAGGCCGCAAGACGCTGCTGATGCTGGTCAGCCGCGACGGCGACCTGCGCTACATCCCGCTGCCCATCGAGGACAGGAAGGGCTGAGCCGCCGGGCAGCCGCAGGGCGGGGCGGGGCCGGGGAACGCATCCCCGGCCCCAACCTTTTCCGCTACCGTTCGCCCCGCCGCGGGAGTATTTTGCGGCCCGCTTGGCGAATGGGATTGCATCAGTGAGCATTCTTGAAGAAGGCCGGCCGGCGGTTCGGCTGTCGGTCGTGGTGCCGGTTTTCAACGAGGCCGACAATGTGCTGCCGCTGCTCGAGGAGATCGAGCGCGCGCTGAGGCCGGTCGGCTCCTTCGAGATCATCTTCGTGGACGACGAGTCCTCGGACGATACGCAGGCGCGGCTCGCTCCCGCGGTCGCCGCCGGGCGGCTGCGGGTGCTGCGCCACCGTCAGCGGTCGGGCCAGAGCGCGGCGGTGCGCACCGGCGTCAAGGCGGCGCGCGGCGACTGGGTGGTGACGCTGGACGGCGACGGCCAGAACGACCCGGCCGACATTCCAAACCTCTATGCCCTGGTGGCCAAGGGTGAACCGGGCTCGCCGGTGCTGGTCGGCGGGCTGCGCCGCAAGCGGCAGGACAACCTGTCGAAGCGCTGGGCCTCGAAGATCGCCAATGCGGTGCGGCAGTCCTTCCTGCAGGACGGCTGCACCGACAGCGGCTGCGGCCTGAAGCTGTTCCGCCGCGACGCCTTCCTCGACCTTCCCTATTTCTCGGCCATGCACCGTTTCCTGCCGGCGCTGTTCCGTGCGCATGGGCATCCGGTGGCCTATGTGCCGGTGAACCACCGCCCGCGCGAGCGCGGTGTCTCCAAGTACAACAACTGGCAGCGGGGTCTGGTCGGGGTGGTCGATCTGCTCGGCGTCTACTGGCTGAAGCGGCGGACCCGTCTGTCGTCCGCCGCCGACGAAAGCCGCTCCTGAGTGCCGGGGGCTCCCGCCATGCCCGACCATGCCGTCGCCGCAGGCGCGCCGGACGCCTCCGCAGCCGCCTCCGGATCCGCTCCGGGCGGGCAGGTCGCCGCGCCGCGCCGCCTGCCGCTCTATGCCTATCTGATTCTGGCCGTGCTCAGCGTCGGGCTGTTCCTGCCGGGCTTCTTCACCCTGCCGCCCTTCGACCGGGACGAGGCGCGTTTCGCCCAGTCCTCGTCGCAGATGCTGGACAGCGGCAACTACGTCGACATCCGGTTCCAGGACGAGGCGCGCTACAAGAAGCCGGTCGGGATCTACTGGCTGCAGAGCGCCGCCACCGCGCTGGCCGGCGGGCCGAAGGAGATCTGGACCTACCGCATCCCCTCGCTGATCGGCGCCACCCTGGCGGTGCTCGCCAGCGCCTGGACCGCGTCCCGCCTGTTCGGCGGAACGGTCGGGTTCCTCGCCGGATTGATGATGGCCTCCTGCGTCGTGCTCGGCGTCGAGGCGCGCATGGCCAAGACCGACGCGGTCCTGCTGGCGACGGTCGTGATCGGGCAGGCCGCGCTGGCGCACCTCTACCTGACCCGCCGGGAAGGGCGCGACGGCCGGGGGCCGGCGCTGGTCTTCTGGATCGCCGCCGGTCTGGGCATCCTGGTCAAGGGACCCATCGTCTTCCTGGTGTCCGGCACCACGGCGCTGGTGCTCTCGCTGTGGGAGAGGGAGGTGCGCTGGCTGAAGCGGCTGCGCCCGCTGGCCGGTCTCGGCATCGTCGCCGCCATCGCCGCCCCCTGGCTGATCGCCATTGCCATCAAGTCGAACGGTGCCTTCTTCGCCGAATCCGTGGGCCACGACATGATGGGCAAGGTGGCCGGCGGGCAGGAGGGCAAGGGACTGCCGCCGGGCTATTACCTCGGCACCTTCTGGGTCACCTTCGCCCCCTGGTCGCTGCTCGCCCTGCTGGCTGTGCCCTGGGCCTGGGCGAAGCGGAGGGTGGAGGCCGTCCGCTTCTGCATCGCCTGGATCGTGCCGAGCTGGCTGGTCTTCGAGGCGGTGCCGACCAAGCTGCTGCACTACACGCTTCCGGTCTTCCCGGCCGTCGCCGCACTGAGCGCCGCCGCCGCCGTCGACTGGTTCGCCGCGGCGGAGCCCGGACGGCGCCGCATCCTGTTCGGTGTCGCTGCCGCGCTCGGCGTCCTGGGCTTCGCGGCGCTGGTGCTGGCGGTCGCCGTCATTCCCTATCTGGTGGATGGCCGGGTCGATGCGGTCGGGCTGGCGATGGTGCCGGTGGTGCTGGCTCTGTTCGCGCTGTTCCTGCGATCGGTCGCCCGCCGCCGCCGGATCCCGGCCTTCGCCGCCGGCCTCGCCGCCGCGGCGCTGCTCTATGCCGGCACCTATGGCGCCGTCCTGCCGGCCATCGACGGTGTCTGGGTCAGCCGGCAGGCCGCCCGCCTCGTGGAGGCCGCCCATCCCTGCCCGGACAGCATCGTCGCGTCCGCCGGCTATTCGGAGCCGAGCCTCGTCTTCCTGCTCGGCACGCACACGAAGCTGGTTCAT
This sequence comes from Azospirillum thermophilum, assembly GCF_003130795.1. Taxonomy (NCBI): domain Bacteria; kingdom Pseudomonadati; phylum Pseudomonadota; class Alphaproteobacteria; order Rhodospirillales; family Azospirillaceae; genus Azospirillum; species Azospirillum thermophilum. The sequence goes on from NZ_CP029356.1 coordinate 622,276, forward strand.
GGCGGCGACGCGGCCGGCCATCTGCTGGCGGGCGGTGCCTGCGCCCTGGCGCTGGTCGAGCAGAAGGAGGAGGCGCCGTTCCGCGCCGCGCTCGGCGGGCGGGAGCCGGTGTCGCTCGGCGGGATTGCCGGCTTCAACTACAACACCGGCAAGCGGCTGCGGCTGACGCTCTACCGGCTGTCCTGATCGGCATCGGCCACGAGGGCCCGTGGCTTACGCGCGCAGGGCCTATGACCGACGGGCTGGGGCCTACGGATAGGGCGGCGAGGGGGATTACCGCGCTTCCACTCTCGCGTCGGGCGGGGCGCTGTGGCGGAATGCGCCCGATGTCCTGGTTCCGACGGACGAAAGGCGCCCTGTCATGCTTCGCCCCCTGATCGCCGCCGCTGCGACCGCCGCGACCCTCCTGCTGCTGGTGTCCGCCCCCGCCCATGCCCAGAAGCAGGAGTATCCGAGCTGGGTCTATGACGAGATGGTCCCCACCGGCCCCCATCTGCGCAATCTGGAGCAGGCCCAGCCGGTGCCCGGCGCACGGCCGTCCCATTGGGGGCGATCGGCAAGAACGGGCAGTTCCGCGCCGGCATGGCGGAGTATGGCACCGACCCCAAGGCCAATACCCGCAGCTACAGCCGGACCCAGTCGCTGACCCCGCCGCCGGTGGATGTCCGCCGCGGGCTGGCGCCGCCCCAGACCGGCGAGGCGCCGGCGACGCCGCGCGCCGTCCAGCTTCCGAACTGATCCGGGGCACCGGTCCCGGCACCGATCCGGACGATCAGCCTCCGCTGACCTCGTCGGGCCGCCACAGCCATGCGGCGCCGCGCACGCCGCTGGAATCGCCGTGCCTGGCGCGGCGGACCGGCGTGTCGATCGTATCGGAGAACACCCGGCGGGCGATCGCCTCCGGCAGCCGGTCATAGAGCGCATCGATGTTCGAGAGCCCGCCGCCCAGCACGATCACGTCCGGGTCGAGCAGGTTCACCACGGCGGCCAGCCCGCGGCCGAGACGGTCCACCAGACGGTCGAAGGTGGCCTGGCAGGCCGGATCGCCCTCTGCCGCCATCGCTGCGATCCGCGCGGCGTCGAGCGACTGTCCGGTGGCGCGCAGATGGTCGGCCGCGACCGCCGGGCCGGAGACGAAGGTCTCCAGGCAGCCGTGCTTGCCGCAATAGCAGGCCGGCCCCGGCCGCTCGGCATCGGTCGGCCAGGGCAGGGGATTGTGGCCCCATTCGCCGCCGACCGCGTTCCGCCCTGCCAGCACGCGCCCATGGGCGACGATCCCGGCACCGCAGCCCGTGCCGAGGATGGCGGCGAAGACCACGCCGCAGCCGGCTCCGGCCCCGTCCGCCGCCTCCGACACGGCGAGGCAGTTGGCGTCGTTCTCCACCCGCACCGGCCGTCCGAGTGCTGTGGCGACGTCGCGGTCGAAGGGCCGGCCGATCAGCCAGGTGGAGTTGGCGTTCTTCACCAGTCCGGTCGCCGGCGAGATGATGCCCGGCATGCCGACCGCGACGCTCGCCCGGCCGAGAGCCGTCCCGCCGCCGGCGTCCCGCTCGAGAGCGGCGACCAGCTCCGTGATGGTGCGGACCGTCGCGTCGTAATCGTCGCGCGGCGTGGGAACCCGGCGGCGGGCCGTCTGGTTGCCGCGATCATCGAGGGCGATGCCCTCCGTCTTGGTTCCGCCAAGGTCGATGCCGATGCGAATCATGGTCGATCAGATACCGCCGTCGGCCCAGGAGGTGCAACCGGATTGGCCGGCCGGACGGCAGGGTGGCGTAACAAATGGACAGCTTGCCGGGAAATCCAGTTGACCCCGGCACTGGATCAAGTAGAACCACCCTATCGGACAAGACCAGTCCAGTCCGTCCGACGAACAGCGCCACCGGAGTCAAAGATGAGTCGCCAGCGCGCCGACCTCCGCACGTCATCCCGCTTCCTGCGCCGCACCGCCGTTGCGGGCGTCGCCAGCCTTCTGACGGCCTTCGTCGCTGTGTCGGCCCTGCCGGCCGCCGCGGCCGCCCCCGCGAAGTCTGCACCCGCCAAGGCGGCCGCCACCAAGGCCTCCGCAAGCAAGAGCACCGGCAAGGCTTCGGCGAAGCCGCAGGCCTGCTACAATCGTAACGAGCATGCGGCGGAGCAGGCACTGCGCATGCATACGGAAATGATGGTCGTCGGGCTGACCTGCCGCGATGTCTATCCGGAAGAAAAGCCCTACGACCTGTATCAGAACTTCACGATCAAGAACCGTGCGACGCTGTCGTCATCGGAAGCCACGATGATCGACTATTTCCGCAAGCACGGCGGCAACGGGACCAAGCAGTTCGACACCTACCGGACCGAGCTGGCCAACGAGGTCAGCCGCCGCGCGGCCGTCATCGGCCGGGGCGAGTACTGCATGAACATGGTCAGCCACTCCAAGGTCGCCAACGAGCTGACCCCGACGGAGCTGAAGACCCTGACCTCGGATCCGGCCAATGCCGGCATCATGCATCTGGCGTCCAAGCCGCTGTGCGACGTCAAGCTCGTCAGCACGCCGGATCCGGCCTTCGATGTCGCGCAGGCCACTCCGCCGCGCAGCAGCGCCAAGGCGACTCCGGCGAAAGGCAAGCCGGCCAAGGCGCCCGCCAAGGCTCCGGCGAAGAAGGTCGCCGCGGCACCCGACAGCCAGACCGTCGCCGCGAACATCAAGCGCTGATCCGTCTGCGCCGCTGCCGCTCCGGCCGCTGCCATCGACCGGCCCCATCCGCCCGGCGGGTGGGGCCGTTTCGTGTCCGCACCCTGGCTCTCCGTTCTTGCCGGGGCCTGTATGGTACGCATGCCCCACCCGACGAGGCGGCGGATCTCCGGCCGGCCGTTCTCCCGTATAGGCAAAGGGCAGGGCAGCGGGGAGGACATGCGTGGCTGACCGGGGAGAGACGCGGCGGGGGGCGGCATGGCGCTCGGCCGTCCGTGAGGCGCTGGGCATGCCCGCCCTGGTCCTCTTCGCCAGCTACATCGGCTTCGGGTCCCTGGTCAGCGAAAGCGGCTTCGGCCTGCTGGAAGGGCTGGTCTCCACCGCGACGAGCTGGGCGCTGCCGGGGCAGGTGGCGCTGGTCGAGATGAGCGCGGTCGGCGCGTCCGTGGTCGCCATCACCCTTGCCGTCGCCCTCACCAATGCCCGGCTCATGCCGATGAGCGTCACGCTGGTTCCCCTGCTGAAGCGCCACCGGGCGCCGGCCTGGCAGACCTACGCGCTTGCCCATGTCATCGCCGTCACCTCCTGGGCCAACGGCCTCAGGCGCCTGCCGCAGATCGCGGAGGAGGACCGCATGGCCTGGTTCTTCGGCTATGCCGGCACGCTCTGGCTGGTGACCATGCTGGCGACCGCGGTGGGGTTCTTCGCCGCCGGCCTGCTGCCGGCACCGGTCACGCTCGGCCTCGTGTTCCTCAATCCGCTCTATTTCCTGCTGCTGTTCGCGCAGGACCTGCGGCAGCGGGCGAAGGTGCTGGCGCTGGCCTTCGGGGCGGTTGCCGGTCCGCTGATGCATCTGGTCCTTCCCGGCTACGGGCTGCTCGTCACCGGGCTGGCCGCCGGAACCGCCGCCTTCGCGGTCGATCTGCTGTTGGAGCGGCGCCGGTGAACGACGCGGCGGCAGTGTGGGGCGCGCTCGTCGCGTCGGCCATCGTCACCTATCTGCCGCGGGCCCTCGGCGTGGCGCTCGCGGGTCGAATCGACCCCAACGGATTGCTCTTCCGCTGGACCGCCTGCGTCGCCTATGCGCTGCTGTCCGGCCTCGTGGTCCGGATGATCGTCCTGCCGATCGGGCCGCTGCAGGCGACCGACCTCGCCGCGCGCCTGATCGCCACCGCAACGGGACTGGCGGCCTTCGCCCTTGCCCGGGGAAGCCTGCTGTGGGGTGCTGCGACCGGCACGCTCGCCCTGGTGCTGCTGACGGCCCTCCGCTTCCCTGCCGGTTGACCTGCTCCGGCCGCTGTGGCGGCCGTTCCATGCGCAGGACACAAATCTGTCTTGCAAAACTTTGTGGGGCTGGTACTACCGGAATCAACAGGGAGCGGCGCGCCTTGTCCGGGATCGACCGGCTGGGCTAACGTTCCGGAATGGCAAAAATCAAGGTCCCTCAGATCGATGGGCGGACCCGAAGAGATCAGGGAGCGGCTGTTGCGTGACCGGTGTGCCGGGATGCCCGTCTCGCGTCGCCCTGCCTTCGATTCTGAGAAGGTGAGGTGAGGCGATGGAATATTTTCTTCAACAGCTGATCAACGGGCTGTCGCTTGGAGCGATTTACGGCCTGATCGCGATCGGCTACACGATGGTCTACGGGATCATCGGGATGATCAACTTCGCGCACGGCGAGATTTACATGATCGGCTCCTTCGTGGCGCTGATCACCTTTCTCGCCATCGGCGCGCTGGGCATCACCTGGGTGCCGCTGGCGCTGCTGGTCATGCTGCTGGCCTCGATGCTGTTCACCAGCGTCTACGGCTGGACGGTCGAGCGCATCGCCTACCGGCCGCTGCGCTCCTCGCCGCGGCTGGCGCCGCTGATCTCCGCCATCGGCATGTCGATCTTCCTGCAGAACTACGTCCAGCTCGTCCAGGGCGCGCGCTCCAAGCCGCTGCAGCCCATCCTGCCGGGCAACCTCACCCTGATGGACGGCGCCGTCTCGGTCAGCTACGTCCGGCTGGCCACCATCCTCATCACGCTGGCGCTGATGGTCGGCTTCACCATGCTGATCAACCGCACCTCGCTGGGCCGCGCCCAGCGCGCCTGCGAGCAGGACAAGAAGATGGCCGGCCTGCTCGGCGTCAACGTCGACCGCATCATCTCCCTGACCTTCGTCATGGGCGCGGCACTCGCCGCCGTCGCCGGCATGATGGTGCTGCTGATCTACGGCGTGATCGACTTCTACATCGGCTTCCTCGCCGGGGTGAAGGCCTTCACCGCCGCCGTGCTCGGCGGCATCGGCTCGCTGCCCGGCGCCATGCTCGGCGGCGTCGTCATCGGCTTCATCGAGGCCTTCTGGTCGGGCTATGTCGGCTCGGAGTGGAAGGACGTCGCCACCTTCTCCATCCTCGTCCTCGTCCTGATCTTCCGCCCCACCGGCCTGCTCGGCCGGCCGGAAATCGAGAAGGTGTGAGAGCATGAGCAGCAATCCCTCCACTCCCGCCTCCTCCCCGGCCGTGTCCGCCCCCGCTTCCGCCTCGCGGCCGGAGACCGCCGACTGGCCGGCGCTCCTCAGGGAGTCGGCGCTGGCGGCGCTGGTCGCCTTCCTGCTCACCGTGCCGATGATCGGCCTGCGCACCGTCGACCGCCCGACCGGGCTGGGGCTCGAGGCGCGGCCGGCCGAGGTCGCCGCCGCGGTGGCGCTGGTCTTCCTCGGCCGCCTCGGCCTCGGGCTGATCCGCAGCGGGCTGGCGCTGCCGGTGCTGCTGCTCGGGCTGGCGGCGGCGGCGGCCGGCTTCGTCCTGCCGATGCCGACCCAGATGCTCAGCGTCGTGCTGATCGCCGGCGGCGGCGTCATCGCGCTGCGCGCCCTGCTGACGCTGACCACCCACCGCTCCAAGCTGTCGCAGGCCGAGCGCGACCGCCGCATGGACCGCATCGCCGCCAAGGTGCAGCACGCCTCGCGCTGGATCGGCCCGATCGCCATCCTGGCGGCGCTGGTCTTCCCGCTGACGCCGCTGGCCAACCGCCAGCTCGTCGACATCGGCATCCTGCTGCTGACCTACATCATGCTGGGCTGGGGGCTGAACATCGTGGTCGGGCTGGCCGGGCTGCTCGACCTCGGCTACGTCGCCTTCTACGCGGTGGGGGCCTACAGCTACGCCCTGCTGGCGCATTACTTCGGGCTGAGCTTCTGGCTGTGCCTGCCGCTGGCGGGCGTGCTGGCGGCGCTGTCGGGGGTGCTGCTCGGCTTCCCGGTGCTGCGGCTGCGCGGCGACTATTTCGCCATCGTGACGCTGGGCTTCGGCGAGATCATCCGCATCGTGCTGGTCAACTGGTACCAGTTCACCGGCGGCCCCAACGGCATCTCGGGCATTCCGCGGCCGAGCTTCTTCGGCATCGCCGACTTCTCGCGCACGCCGGCCGACGGCATGCTGGCCTTCCACGAGATGTTCGGGCTGGAGTTCTCCTCGCTGCACCGCATCATCTTCCTCTACTACCTGATCCTGGTGCTGGCGCTGGTGGTCAACCTGTTCACGCTGCGCATCCGCAAGCTGCCGCTGGGCCGCGCCTGGGAGGCGCTGCGCGAGGACGACATCGCCTGCGCCTCGCTGGGCATCAACCGGACCAACATGAAGCTGGCGGCCTTCGCCATCGCCGCGATGTTCGGCGGCTTCGCCGGCTCCTTCTTCGCCACGCGCCAGGGCTTCATCAGCCCGGAGAGCTTCACCTTCATCGAGTCGGCGATCATCCTGGCCATCGTGGTTCTGGGCGGCATGGGCAGCCAGATCGGCGTGGTGGTGGCGACGCTGCTGGTGATCGGCCTGCCCGAGGCGTTCCGCGAGCTGGCCGACTACCGCATGCTGGCCTTCGGCATGGGCATGGTGGTGATCATGCTGTGGCGCCCGCGCGGCCTGCTGGCCCACCGGGACCCGACGATCCTGCTGCACGGCAGGAAGGCCGCTTCGGCGGGAGCCGCGCGATGAGCGCCCGGACGACGAGCCGCGAGATGACCCCGGAAACGATGGGCGAGATGACGGGCGACAAGCCTCTGCTGAGCGTCGAGCACCTGACCATGCGCTTTGGCGGTCTGGTGGCCAACAACGACGTCTCCTTCACCGCGCGGGCCGGCGAGATCACCGCGCTGATCGGCCCCAACGGGGCGGGCAAGACGACGCTGTTCAACTGCGTCACCGGCTTCTACACCCCGACGGTGGGGCGGCTGACGCTGCGCCATCCCGACGGTCGGGAGTTCCTGCTGGAGCGCATGCCGGGCTACCGCATCGCGCAGAAGGCGCGGGTGGCGCGCACCTTCCAGAACATCCGGCTGTTCGGCGGCATGAGCGTGCTGGAGAACCTGATCGTGGCGCAGCACAACAAGCTGCTGCGCGCCTCGGGCTTCACCATCGCCGGGCTGCTCGGGCTGCCGGTCTACCGCAAGGCGGAGGCCGAGGCGGTGGAGCTGGCGAAATACTGGCTCGACCGGGTGCGGCTGACCGAGTACGCCGACTGGGAGGCGGGCAACCTGCCCTACGGGGCGCAGCGCCGCCTGGAGATCGCGCGGGCCATGTGCTCGGAGCCGGTGCTGCTGTGCCTGGACGAGCCGGCGGCGGGTCTGAACCCGCGCGAGTCGGCGGAGCTGGCGGAGATCCTGACCTTCATCCGCGACACCCGCACGCCGTCGGGCCAGCGCACCGGGGTTCTGCTGATCGAGCACGACATGAGCGTGGTGATGCGCATCTCCGACCATGTGGTGGTGCTGGACTATGGCCGGAAGATCGCCGACGGCGACCCGGCGGCGGTGAAGAGCGATCCGGCGGTGATCCGCGCCTATCTCGGCGAGGAGGAGGACGAGGAGCTGCCGCCCGAGGTGGCGGCGGACCTCGCCAACACCAGCGGGGCCCACAACGGCGGCATCCACACGGGCGGGGCGGCCGGGACGACGGCAGCCGGAAAGGGGGCGTGAGGCGATGCTTCGGGTATCGGGGGTACACACCTTCTACGGCGCGATCGAGGCGCTGAAGGGCGTCGACATCGAGATCGGGTCGGGCGAGATCGTCTCGCTGATCGGCGCCAACGGGGCGGGCAAGTCGACGCTTCTGATGACGATCTGCGGCAGCCCGCGGGCGCGCAGCGGCCGGGTCCTGTTCGAGGGCGAGGACATCACCGGGCTGCCGACGCACGAGATCGTGCGGCGGGGCATCGCGCAGAGCCCGGAGGGGCGGCGGATCTTCCCGCGCATGACGGTGCTGGAGAACCTGCAGATGGGCTCGATCACGGCCAAGCCCGGCAGCTTCGCCACGGAGCTGGAGCGGGTCCTGACGCTGTTCCCGCGCCTGAAGGAGCGCATCGGCCAGCGGGCGGGGACGATGTCGGGGGGCGAGCAGCAGATGCTGGCGATCGGCCGGGCGCTGATGAGCCAGCCGCGGCTTCTGCTGCTGGACGAGCCGTCGCTGGGTCTGGCGCCGCTGATCGTCAAGCAGATCTTCCAGGCGATCCGGGAGATCAACCGCGAGCAGAAGATGACGGTGTTCATGGTGGAGCAGAACGCCTACCACGCGCTGAAGCTGGCGCACCGCGGCTATGTGATGGTGACGGGGCGGATCATGCTGAGCGGGACGGGGGCGGAGCTTCTGGCCAACGAGGAGGTGCGGGCCGCCTATCTGGAGGGAGGGCACTGAGATGGAGACGCTTCTCGGGTCGAGCCTTGCCGAGCTGATCGGCCTGACGGTTGTGGTGTTCGGCGGCTGCGGCATCCTGACCGGGCAGACGCTGGCGGAGGGGTGGAAGCCGGCGTGGGTGGCGGTGGCCTATTCGGTGCTGCTGGGCCTGGGCGACCGCTTCCTGATGTTCGGCCTGTTCGGCGAGCCGCTGCTGTCGCCGGCCGGCTTCCTGGTGAACACGCTGATCATCGGCGCCATCACCCTCACCGCCTACCGCATGGCCATCGCACGCCGCATGGTCCAGCAGTACCCGTGGCTGTACGAGCGCTCCGGCCCGTTTGGCTGGCGCGAGAAATCGGGCGGAGCACTTGCCGAATAGTGATGGCCGCGTCCGGCTGCCGCCGAAGAATTGAATCGGCGGCGGCTCCGGCAATCCTGTTCTCTTACGCGGAAGTCAGCGTATAGTAAGCGATAAACCGCCGGAGGGTGACCCGGCGGCAGAGGCCCGGAAGGGCCCGGGGGACTACGTACGACAGGGACCACTCACAACAGGGAGCAAGAATACCCATGAAACTCAAGCTGTCCCTTCTCGCCGCCGTCGCCGCGACGGCTCTGTCCGCCACGGCCGCCAAGGCCGACATCACTGTGGCGGTCGCTGGTCCGATCACGGGCCAGTATGCCGCGTTCGGCGAGCAGATGAAGAAGGGTCTGGAGCAGGCGGTCGCCGACATCAACGCGGCGGGCGGCGTGCTCGGGCAGAAGGTCAAGGTCGAGGTGGGTGACGACGCCTGCGATCCGAAGCAGGCGGTGGCCGTGGCCAACCAGCTCGCCAAGGCCGGCGTGAAGTTCGTGGCCGGGCATTTCTGCTCCGGTTCCTCGATCCCGGCCTCGCAGGTCTATGCCGAGGAAGGCATCCTGCAGATCTCCCCGGCCTCCACCAACCCGAAGCTGACCGAGCAGGGCCTGAAGAACGTCTTCCGCGTCTGCGGCCGTGACGACCAGCAGGGCGTCATCGCCGGCAAGTATCTGCTCGACAACTTCAAGGGCAAGAACATCGCCATCCTTCACGACAAGTCGGCCTACGGCAAGGGGCTGGCCGACGAGACGCAGAAGGCGCTGAACGCCGGCGGCCAGAAGGAGAAGATCTACGAGGCCTACACCGCGGGCGAGAAGGACTACTCGGCCCTGGTGTCCAAGCTGAAGCAGGAGAACATCCAGGCCGTCTACATCGGCGGCTACCACACCGAGGCCGGCCTGATCGCCCGTCAGATGAAGGATCAGGGCCTGAACGCCCCGATCATCTCCGGCGACGCGCTGGTGACCAACGAGTACTGGTCGATCACCGGCCCGGCCGGCGAGGGCACCATGATGACCTTCGGTCCCGATCCGCGCGAGATGCCGGAAGCCAAGGGCGCCGTGGAGAAGTTCCGCAAGGCCGGCTACGAGCCGGAGGGCTACACCCTCTACACCTACGCCGCCCTGCAGGTGTGGGCGCAGGCCGCCAACGCCGCGAAGTCGACCGATGCCGCCAAGGTCGCGGAGGTCCTGCACAAGACCACCTTCGACACTGCCGTCGGCAAGATCGACTTCGACGCCAAGGGCGACCTGACCAAGCCGGCCTACGTCTGGTATCGCTGGAACAACGGTCAGTACGCCCAGGTCAAGTAAGGAGCGGGAACGCCGCGCGGCGCCGGGACAGCCGGACGTGCGAAGGGGCTGGCGGGCGACCGCCGGCCCCTTTTCCGTGTGCGCCCAGCATGGGCGCGTTCTTGAGGGTGTAAGTCCCTCCGTAAGCTGGTCACGGCGAACGAAGAGAAGCGCAACTGCGGAAGGGCAACCGACCGTGGGAAGGAAGCGTGGATCGCAGCTGCGGGCCGATGAACAAGAACCGGATATGAGGCGGTGCCGACCAGGGCGAGCGGGCATGGAACCGCGAAGCTCTTGTGACCAAGGGTCGGTGGCGTAAATCCGGCGGTCGTGCAGCGAAGGAACGCGTTCTTACCTGGGGAGATCCCGCCTTGCGCCTGAAAGGGCGACGGCGTCGAGCCGGAGCGGGAAGTCAGCAGAGGCCATAGTAGGCGAGGCGCGAGCCGGACCGAAGGGCCGAACGAGGGAGAATGGAGTCCACCCGACGATGCGTGAGGCCATGCGTCAGATGCCGGAGCGATCCGGGAGGCGGGAGAGGAGGACGGGTGAAGCCCGTCCGGAGGCCCGTCTTGACGAAGCCGAGCGCCCGCGCCGGGACACGGACGCCATGGGGCCGGGGCTGCTGGATGCGGTCCTGGCGCGAGAGAACCTTCTGCGAGCGTTGAGGAAGGTGCGGGCCAACGGGGGTGCAGCGGGAGTGGACGGCCTGGACATCGACCAGACCGCCGCACTGCTGAAGAGCCGCTGGCCGGCGATCCGCGACAGCCTGCGGGAGGGGACGTACCGGCCGCAGCCGGTGCGTCGCGTGATGATCCCGAAACCTGGGGGTGGCGAGCGCGAACTCGGCATTCCCCCGGTGACGGACCGCCTGATCCAACAGGCGATGCTGCAAGTTCTCCAGCCGATCCTCGATCCCGGCTTCAGCGACCACAGTTACGGCTTCCGTCCCGGCCGGAGTGCGCACGACGCCGTCCTTGCGGCGCAAAGCTTCGTGCAGTCCGGCCGGCGGATCGTCGTGGATGTGGACCTGGAGAAGTTCTTCGACCGGATCGACCATGACCTTCCGATCGACCGCCTGTCCAAGAGGGTCCCGGACCCGGCCATCATCCGGCTGGTGCGGGCCTACCTGGATGCCGGCGTCATGGAGGACGATGGGGCGGTCGCACGGCGTCGGACGGGTTCCCCGCAAGGGGGACCGCTGTCGCCGCTGCTGGCCAATCTGATCCTGGACGAGGTGGACAAGGAACTGGAACGCCGGGGCCATGCCTTCTGCCGCTACGCCGACGACTGCAACGTCCATGTGCGGTCGCGTCGGGCGGGAGAGCGGGTGATGGCCCTGCTGCGGCGCCTCCATGGCCGGTTGCACCTGACGGTGAACGAAGCCAAGAGCGCCGTGGCCCCCGTCTTCGGCCGCAAATTCCTCGGCTATGCCTTCTGGGCCGGACCGAAGGGAGAGGTCAGGCGGAGGGTCGCCGACAAGGCGATCACGGCGTTCAAGGACCACATCCGCGACCTGACGCCCCGGCTGACGGGACGGTCGATGGCCGCGGTGGTGGCGAGGCTGCGCGATTTCCTGCTGGGCTGGAAAGCCTACTTCCGACTGGCGCAAACTCCAAAGGTCCGGCGAACGCTGGACGAATGGATACGCCACCGGCTGCGGGCCATTCAGCTCAAGCAGTGGAAGCGGGGGAAGACCATCTTCCGGGAACTGACGGCCAGAGGGGCCAAGCCCGCCGTCGCCCAACAAATCGCGGCCAATGGCCGACGCTGGTGGGGCAACAGCGGCAAGCTTCTCAATGCAGTCCTCACCATCAAATGGGCAGACCAACTCGGACTGCCCAGGCTCGCATGACCTCAATCCCCCGAACCGCCCGGTGCGGACCCGCATGCCGGGTGGTGTGGCAGGGGTGCGACCTTCTCGGGTCGCCCCCTATGCCGATTGGCACGGCCTTCCGGAGAAAGCGTCGGACTGCCGGCCGCCGTCATCAGGTCATGGCATGGTCGCCGACCGGCCCCGGTCTCTTCGTGACGGTCGCGATCATGGAAGGTCGTTCGGCCAGCAGCTTCTCGGCCGTGCGCGTCACATCGCGCCAGAAGGCCGCTGCCCGAATGTTGTTTGCAGCCGTGAGTTCGACGAGGCGAACCCGGCTGATGCGGACCGCGGCCTCTCCCAGTTCATCCACCAGGCGAGTCGCGAGAACGAGCACGTCGTGATCGGTCTTCATGACCTACACAAACCCCGCAGACCAAGGTTTGTTCCGCCTCGCTTTCAAGGCGGCGGGGAGACTCTTCGGGGCTGCCCCTTCGGGTGGTGGCAGTAGGCCGATCAGAGCCTTTGTTGCGAAGAGGCAACGATCAGCCGCCGCTTGCCCCGTGTCTCACAACCGACACTCGCCTTATCCCGTCGGTTTGGTGTTTGAATGGCGTGTGCGCTGCGGCATCCTGTGACCGTCGTATCCGGTGGACCGCGGCGTGCCGAGGATCGGGTTCCAGGGTTTTGGAGAGTGCTCATGCGCAGGAAGCGCGACGTTGCCGAAGGTCAACTGTTCCGGAAGCTCGGCCCCGGCGGAGGCATCTGGGAGGTGATCGCCGTCCGCAAGGACGGGATGGGCACGCAGCACGCCCAGCTCAAGCGGATCGACGACCCCAAGACGCTGAAGACCCTGTCGGTCTCCGCCCTGCTCGACTCCCAACAGTTCGAGGCGGTGGCCGAGGCCTGACCGCTCAGCCGGCCCGCCGGTAGACGTCGACCCCATCCTCCCGCAGCCGGCGGGTCAGCCGGCCATCGCGCCAGAGGTGGTTCAGGTGCGCGATGGTCTCTCCCATGGCGAAGACCATCTGGTGGGTGTCGAGATCCGGCCGGAACAGCATCGCCGCCACCTCGACCGCCGTCCGCCCGGTGGAGCAGAACTCCAGCACGTCCGCCAGCCGCTCCTCGTGGTGGGCGCCGAGCTCGTCGAGCCGCGCCCGCAAGCCGCGGAACGGCAGGCCGTGCGACGGCAGGACCAGCGTCTCCTCCGGCAGGGCGCGAAGCTGGGCGAAGCTGCCGAGATAGTCGGCCAGCGGGTCGGCGTCCGGCTCCGACGGCCAGACGCTGATGTTCGGGCTGATGCTCGGCAGGAGCTGGTCACCGGGGATGAGCAGCCCCGCCGCTTCGCTGTACAGGCAGACCGGCTCGGCCGTGTGGCCCGCCCCGATCAGCACCTGCCAGTCCGCACCGCCCACCGTCAGCCTGTCGCCCGCCCGCAGCCGGCTCATCACCACCGGCACATGCGGCACCGCCTTGCGGTATGCGTTGCGCCGGGCGAGCAGCGCGCCCCGGGTATCGGAGTCGAGGCCGGCCCGTTCGTAGAACCGCTCCGTCGCCGCGTCCAGCGCCGGCGAGGTGCCGGCGCTGAGCAGCGACGCATAGAGCCATTCCGTCAGGGAAGTGGCGAACCCGGCCCCGGTACGGTTCGTCAGCCAGCCGGCGAGGCCGATATGATCGGGATGGAAGTGCGTCGCGATGATGCGGTGGACCGGCCGGCCGGCCAGCCCACCCTCCAGCAGCTCCTCCCAGGCCTGACGGGTGCGGGGGTCGTCGAGCCCCGTATCGACGAGCGTCCAGCCTTCCTCGCCGCCGTCGAGCGCCCAGGCATTCACATGGTCCAGCCGGAAGGGCAGGGCCAGCCTGATCCACAGCACGCCCGGCGCGACCTCGACGGCCCGGCCGGATTGCGGCGGGTCGGCGAAGGGAAAGGTCAGGGCGTCTTCCTGCGGGCTGTTCATGCCGTCCGGTCCTCCGAAAGCTGGATTGCAAAATTGCAACAGCGGGAGCCTACTGACAATGGCCCTGTTGCGGGACCGCCGTGGCGTTTTTATCTCTCAATCATGGGTTTTGCCCGGCTCCCGGCCCCGCCCTTGGAACTGTCGCCCGAAACCCGCGTTTCCAGCATGGCGAAGGTCGCTTCGCTAAGGGGAAAACAACTTTCGGTTTGGTCTGACGCGCTGCAAAGCCGGTGCGTAGCTTTCCGGGAAGCGCGACGCGCCGCCGCCGTCAAGCATGGGGACAAAGAACATGACACGACGTGGCATTCTTTTCGGCACGGCCCTCGCCATCCTTGTGCCGACCACTGCGATGGCCGCTCCCGAAGGCTTCTATGTCGGCGCGGGCGCCGGCGTGAACTGGACCGAAGACGCGGACCTCAGCGACTATCCCACCGTCGGGAGCGGCTTGACCGAGAAGTTCAAGCTCGGCGGCATCGGCAACCTGACCGCCGGCTACGCCTCCGCGATGGGGCTCCGCGCGGAGCTGGAGTTCGCCTGGCGGTGGCGCAACTCGGTCAAGGAGACGCAGAGCTCCAATCCCGCGCTGAACGGGTTGAGCGGCAAGACCAGCTCGATCGCCTTCATGGGCAACGCGCTCTATGACTTCAACACCGGCACGCCGGTGACCCCCTATATCGGCCTCGGCGCCGGTATCGCGCAGGTTCGCCAGCATCTGAACGGCGTCAGCGACAAGGACTGGGTCTTCGCCTATCAGGGCATCGTCGGCGCCGCCTACAGCATGACCGACAATCTGGCGCTGACCATCGACTATCGGTACTTCGCCACGCTCGATCCCGATTTCGACCTGGGTCCGGTGACGTCGAAGGGCGAGTACCGCAACCACACCATCATGGCCGGCCTGCGCTACAGCTTCGGTGCGCCGGCACGTGCGATGCCGGCGGTGGCCACGGCCCCGGCGGCCCCGATGGAGCAGCAGCGGCCGCAGACCGAGTATCTCGTCTTCTTCGACTGGGACAAGGCGAACATCACGCCGGCGTCCGACAAGATCATCGGTGATGCGGCGGCGGCGGCCGGCCAGGTGCGGGCGGTCGGCATCCATGTGATCGGCCACACCGACACGTCGGGAGCGCCGGCCTATAACCAGAAGCTCTCGCTGCGCCGTGCCGAGGCGGTGCGCCGCGCCCTGATCGCCAAGGGCGTCACCGCCACCCAGATCACGGTCGAGGGCAAGGGCGAATCGCAGCTCATGACCCAGACCGGTCCGAACGTGCGCGAGCCGTCGAACCGCCGTGCCCAGATCCTGATCCGGGTGTCGTGACGCGGCCGGGATCGATCCTGAGCAATTATCTTCGGGCAGGGCGTCGCGAAAGCGGCGCCCTGCCGGCGTTTGCGCGGCTTTTTTGCATTCCTGTTCCGACGTTGCGCTTCGGGGGTGGCAAGACGCCCTAAGGCAGCGTATGAGGTTGTCGTGACGAACAGAATCGACGCCCGGGTCCCTTCATGCACGTTTTGATCGCCGACGATCATTCCATTGTTCGAAGTGGTCTTACGCACCTCGTGGGCGAACTGGACGAACAGGTTGCGGTCACCGCGGCGACCAGCTTCGCCCAGGTCCGCACTTTCCTGGACGGCGGCGAATCCTTCGACCTGATCGTGATGGATCTGCGGATGCCCGGACTGAACGGCCTGGACGACGTCGCGGATCTGGTGAACCGCGTCGCGCCGATTCCGGTGGTCGTCTTCTCCATGGTCGATTCGCCGGAGGAGATGCGCGCCGTCCTGTCGCTGGGGGTGCGCGCCTTCATCCCGAAGTCGACCGACGACGTGCTGGTGCTGAACATCCTGCGGCTGGTGCTGGCCGGCGGCTCCTATGTGCCGCCGGTGCTCGGCATCGCGGCGCCCACCGCCCAGCCGGCGAAGGTGGCGCCTTCGGTCTTCGACGGGCTGACCCGCCGGCAGCTCGAGGTCCTCGACCTGCTGGCCAAGGGCCTGTCCAACCAGGAGATCGGCGAGCGGCTGGGGCTGAACATCTCCACCGTCAAGACCCACGTCACCGGCGTGCTGAAGGCGCTGGGCGTCGGCAGCCGCACCCAGGCCGTGCTGCTGGTCAAGGAATCAGGCCGCGGCAGGCTCGTCTGACGTCAGCGGCACCGTCACCGAGAAGGTGGAGCCGCGACCGACGACCGAGCGGACCGACAGCCCGTGGCCGAGCAGCCGGGCGAGCCGGTCGACGATGGCGAGGCCGAGCCCGATCCCCTCGCTACGGTCGCGGTCGGGCCGCTCCAACTGGATGAACTCCTCGAAGATGCGGCGACGATCGGGCTCGGCGATGCCGCGGCCGGTGTCGCACACGTCGATGCGCAGCCGGCCGGCCTGCCGCCGGCAGCCGACCAGCACGGCGCCGCTTTCGGTATAGCGGACCGCGTTGGCGATCAGGTTGCGCAGGATTCGCTCCAGCAGGGCCGGATCGCTGAGGACGCTGGCCGAGGTCGGCACCACCCGCAGCCCGATCCCCTTGGCATCGGCCAGAACGCCGAACTCGGCCTCCAGCCGCTCGAACAACGGGCCGAGCGGGGTGGGGGCGACGACCGGCTCGACCACCCCCGATTCCAGCTTGGAGATTTCGAGGATCGAGTTCAGCAGGGCGCCCATGGATCGCTGGGCGCCGCGCAGGTCGGCGAGGACGGCGGCCGCCTTCGGGGTCTGCGGCTGGCGTTCCAGCATGCCGGTGAACATGCGGATGGCCTGCAGGGGCTGCTGCAGGTCGTGGCTCGCGTGGGCGAGGAAGCGGGACTTCGCGACATGCGCGCCCTCCGCGGCGTCCTTCGCCGTGCGCAGTTCGGCCGTGCGCTCCTGCACCTGCTGTTCCAGCGTGGCGTTGGCACGCTCCAGCGACTCCGCCATCCGGGCGATCTCGGCGAACTGGCGCTGCACGTGGCGCACCATCGGGCCGAAGATGACCGCCGCCTCGACCGCCAGCGTGGTCAGGGTCAGAAACAGCGCGAGAAGGCCCAGGCGATGGAGCATCTGGAAGCCCGCCTCGCCATCCTCCTGATAGCGCGCCACCATCTCCTCCAGCCGGGCGAGCAGGGGGCCGAGTGCTTCGCCGGTGATGCGGACGGCGTCTTCGGGGCGCAAGCTCTCCGGGCTGGCGGCCGCGGCGCGAAGCGCGGCGATGTAGGACAGCACCCGGTCGTTCAGCGGATCGGGCCCGGCGAAATAGAGGCTGCGCAGCGGGCTCGCCGCCTGCTTGCCGGAGGCCGGATCGGTCAGGCGCCGGTGGCCCTGCTCCAGCATGTCGGTCGCCTCCGTCAGCAGGGCGATGACCTGCAGCCGCTCCGTCTCGCCCGTCACATGCACCAGCCGCTCCACCAGCAGCGCGGTGCGTTGCGAGAGCATGCGCTGCCGGCCGGAGATGTTCACGATCTCCAGCATCGTCTCGTGCTGGCCGATCACCCGCTCGGTCATCAGGAAACCGGCGAGGGTGGAGATGGCGACGATCGCCAGCGCGATCCGGTAGCGCAGCGTCATCCAACTGGCGGTGGTGCTGTCGATCGGCACCTTGCGGCCCCTTCCTGTCGTGCTGGTTTACCCCATCCTGCCCGGACGGCTGCGGAATCGCCATGAGGCACAGCGCCTCCGCCGCGAATTCGTGTTGCGTCGCCCGGCGGGGGGCGGAACACCCTGCACGCCCCGGTGTTGGAGAAAGCGAAGTACACCCAGGCCCAGCCCTATGGAGAAACCCGATGTGGTGGCGTAACGTGACGTTGGTCTTCGCCGTGGTCTTCACGGCCGTCGGCCTGCTCGGATTCATTCCCTCGATGCTCAGCCCGCCGGCGGCCGGCGACACGCTGGCGATCGACTCGTTCCATGGCCTTCTGCTCGGCCTGTTCCCGGTGAACGTGCTGCACAACATCGTTCACCTGGCCTTCGGGCTGTGGGCGTTCTTCGCCTATTTCTCCGGCCGTCTGGCCTCCCGCGGCTATCTGCGGACGGTCGCGGTTCTCTACATCCTGCTGGCGGTCATGGGCATCATCCCGGGTCTGAACACCCTGTTCGGCCTCGTCCCGCTGCATGGCAACGACGTGTGGCTGCATGTGCTGATCGCCGCCGTCGCCGGTGCCGTCGGCTATCTGGTGCACGAGCCGGAAACCGATCGCGACCGCGCGACCTACCGGGCGTAATCCCCACCGCAGGGGGGAGCGTGGAGCAGGCAGCCGGTCAGGCGCCCGCCTCCTCCCGATAGCCGCAGGCTTCCAGTGCCGCCTGCATGTGCTCCGGAACGGGAGCGGTCGCACCGACCGGCTCCCGCTTCGGGTAGAGCGGCAGGGAGATTGCGCGGGAATGCAGGTGCAGCGGCTGCCCGTCCGGCCCGCCATACTGCGGGTCGCCAAGCAGCGGGCAGCCGAGCGCCGCGCAATGGACGCGGATCTGGTGGGTCCGGCCGGTGTGCGGCGTCAGTTCCAGCCAGGTGGTCCCATTGCCGCGGCCGCGCACCACATAGTCTGTCACCGCCGCCTGCCCGTCCTCGGCAGTGACGATCCGCCAGCCGCCGGTGCGGTTGCTGACCTTCTTCAAGGGCCACTCCATCCGGCCGGCGTCGGTCGGTGGGGAGCCGGCGACCACCGCCCAGTAGGTCTTGTCGACCTTGCCGTCCTGGAACAGGATGCCGAGCTTGCGCAGGGCCTTGGGGTGCCGTCCCAGGATCAGGCAGCCGGAGGTGTCGCGGTCCAGCCGGTGGGCGAGCGCCGGCGGTTTCGGCAGGCCGAAGCGCAAGGCGCTGAAGTAGCGCTCCAGATTCGGACCGCCGCCCGGTCCGGCATGGACCGGCAGCCCCGCCGGCTTGTCGAGGATCAGCATCAGCGCGTCGCGATAGAGGACGCGCGCCTGGATTTCTTCGGGTGTCATCATGCACGGGGCATCGCGGACGGACCGGCGCCGCCCCCCCTTGGGAGGGCGGCGCCTGGGCCTTACGCGAGCTTCAACTCCTTGAAGAAGTCGTTGCCCTTGTCGTCGACGATGATGAAGGCCGGGAAATCCTCCACCTCGATGCGCCAGATGGCTTCCATGCCGAGTTCGGGATACTCGATGCACTCCACCTTCTTGATGCAGTCCTGGGCCAGCCGGGCGGCGGCTCCACCGATCGAGCCGAGATAGAAGCCGCCGTGCTTCTGGCAGGCCGCGGTCACCTCCGGGCTGCGGTTGCCCTTGGCCAGCATGACCATGGAGCCGCCCGCCGCCTGGAACTGGTCGACGAAGCTGTCCATGCGTCCGGCCGTGGTCGGACCGAAGGAGCCCGAGGCGTAGCCCTCCGGAGTCTTGGCCGGCCCGGCATAGTAGATCGGGTGGTTCTTGAAATAGTCCGGCAGCCCCTCGCCGCCGTCCAGACGCTGGCGCAGCTTGGCGTGCGCCAGATCGCGGGCGACGATCAGCGGGCCGGTCAGCGACAGGCGGGTGCGGATCGGATACTGGCTGAGAGTCGCACGGATCTCGCTCATCGGCTTGTTGAGGTCGATCTTCACGACCTCGTCCGAGAGCTGGTCGGCGGTGATCTCCGGCAGATACTTCGCCGGATCGGTCTCGAGCTGTTCCAGGAAGATGCCGTCCTTGGTGATCTTGCCCACCGCCTGACGGTCGGCCGAGCAGGACACGCCGATGCCGATCGGCATCGAGGCGCCGTGGCGCGGCAGGCGGATGACGCGCACGTCGTGGCAGAAGTACTTGCCGCCGAACTGGGCGCCGATGCCCATGGCCTGGGTCAGCTTGTGGACCTCGGCCTCCATCTCCAGGTCACGGAAGGCATGCGCATCCTCGCCGCCCTGGGTGGGCAGGCCGTCCAGGTATCGGGCCGAAGCCAGCTTCACCGTCTTCAGATTCTGCTCGGCCGACAGGCCGCCGATCACGATGGCAAGGTGGTAGGGCGGGCAGGCCGCGGTGCCGAGATAGCGGATCTTGTCCTCGAGGAACTTCAGCAGCCGGTCCGGCGCCAGGACCGACGGGGTGGCCTGATGCAGGAAGGTCTTGTTGGCCGATCCGCCGCCCTTCGCCATGAACAGGAACTTGTAGGCGTCCTCGCCCTCCGCATAGATCTCCACCTGGGCGGGGAGGTTGTTGCGGGTGTTCTTCTCCTCGTACATGGAGATCGGGGCGAGCTGGCTGTAGCGCAGGTTGCGCTTCAGGTAGGCGTCGCGGGCCCCCTCGGACAGGGCCTGCTCGTCGGCACCCTTGGTCCAGACCCGGCGGCCCTTCTTGCCCATGACGATGGCGGTGCCGGTGTCCTGGCACATCGGCAGCGTACCGGCCGCGGCGATGTTGGCGTTCTTCAGCAGGTCGAGCGCTACGAAGCGGTCGTTGGCCGAGGCCTCCGGATCGTCGAGGATCTTGCGGAGCTGGGCGAGGTGGCCCGGACGCAGCAGGTGGTTGATGTCGGCGAACGCAGCCTCGGCCAGCAGGCGCAGCCCTTCCGGTTCGACCTTCAGGATTTCCTCGCCGTCGAACTCGACGACGGAGACATGGTCGGAGGAGAGCTTGCGGTACGGCGTTTCGTCCTTCGCCAGCGGAAACAGGCCGGTGGCGCCGCGGGCGGGGCTGCTGATGTCGTCGGGCATTGGGCGTTCCTCTTGAGACGGTGCTGACGGATGCCGCCCCGCTCGCCGAACCCGTGCATGACGAGATCGCACATGGCGTGATCGGCGAAAAGGGGCAGGGGCCGCGCTTGGCCCCCGTTATACACCCCCTGGGCCGGGACACAACGGGAACGGGGGCGCTGCGGCGACTTGCCGGGTGCCCCCGTTGCGGCAGTCCGCCAGCGCCCGTGATGGTCCCTAGGCGGCGGCCTTCATCGTCCCGTCGCCATGGTCCATGGACATGGCCGGTTCGGCCGGGGCGCCGACCCACTCGGTATGGGCCGGGATCTCCTCGCCCTTCATCACCAGCGTCAGCGGGCCGAGGCGGGCATAGTCGCCGACATGGGTGTCGTACAGCACGGTGGCGCCGGCGCCGACGGTCACGCCCTTGCCGACCGCGACGCGCCCGACCTTCATCACCCGGTCCTCGTACAGGTGGGTCTGCAGGGCGGACAGGGCGTTCACCGCGCTGAAATCCTCGACCGACACGCAGTCGAATTCGGTGATGTCGGTGCTGTCCATGAAGACGCCCTTGCCGAACTTCGTCCCGAACAGCCGCAGCATCCAGGGCAGCATCGGCGTGCCGCGCAGGTGATCGAGCAGGACCTTGCCGGCCAGACCCCAGTAGAGCACCGCCACCGCCTCGGTCCGCATCGCCCACCAGGACCACATCGGCTTCATCGTCGGGGTGTAGCGGCCCATCAGCGCCCACTTGGTCAGCACCACCGCCAGCACCATGGCGAGCGGGATGGCGACGCTGACCGCAATGAACTCCAGCAGGAAGCTGCCGTAGCGGCCGTCGAGGATGGCCGGGGCGAACAGCTCCACCGCCAGCGTGCCGAAGGTGATGAACAGCATCGTCGGCATCGACAGGCTGAAGGCTTCGAACACCGCGCGGCCGAAGCGCCGGGCCCTGGACGGTTCGAAGGTCCAGTTGGCCGCGACGTTGTCGAACTTCTGGCGGACCGGCAGCTTGATCGGCGGGCTGCCGAACCAGGTGTCGCCGGCGCCGATCTCGGCATTGGCCGGCGGCTTCGACTTGATGCCGATCAGCGAGCCGGTCGGGATCAGCGCCCCCGGAGGAACGACGGCGTCGTTGCCGACGAAGACGCGCGCCTCGGTCTTGACCTTCTTCAGCCGCATCCAGCCGCGCCGGACATCCTCGTCGCCCAGCACCACCTCATCGGCGATGAAGCACTTCTCCCCGATCTCGACGAGATCGTAGCGGCCGGCGAGGTTGGTCGAGATCTCGGCGTCGCGGCCGATCTTCGCCCCCATCAGCCGGTACCAGGCCCGCATGTAGACCGTGGCGTAGAGCGAGCTCAGGGTCTCCAGCATCACCTCGGTGGACAGGGCGACCACCCACTTGCGCACATAGAACCAGCTATGGACGGAGTAGGAGCCTTCCTTGACGCGCGGCAGCAGGATCCAGCGCACCGCGGCGATCAGCAGGACGGTCGCCGCCACCAGCATCATGGCGGTCGGCCAGGCGATCACCGGCAGGTAGTAGAGGTAATTGACGCCGAGCGCCGACCCGATGATGCCGTCCAGCTTGTCGAACAGGTAGAAGGCCGGGAAGATCGGGATCAGGCCGATCGGCGGCAGGCCCAGTACGGCCACCGCGTAGATCACCGTCTGCATGGCCTTGCGCAGTTTGCCGGCGGTCGCCTGCTCGGGCAGGGCCTCGCGGTCGACCATGCCGGTGCGGCGGGCCGGCGAGCCGTCCCACAGCTCATACTCGCCCGTGCGGGCGCCGGCCGGCAGCGCCGTGAGGTCGGCAAGCTCGGTCCCCTTGCCGACGACGGCGTCATGGCCGATGACGCAGGAGGTGCCGATATAGGCATCGTCCCCGATCTCGATCGTGCCGATGATCAGCTCATTGCCGACCACCTCGGCGTTGGCCATCTTGACCTTGCCGCCGATGGCGGCGCCGCGCCCGATGCTCACCAGATCGACGGCACCGGACTCGAACTCGCCGATCAGCGCGTCGTCGCCGACGCGGGCGCCGAGGATACGCAGGAACACCCGCATCAGCGGCGAGCCCTGGAACCACTTCAGGTGCAGCAGGCTGATGAAGCGCTGGACCAGCCACCAGCGGTAGTAATAGACGCCCCACAGCGGGTAGCGCCCCGGTTTGGTCCGGCCGATGATCAGCCATTTCGCGGCGACCGCGATGACCAGCGTGGCGATGTTGATCACCACATAGACTCCGAGGAGGGTGACGACCTCCTGAAGGAAGCTCGCCTCCTCGCCGGACAGCAGCATGTAGCTGACGAAGACGCCCAGCCACTGGGCGGTCATCAGCGCCAGGATGAAGGGCAGGGCGGCGGCCTGGGCGGCACCGCAGAGGAAGCGGCGC